>LFTP01000095.1 GCA_001513395.1 Clostridia bacterium DTU080
GTTGGAGCTGATGTTGATGATCACCCCGTCTTGGTTTGGGATCATCAAGCGCGCCGCCAACTGAGTGCAAAGCAAAGCCGCCGTGACATTCACCCGAAAGACCGCTTCCCAGTCCTCCACTTTCGTTTGCAAGAAGGGGCCGTCCAACCCCAAAGCGGCCGCGTTGTTGACCAGAATGTCCAGTCTTTTCTCCTGTGTCCCAAACGCATCGAACATGGCGCTGATTTGCTGCGTATCGGACAGATCCGCCCACAGCGGACGACAGATCCCCCCTGTGTCCGTCTGCAGTCTATCGGCCGCCTGACGGGCGCCTTCAGGCGATCTTCCGTGAGCGTATACGGTCGCTCCCTCGCGCAACAAACGTGCCGCTATAGCCCCGCCGATATGCCCCGTCGCTCCTGTGACAATGGCTGTTTTCCCCTCAAGACCTTTCACTGATTTTCACCGCCTACGAAATATCCGAACTGCGTTATCCCGGATGCCTTAGCTGACACGCCTATCCGCAGATGCGGCTTGGGGCTTGATGAAGAAGCGCTCAAACCCCAAGCCGTCGCACACTCTTAAGAGACCGTAATCAAGGCGTACACCGCAAAGCCGGGTACGTCTATGAAGCGCTTGTCACCGTCAGACCTCACTTGCAATACGGTTTCAGCTCCCTCAGGCGTCACGATGCGAGCCGTGGTCCCGCGCTTGACCTGCAGTCGGAGGCCTTCAGTCTTGCGCGGTGTCCGGTAGTTGACCAGATGCACTGCCAGATCGCCCGAAGGAAACTCATAGGCGTTGACCGTGACTTTGGTGCTGCCAAACAGGCGAACGGTTAATCCGTCGGATGCCGCCCGGGCAACGGCGTCGACTATGACCCGCCAATCCTTGGACAGCGCAATGCGCGCCGTGTAGTCCACGGTGATCTCCGAGTCGGCTACCTGAGCGGGCAGACGAGTGACGGCCCCGTCCGGCAGATTGCCGAAAGGATCGACGCCACGCTCCAAACCTGTCTCATCCCGATAGCCGTTCTCCCCGATCAGAATCAGCTTCTTCCCCTTCTCGACAAAGGCACGAATGGCCGCGCATTCGCAATCGCTCAGATGCGACTGACCGGCCAGTACCAAGACACTGAAGTCATCGAGTTCACTCATATCGTCCGTAAACAAAGCTTCCCAAGTAAGACCGCCCCGAAGCAACGCCTCTTCGGTGGCCAATCGGATCGCGGTGGCCCGACGGGTGTCAAAGGCTTCCGAGGCAAAGGAGTAAAGAACCGCTACGTCCTTGACCCGCTGCGCCCCCCGCATAGAATCCCGGTTGGCCTGCACAAAGAGCAAATACTCCTTCAGGGCTTGTCTCCACTCTGCTCTGTCTATGCGCATCCGATCGCCTTCGCCCATGGGGCGCAGAGCCCAGTTTGTTCCCGGTATGCCGCCGTTGGCGGCGGCCTCCGCTACTTGCAGCTTGATCTGACTGGCGGTCTCCGGCAGCCCCAAGCGGTTCTCCCGACCCCTTTGCCAGGTGGTGGAAATGACCCGATAACCGATCGCCGCCGCGTGTTTGTAAGCCCGGACTTGGGAGATGAGCGCCTCTTCGTCCATGCCCGGAAACTGTCCGTTCTCGGCGAACATCAAATCCAGCGCTTTGCCCACCAGCGGTGCCCAGACGCTGATATCATGCGTCGCGTGCGGATTGCGAGGATAAGCAGGATTACCCAGAACAATGACATCCGGCCGCAACGATCGGGCATAGTCCGACAGGTCATCGAGATACTCTCCCAACGCTTCGCATCGGAACCGGACCCACGCTTGGATGAGCGGATCGTTGATGCTGCCCGGAGATCTTCTTTCCGGAGGCAGACGGACGGCATCAAAAGAGGCCAGGCCAAAGCGTTCTCTGGGAGAGGGATAGCGCTCGCTCAGCCACTTGCGGAAGGCCTGCTGGCAGGTTTCGCAGTAGCACGGTTGAGCGTAACAGTTGTCAAAGTGTATACCGTCAAGGCCGATCTCTTCGAGCCCGAAGCGGATCACCCGCTTCATGTAAGAGCGGAAATCCCGGTTCATGATGCAAGGTGCCCAACGATAGTACGCCCCGCCCCAGGTACGCGGCTGACCTAGCTGGTCGCGCTGAATCCAATCTGTCGCCTCCGGCTCTTCGAGTAAAAAGGTTTCGTAGTACAAAGAGCGCGACTGGCAGTAACCCAACACCCGGATCCCATGCTCATGCGCCAGTTGAACCAAGGCCTTGGTTCGCATCTGTTCGTCATGCTCATGTTTCAACCCAAAACCCTTGAAAAAGTGGGTGACGGCCAAGTTAATCCCGATGTCAGCCATCAGTTTCACGAGCTCTTTGGAGTGTAGCCGGTCATACCATTCCCTGAGCGAGGGAGCTCTCCCATCAACGGCTCCGGCATTGCCGGACAATCGACGGTAGTGATCCAAGGGTTCCCAGCCCCACCAGGCCCAGTACAAAGACTCCGCTTCAAGCTTTCGCTCAACCACTGAAAGCAGCCCCTTTCACCGTTATTGGCGCAGAGCCAGGCAAGCGTAGGTTTCAAGATGCGGAACGATGACATGGAAACCGCTATCGTCTTCGACAACGGGCAACTGACTGCCCGACAGAGTCCGATCATCCGGAGTGTATAGCACGGCCTGCACGCTGTCGTTCAGCGGCAGGTGGAATGTCACTTCCGCCATCTTCGGCGGCCCTTCGTTTTCATAGTTGACCAGATGCAAGACGATGGCTCCGGAGCGGGTTTTGTAAAGATCAGCGGCGACATAGCCTTGTGTCTTCACCGTCAAAGGTAACGGACGCCGGGTCACCCTCCGTACGGCAGCCACCATTTCATCAGCGCACGGGGGTATGTGAGCTATGTAGTTCATATCCGGTTTTCGATCACTTCCCCAGGGTTTGATGCCCTCCAATACATCCGGCAAATAGGCCACATTCTTGCGGTTTACCAGATGATCGAGAGCACCTCGCAGGCGCTGCCGCAGATCCTGATCGTAAAGGCCGCACCTTCCGGCGATGACCAGTCCGCCCCCGGAGTTGACGTACTGCTCAAACAAGGCGGCTTCTTCATCGCTCAGACACGTCTGGCCCGCCAAGATGATGACGTCATACTCTCCCATGCGCTCTTTCTGGCCTGAGGGCAGGAACTGATGGGGCACCTGCCGCCAGATCAAGGCCTGTTCAAAGCCCAAAAGAGCCGGACAAGCGGCCTTGGGATCGAAGCTCATCGACTCATACGACCAGTATAGGGCCACGTTGGCCAGGCTTGCCGCGTTGTCCCACAGCTTTTCGTGATCGCGATAAAAACGCATATACTGGCTCAAAGCGGCGTGAATATGCGGACGCTCGAAATAGGCGCCGTCGGGCGGTGTCCCCGGCCTCAGAGCCCAGGTAGCAGCTATGACGTCCCCTCCGTAGGCGCCGTGTTCGGCCAGATCGAGCTTCACCTCAGCCCGGGACTCGGCGCGACGCAAGCGCGGCGAAGGAATGCCAAAGCCCGGGTTCAACGCGGGGATCTGAGCGCTCTTGTCGGGATCCGGATCGCGCAGCCACGAAGTGCTCAAGGCCATCCGCCCGGCAACCCGGGCCATGCGCGACCACCTGACGCGGTTGATGACCTCTCCCTCTCCGTGGACATGTGGCAAATCCCAGTTTTCCAGGATGATGAGATCCGCCTGGTAACCGTCGGATCGCTCCATGGTGGTACTGCCAAGGTATGTAGCCACGACGGCTTCGGGATTGAGTTCCTTCAAGTACTGATGAAGACGGAACAGGCGCTCATCTTTAACCGTGTTTCTGAAAGCGACCAGTTCTCTGTAGAGAGGATCCCGGGGATTGGATGCCGGGGGAATACGGACGAAATCGAGAAAGCCAATTCCGAAACGCTCCTCGATCTCTGCCCGGGAGGCATTTCGGTACTTTTTCCTCAAGTACTCTCTGAAACGCTGTTGGCAACGCTCACAGTGGCAGTCATAGGTCCCGCCGTCCCAGTGCATTCCGTCCAGTTTGGCTTCGACTAACGCTTTGTATATCACCCGTTTCAGATACTCAATATGCTCATCGCACGTGGCGCAAGCCAGCCAACGCCAGTAAGCGCCGCCGTAGGTGATCTTGTTTCCGGACGCATCGACCATGGCCCAGTTTTCGAGATCGGGAATCTCTTTCAAGAGCGTTTCATAGATAATGGTCGTCAGTTGCATGTAGCCCAAGACACGGATTCCATAGCGGTGGCACAACTCCGCAAAAGCTGCGGTCTTGTCCATCTCCTCGAGCCCGGATTCGATACCAAAACCCTTAAAAAAGCACGTAGTCACCACATTGATCCCCAGCTCCGCCAGCTGGGCCACGATCTGTTCGGAATGCATGCGTTCGTAATACTCAGTATTCCAGCGCGCATTCCAGATACCGATAGGCCCGGCGTTGCCGCCCTGCCGGCGATAATGCGCCATGGGCTCCCACAGGGCCCACACCCAGCGCAATTTACCCGGTTGCAACCATCCGGGGACTTGACTGTCCAGCTTGGCCTTCACAAAATCTTCCCCCTCTTTTGGAACACCCGTGTCCCGCATCGGCAGTGGACGTGACTCCCGTTCCTGTTGAATTCGGACACATAACACGCCATCCGGCGACCTCGTTTTGGATTCGACGATCAACCGGCCCCATCTCGCACTCTTCGGGACACAGAGTGTGTGTACTCGCTCGCCTGTCGGGGCGGAAGGCTCGCGACCGTCAGTAGGTGGCGATGCTCATCCTCCCTACAGGAATGGCAGAAGCGATATACCGTTAACAACGATGTAAGTAAATCGGGATTCGTGTCGGAAAGGGCACCGGGGGACGCCCTTTCCGACACATGATTAGATGATTATCTCCTTCGGGACCAGACTTCCTGGAGCATCGCTTCCAGCAGAGGATGCAAGGTCTCCAGGACGACTTGAGGCGAGCTTTCGCCTGTGACGATTTTTATCAGGTGCTCATTGCGCAGCTTCTGGATGTCTGCGAAACCGGGCGGATTCGGCTGTACTACTGTCCGTTCGAAGGACTCCAAGATGGCCCGTCGATTCTGGAACGAGTCGGGAGTGAAATCAAGATGGGCCGCCCTGGCGTCGAACTTGAGGAAGTAATCGCGCAACGCCCCCAGTCCGGCCGGACTCAGCCCCTGGGTCATAGCCATTTCCTGCACCGCCGGTTGCATCCAGTATTTCAAGAACGTCCAGGCCTCTTCAGGGTGAGACGCACCCCTGGCCATACTGATTCCTGCCGCGCTGCCATAGGTTACCGGACCAGCGGGAGCGATCGGCCAGACCTCTACATCCCAATCCCAACTGAGGCCGCTGAATCGGCCGAACATGGCCTGGATGCCGCCCATCATCGCCAACTTGCCGTTTTTGAATGCCGTTTCCTCACCCCGTTGGGGAGAGGCGATCTGTCTCGTATGGTAGATCTCATGTACCCATTCGTAGGCCTCTCGAACCTTGGGGTTGAGGAGGTTGGAATGGCGCAAATCGTCGGTCCACATCATAGTGCCCCAAAAAAGCGGAGCCATCGTATACATGTTTACGGAGCCAAAGCCCCACTGATCAATGATGCCGTCACCGTCGATATCCCTGGTCAGCTTACGGGCATTGACGACCAGCTCTTCCGTCATACGCCAATCGCGGCTCGGATACGGCATACCGTCTGCATCAAGCAACGTCTTGTTGTACCACAACAAGTGCGTACTCAGCTGCGAAGGAATGCCCGTTACCCGTCCGTTGCTCAAGAAAGCATCGACTCCGCCTTTGGGAAAGAAGCGATACAGATCCACACGATCGCGCTCCACAAACGGGGTTAGATCGGCATAGAGTCCGTATTCAACGTTTTCCGCGTGGGTCTGAAGATGGGTCAAAGCCAGATCGGGAGGCGTTCCCGCGGCAGTGCGCACAAAGAGTGCTTCCTGAAGACTGGCCGCGTTTCCCCCAAAAGACTGCATTTCGACTTCTAAACCCGGGTGTTTCTCTGCGAAACCCGCCAGGATAGGCTGCCAGCGCACCGTATCTCCCCAGACCAGGAAGGTGACCGTGGCCTTGGCTGCCCCCGCCGAACCCAACATGGCACACACTAACAATGCGGTCACGAGACATCTTGTCATACCGGCCTTCATCGTTGATGCTCCCTCCTCATTCATATTTGCGTTTAACAGACACGCAAGAAACGGCTTCCCTCATCGTGACCTTTCGTTGGCCTTCATCCTGTGTAGGCGGGGGCCGTGGGCTATTGGGTTACGTCCAGCTCATCGGCAACCGCCCGCAACCACTCCAAATACTCGTTGGTCTCCGATTGCTTCACCTTTTCCAGCCAGTGAACAAAAGCGACATACGTTTTCTCTCTGGGCAGCTGATCCTTCTCCCGCCACTGCTCCTCAATGAAGGGCAATTGGGTGAACTGCAGACCCTTTTCTTCACACAAGCGACGCGAGATATGGTGGGCTTCATGACTGATCTGAGATCTGAGCAGTATCTCTCGCGCTTGCTTTTTCGGAACCACAACCACTCCGTCACAATCACCGACCACGATGTCGCCCGGATGAACCTCAACGCCGCCGCATCGCACGGGCACATTCATGCCGCCGGCGATTCGGGATGCCCCGGCATAGGAACTCGCGGTTCTGGCAAAGACCGGGAATCCGAGTCTTCTGAGATGGTTCGAATGAAAGACTGCCCCGTCCACGACCACCCCCGTCGCTCCTTTATCCCGTATGGCCATGGTCATCAAGTGGCCCCAGACACCGGTCGTGTAGTCTCCTCCGGTGTCGATGACCAGCACATCGCCCGGTTGTACGACATCGAGCACGCCTTTGTTGATCATCGCTCCCCGCACGGTCAGTGCCCGACCGGCCATGTGCATGGTGGGATCCAAGGGTTTGATTTGCGGATCCATCACTTGATCGATACCGACAAAGCCGCCGATCTCCATCGTTTCCAGACGTGAAAAAGCTTCTATCAGTTGGCTATCGTCCTCCGTCGCCTTCCGCCGTGTGTCCGACATGCCTCTCCCCCTGTCCCGATATTGGTCCCTACAGACT
>LFTP01000114.1 GCA_001513395.1 Clostridia bacterium DTU080
ATGAGTGAACGCGTCATGGGGTTGAACATACCCTGAAGAAAATCCGCCACTGTGTTTACCCTCCCTCCTCACCGGCCTTGAGATGCGGAATGATTTGCGTTTGTGTTCCCGTTACCCAGGACGTCCACGTCAACGCCGACGTTTTTCAGATACAGCAGTCCTTTTTCCACGTCCTCCGGTTCGCCGGCCAGCTCGACAATCAATGTTCCCCACGGACGATCCTGTAATCGGTCGATACGCCCGTAAAGGATGTTCGGCGTGACGGCGACATGTCGAACCAATTCGGCCATAACCGGTTTTTCGGCCACCTCACCCAAGAAAGACAACTTGACCAACTTGCATCCCGGATGGGTCTCGCGCTTCAAGAGCTCGGCGGGAATCTCCGCCTCCATCTGTCCTCTGAGCAGTCGACGTGTCACTGGGCTTTGGGGACGGGTAAAGACACGTGCGGTGTCTCCCACTTCGACCAACCGACCGCCGTCTATGACCGCCACCTGATCGCAGATCTCTCGAATGACCCCCATTTCGTGAGTGATCATGACGATGGTCAGCCCCATTCGGCGACTGATGTCGCGCAAAAGATGCAGCACTTGCAGCGTGGTTTCCGGATCCAGAGCTGAGGTAGCCTCGTCAGACAACAATACATCAGGCTCGTTGGCAAGTGCCCGGGCGATGCCGACGCGCTGCTTTTGGCCTCCGGAAAGCTGTGTCGGATATGCGTCGGCCCGATCGGCCAAACCCACCAGCTCCAGCAGTTCTCGGACTCGCGCGCGGATGGAGCGTTTGTCAAACCCGGCAATCTCGAGAGGAAATGCGACATTACCGGCCACCGTGCGTGACGACAGCAAGTTGAAATGCTGAAAGATCATGCCTATTCGCCGCCGCGCCACCATCAGTTCCGACTCTGACAGACGAGTCATCTGTTGGCCGGCTACCTCAATCTCACCGCAGTCCGGCTTTTCCAGCATATTGATGCAGCGGATGAGGGTGCTCTTGCCTGCCCCGGAGAGACCTATGACGCCAAAGATAACGCCCCTATGGATATCCAAGCTGATGTCGTTAAGCGCTTCAATTCGAGTGGCACCCGAGTTAAAGCTCTTGGTGACATTGCGTAAGCGGATGATCGGCGTCGTTTTAGTTGCCTGCGGTGAGCGTTTTTCCCCCGGAAAAAGAACAACCTCTCCGGATGGAAGAGGTTTATTTCTCATACTCTTGCACCTCCTCTCATCTCTCTGGAGAAAAAGAAAATCTCCAGCAGGAATTGGCACCTGGCGCCCTCAAGCGCTGGTTGCCGGGCTTCATCGGGCCAGTCCCTCCACCTCTCTTGATAAGAGCTTCCGATATGGTTGATTAGGTTTTGGATCAAGCTGGCTTTGAGTATACTCGCTTTTGACTGGGGTGTCAATTGGCTCCTGAGGAAAAATATAATGGGATGAAAAGGATGTCCGCACTGTGTAATCCATCTTCGCCGACACGGAGACAATGTGCTTGTCGGAGCCAATTGAACGCCACTGTTAGCTTCCCGGGGGGGTTAAGTGTCATGGCGCCACCATTCGACGCTGGCCACAAAGCGGTCAAGAGCCGCCTCACGCCGCTTAAGGCGAGCGCGAATACCCTCCGTGATCAAGCGTGTTTCCTCGGGCGTCAACGTCTCCATAAGACTCTCTCCGGCTTCCAACGCTTCACGTCCGGCTGAGTCCGCGGAGAAAAGCTCCATCAGGGCCGTCATCAACTTCGACCTGTCGAGCGCATGAAGCGTGTGCATGGCGGCGATCTGTACGGCACTCGCTTTGTCTTCGGTGACCAGTCTTCGCATCTGTGATGTCAATTCATCGGAAACCGGAGCCAGGCGTACCAGCTTGGCCGCGACTTCCCGTACCAAAGGGCTCTCGTTTCGCAGCAGATTTCGCAGTGTGGCTATCAGCGGGCCCGATTTGGCTGCGCTGATGATCTTACGCACTTCCACGGAGTTCTCCGCACCCGGATCCCAGCCGACGATTCCGGCCTGTTCGTAAGACAACAAGACCGCTGCGGCTCGTGTCCTGGTCTTGGCATCTACCAGAACCAGACCCACGAGATCTGAGATCACTTCAGGCATCAGACGCTCCGCGGTCAGAGTCAGGGCCAGATCACGCACTCGAGAGTTTTTGTCCTTCAGCCACGCCGAGATGAGCTTAGGTGAGGCTTGTTGCCCCCCTTCCATGAGCGCATCGTAGGCCTTTTTTTCCAAGCGATCCAGTTTATCACCCTGGGGCTTGCGATAGAATCTGGCCAAAAGATCTAACAGCCGTTCATCTTGTGACTTGCCCACAAGGTAGATCGCCAGACATTGCAGGAGATAGTCCTCCGACCACAGACTGCGGCGAATGGGTTCAACCAGCTCCTCAGGCGGAGCCGAAAGCACAATGCGGATCAGCTCGCCAGCCAGCCAACCCTCATCCGTGATGGCAATTACTCTGAACAGGGCCGGTAACGTGCTGGCAGAAACCGCTTGACTCAGGATCGCCTTGGCCTCTTCCCGCTCTTCATAGAACATGTGACGGATGTGTCGCTCCAGATCCTGAATGCTGTCTTGACGGTGGGCCCTTGTCATGTAATAGGAGTAAAAGTGGACTTGTACGGGCTGGGGCTGCATGCTGACGACACGGAGGAAGTAGCGGCCCTTGCGTGGCGACAACGCGAGTTCCTCCAGGGAAGACTGGACGTCAGGGCGCCAGACGTTTTCCTTTTCAGACAGCACAAGCATATCAAACAGGTTTTCAACCTTGAGCCGGTACGTCTCATTATCCATCCTCATGCCGACAATAACCCCTCTTGGTTGATATTGCCCCAGACAAGACAACTTGTGCCACTTCGGCCATCCTTGGCACCAGTGCACAAGAAAAGGGTAGGGCTGCCCCTCTTGTTGCCCCAACATGGCGAGACCAAACCGATAGGATAGCAAGACGAAATGGATTTCACCATCATTATACCAGAAGTGCTTAGCCAGGCAAATGAAACGCCCGCCACGCCTCAATCGTTCAGACGATAGTCCCGATAGGTGACGGTCAGCCGTACGGCAAACGGGGAGATGCTTGCCTCCTGCCGAGCGAGTACCGCAAAACCGTCCATGGACATATAAGTGTGGTCGACACGCACTCTGCCCCAACTGTAACGGGCTTCCGTTCGTCTCATAAGATGCTCATGCTCGTCGATCCAGATACGACCTTCTATGGCACCCGTGTAGAATTGGGGTCGGCGGACTCCCTTGAGTACGTGACACATCAGTCCGTTCACTTGCTCCATGCCCATGTATTCCAAATCGAAGTTTGCCAAGGCCTTTTCAAAATCCGCAAGATCGGCAAGAAGATCGGGTGGTATGAACGATGGAGCTCCCTTGGCGTGGACGCTGACCGCGTCACCGCGTCGCGTCACCGTGGCGCTGAAACGCCATCGGCTCAAAATGGCGCTCATGTTTACGTCCTGAGTAAAGACCACGTGTTCAGGTTGACGCATAGCCTCGCGCATTAAAGACAGTATGCGCTCCGCCTCGGATTCTTGAGTCATCCCGGCCAGACTTCCGCAGGTCAAAAGAAGGCTCGTCATAGTCAAGATACGTATCCAACGTCTCATGGATGCTTCTTTCAACTCGGGCCTCACTTTCTTGCCGCATTCCTGCGGGAATGCTATGCTAAAAGCAAGTCCTTAGGAGAGAGGAAACGCCTATGGAGGATCACTTGAAGGAGCGCATCTGGACACTAAGCGACAGCGATGAGGCCGCCTCGGACTGTCAAGCCTGTGAGGAGCCTCTACAGGTCGGCGACGAGGTTGCTGAATGCCCTCGATGTAAGGCCCTTCATCATCTGGCGTGTTGGATCCGACGAGGAGGCTGTGCCCGCCACGGCTGTCCCCAGACGGCGGACGAGTCGTTGACCGAAAAGGTACCCCCCAAAAGGGATCCGCCCGCGCGTGATACTCTCGCTTGGCTTCCGGCGGCGCTCACGGTCGTGCTTTTTGTTGGAGCCATAATAGGTATCGTATGGTCATTCGTGCACGAGCCATCGTCAGAAGGGCGCATCGCCATTATGACGACTACTGGATCTGATCTCGATTACCTGCAAGCCTTGGCCAATGATTTTAGTGAAGCTCACGAAGATCTTGAAGTGAGTGTCATTGTGCTTCCTGCAGACTCTTATGACATGTACGAACAGAAGCTGGTCACCATGCTGGTGGCCAAGGATCCGCCTGATATCGTCATGCTTCCCTATTCGCGTTTTGTCGTCTATGCCAGCCGAGGAGCTCTCGCCTCTCTTGAGGTGATAAAAGACGCGGTAGCTGAGGCCGTTCCCTACGGTGAACGCCTGGCTAACGGTGAGGTTGACGGTAAGCTCTATGGCATCCCTCATCCGTCGCGACCGGTTATTATGGCGATACCGGCTTCCAGTCACAATGTTGTCGAGGCTACGGGATTGATGCTGCACATCGCCACCAATCTTCCGTTCGAGCCGGGTATCGATGATATCGCCCAGGACAGGCTGTTGGGGACCGTGCCGACCCTTCCACCCGGTGACAGGAATGATGATGATAAGGACACCAATGACGGTGATTGAGTCTGTTGCTTAGTCGGTTAGCGGTTGGTGATCGGTTTTTCTCTCTTGCTATGGGTCAAGGGACGGTCTCTCATCTCTCCATCAGCGCTCGGATAGAATTTTGAATGATCTGTTCAATAGCCGGATCAAACGGCGCAGGCAGGTTGTATACTTGTGCCGAGGTATCCGGCTCATATCCTCCTTCAGGGAAGTAGCGAGCGGGCGCGATATAGCCGATCAATCCATTGCAGTAAGCGACAGGTATCATGTGGCGCCATGGTTGCAGGTTCTTTATGAATAAGCCATAGTCGCAGCAGACCTCGCCGCTCATGCCGATCAAGGTAAGTTCACGGGCCAGATCAAGGCGGTGGATGTTGAAAGGAGCCGTGTGGCTGCCATCGGCCAACGGTAAATCTAAGCCTTCCGCGTTACTGTAGAGATGGCTTGTCAGCTTTGCAGCCGATTTTTTCACGGAGCGACTCACTTCCGCACCCAAGGCATGGCCGAAGATCGTCACTTCCTCAGGAAGGCCTCTGCGGAATCGCTTGGCCCCGATCACTGTGCAGTTGGGCCGCACATCACCGAAGCAGCCGGCCAAAAAGCCGACGCTGGCCTCCGGAAACTCCTTTTCCAGCCAACGGCGAGCAGCTCCCGGGTATTCCGCCGATATCGTGTAGTCTCCGAGGACTGTGGGATGACAGGTAAAATGGAAGAGCAATCCTGCGATGCGGTCGGTTTCGTTATCGATAAGGGAGATCGCTATGACCTCATCGTCACGCACCCCTGAGGGATCGGGCGCCATTGCTGTGCCGTTTTCTGTCCGCACTCGGCGGTTGATACTGAAACCGGTAAGCTGGCCTCTGCTCAACCTTACACTGACGGTACGCAGGCGCTGACGCGCCTCATCCATCCCGTTGATGATCCGGCTCCGCAGGTCTGAAAGGTAGGCGCTGTCCGGAGGACCGCCCGCGGTTAGCAGAGTGTCGACCGTCTGCGGACCGGAATGAGTGTGACTGGCGGCCAAAAAAACGTCCTTGGGGGACAACCCGAAGCGCTCCGCTGCCGCCTTTTGAATGTCTGCCGTAAGGGTGGCCCCAAAGCCGATGATATCCGCTGTGACGATACAAGCCGCGTTGTCGTCTGTTTCCAGCCAAAAGACGCGGGCCTCAAGTTCGTCTCTGACTGCTTCGGAACCGTGGTCACGAAAGCCAAAACCCGCTAATGCGATACCGACCGGCGGCGTGATATTGACCTTGGCTGTACCTAATCGCACGGTAATTCCCCCCGCAAAGAAGGCTGAAGGTAGCGGCATTCCCCTACCTCATATGTCTTGAAGCACCATGGATCGTGCGACTCGCGGAATCGCCATCGCTGTATTCATGGAACTTCCGTGACCGATGGTCGGCGGCAGTCTTTTCAGACACTTGATGTTGGGCGATGAGGCAGGGGTGTTTTGATGCACCCCTGCCTGGCAGTACCTGTTTAGGCCGATGCGCACTATACCGTAGGTGACACTGCCCGTTGCCTCGATTCGTGCTGTTGAAGCACCTACCGCGAGCCCAAAGCCGGAGAAGCGCCCCAGGGTGCCTATGTCGTTCGCTCGTAACGCAGCTCGCCCTTAGACGAGCTTGGGTTGGTTGCGCTTGCGGCTGTCGCCACACATGATCAGCCCTCGCAGGCCACGAACGGTCGGCAGCTTGATCAAGATAATGCTCAACTACTCTACTGTCACGCGCTTGCCCGTCTCAGCCGACTCGTGAGCCGCCATCGCGATGGCAACCACGTGACGCCCGGCATGGCTGTCGGCCTCCGGCGGTGCACCTGTGCGGATTGACTCAACGAAGGCCACCATTTCATCATGCAGACCGTCGTTTTTGTTGGTCGGTATCTGCACCGGCTTCTCGCCGTGCTTGTGCAGCAGAATGGGGGTGCCAGTGGAACCCGAGGTTATCTTGGCCGTTCCTTTTGTTCCCGTAATTCCCACTTCGTAGCTGCCGATGCGGTGGACGCGGCTGGATGCCAATGAACCTATTGCGCCCGACTCGAACTCGAGCCCGATGACAATACCTTCTTCAACCGTGTTGTTAGGATCATCTCCGGATCTCATGGTCGCCTGTACGGAGCGTACGTCCCCGGCGAGCCAGACGAGTTGGTCCAGCTCATGGCTGTAAAGCGAGAACAGGCCGCCGTATGTCTCTTTTTTCAACTGCCATCCGCCGACACCTCCACCGGGGCCCATACCGAAGCGAACGGCATGTGCCATGAGAATGTCCCCCAGCTCTCCGGCGGATACCAGTCGCTTCAGTTCGCGGAAATGGGCCTGATAGCGACGAACGTAACCGATCATGAGCATCACACCGGCGCGGTTCGTGGCTTCAATCATGGCATCGCACTGTTCAAGGTTCAGGGCCATCGGCTTCTCACAAAAAACGTGCAGACCTGCCTCTGCCGCATCTATTGTGAGTCGGGCGTGTGTATGATTCGGTGTCACGATGGCCACCGCGTCGAGTTGCTCTTTCTCAAACATGGTCTTGTGGCATGAGTATACGCTAGGATCGGTACCCAGCTCAGTTGCCAAGGCCTGAGCAGACTCCTCATTGGCGTCACAGACCGCGACAAGTTCCAAACCGGGTATAACCTTCATATTGAGTGCATGTCGTCTGCCAAGTCCGCCGCAACCGATCAACGCCATCCGTACCGACTTATTGTCAGTCATTGGTTAAGCACCGTCCCTTGGTGTTGCTGGTCTTCACGTTTGGTGGTCAACACCTCCCTTAATATACGTTATCTGGGATCTAAACCCTCTTGCGTATGCCTGAAAGAGCCAATCTCCGTCCGTACGAGCCCGGATCTGGTAGAATAGCGAAGGACCCTAACACGAACCTAAGATAGGAGCATGCCCCGTGAATGCACAAGTGCGCGAAAGCAAAGCTGTGAGGAAAGCAAAGCCTGCATCATTGCTCGAGATATTTTTCACCTTCCTGCGCGTCGGTGCCTTTACGATCGGCGGGGGTTTGGCCATGTTACCCCTGTTCGAGCGGGAAGTCATCGATAATAAGGGCTGGATCGAGCGTGAAGAGTTGCTGGACATCTATGCCATCAGTCAGTCTATCCCTGGGGTGATCGCCGGTAATTCATCAACGTTCATCGGTTATCGCATCGCAGGGTTTCCGGGCGCTCTCAGTGCCTTGGCGGGTGTCTTGACCCCTTCGATCGTCGTGATCTTGGTCATCGCGACATCCTTCACTCAATTCCGGGAGACCTTCTATGTGGCTAAAGCCCTGCAAGGGGCCAGAACAGCAGTGGCCGCTCTGATCATTCTGGCGGCTGTGCGTATCTCGCGCGCCTCGCTGAAAAACACTTTCGCAGTGGTTCTGGCCGCTTTATCCTTTCTGGTGGCCTGTTTCACCAACATCGACATGATCTACGCGATCTTGGCCGGCGGGTTGTTGGGTGTCCTCGCAGGCAAGATAGCTGTGGGGGGCATGCGGCAGTGATCTATCTGACACTGATATGGGTCTTTTTCCGTCTGGGCTTTTTTACCATAGGAGGCGGATATGCCATGCTGCCCTTGATCCAGGCCGAGGTTGAGCAGCGTGGCTGGATAACGGCCGCTGAGTTTGTCGATATGCTGGCCATCGCCGAGATGACTCCCGGTCCTGTGGGAGTGAACGTAGCCACTTTCGTCGGTTATCGGCTGGCAGGAGTGCTGGGCGGAATTCTGGCCACGGTGGCCGTAACCTTGCCAGCATTGATCTTTGTTCTTCTGATTTCGAAGGCCTTAGACAGATTTCGAGATCATCCCACGGTAGAGGCCATTCTGCGCGGGATCAGACCGGTGGTGGCCGGACTGATCATTTCGGCCGCCGTGTTTGTCACCCAAGCGGCGATCGTCGTCAGCGACGGGCCGAATCAAAGCATGGGCAGACTGGATCCGATTGCGGTCGTGATGTGCGCTATCGCTATCGTGGCAGTGGCGAAGTATCGCTTGCATCCCATCGGTGCTATAGTGGGTGCGGCGCTGTTGGGCATGTTGGTCTTCTGAATTATCTGCTCCTCATCCCCTTCCCTATCCATTTCTTCGGGGCTGCTACAGCCCCTTTTTTGCATTCCAATAGCACTAATCGCGACATTCGTCCTTATTCGAAGTCTAACAAAAATGGGGCAGAAGGACTTTTCCGCCTTTTTCCTATGTATGTCGTTGAACCAGATGTGGGACTTTGGTCCTAATCCTGTGTGTCGCATCCTTGTCGGGCTCCGCCCGGATAGGTTCTAGAGGGAGTGTTTTGATATGTCCACGCAAGAATTTGAGGTCGCTAAAGTGGGTATTCTCGATCAATATACCCTGGATCGCTACGCTCTGGAGCACTTGATACGCCAGACCCCTGATATGCAGCTGGTGATGCAGTGGACGGAACCGCCGTCCTTTCGGAGTTACAGGTGGCGGCAGTCGACGTCCTCATCGTCTCAGTCGAGACTCTCGTGTCTGCAACGGTCGGCTTTGTTCAGACAATGGAATTGCTCAGTGCACATGCTCCCGTGCTTTCCATCAGTGCTTACACGGAACCGGCTTTGGTGGTGGACTGTCTGCGAGCCGGGGTTAGAGGGTTTTTGTGGAAAGGCATCGACACGACAAGTATGCTGCAAGCCATAAGGACCATTGTGGCCGGTGAACGGCCAATCCTGCCCTCCATGGCTGATCGTTTGGTAACCTACGTACTCAGTGTCGATCCTCGACCTAACGATAGGTATCATGAATTGACGGACCGGGAAGAGGAGGTTTTGAACCTCATTACCTGTGGCTTGAGTAATAAAGCCAGTTTTCCGCACCCTTCTGCCTGAGTGCCCCCCGGTTTTTGATCAAGGGTTACGTAGCATAGCTCACATGGGTGTAGGCCTTGTGATCAAGGCCCGTGAGTTCCAGGAGCTCGTACAGGCGCGGATCGATGTTCGAAGGCAACCTTCGTCGAGTTGCTCTACCGTTGCAGAGTTTGAGGATCTGAACTCCGCTGAGGATGTCGAAAATCATGCTCATCGTTGGACGTTCGGTCCAACGGTCCCCCGGAACCAGAAAGGGTCTTTGGCGCTTTTTGAGCTCCTGACGGACCCGCACTTCGATATAACAAGCCACAATCAGAGCCAAGAGAAACAGGTAGGCGAGTGCTTCCGCCCGGCGAGATGAGTTGACGTATAGGGTGTCCACGATACATGGGTCGGCTTTGAGGTTGCGGAAGCGGGTTTCCACGCTGCTCTGGCCCTTGTACTCCTCAAGAATCTCCGTGTTGCTCCATTCATCCTCCGGCAAAGTAGTCATGAGGACAAAGGT
>LFTP01000063.1:0-2489 GCA_001513395.1 Clostridia bacterium DTU080
GTACGGTTCTGTGAGAGGGCTGACGCTCGCCTGATCAGCGAGCGTCACCCTACTCGATGTTGTCAATGTCGGGTGTACATGTGTCGGCGTGTCTACCGATCGACGGAGCGTGTCGAGGTTGCCTCGCCCTGGCGTCGTTGCGGACCAAAAGGTGTTGTCCTTACCGGAGACCGGGTGTGCGAGGAGCTGAGGATTTCAGAATAGTCGATCCTTCTCATTCCTCTTAAAGGTGCTTCGCCGTATATATGTGTTGCCAAGAGGCAAGCTCCTCAACTTCAGGAGGTGCATGTAGGTGGGTTTTCAGTCACCACAGTTCGATTTCATTGACAATCGGTTCCTGCATCGCCGGATCAAGACTCTGGCGGTAATCTGCACGCAAGAGGTACAGGCCACGCTCGACGACCCGGCCGGTCCCTTCGGTGTCGCCGGAATACTCGACCCCTCCACAGGTGAATTGCTGCCCGGTCTCCGCATCGTAGTCACCGATATCGATCCGGGAGTGGGCGTGGTTCCCAACAAGGTATGCAACGTCTTTGTCGTCACCTTCCAGATCGTCAACTCCGCTGGTGCAGTCGTGCTTGGTCCGCTGACCGTCACCGTCTCCGACGCAGTACCTTGCCCCGGTGCAGGACTTGGCCCCGGACAAACAGTTGTGCAAAAGCATGACATCCAGGTCGGGTTCTGCTTGATCCCCGTAGACACCGATGAAAACGGCATCTTCGACAGCTTCTATATCACGCTTCACATTGACTACTGCCTTGTGGTAGCCCAGGAGACCATCCTCAAGGTTGACGCCGCCACTCCCTTCTGTCCGTAGCAGTAGATCGTGGACGTCGGCGAGGCAGGGTGAATCCGATGATTCGCTCTGCCGGTCCCCCTAGATTTCAGGAGGTGTATTTAAGAAATGGGTTTTCAGTCCCCACAGTTTGATTTCATCGACAACCGGTTCCGTCATCTGCGCATAAAGGCGCTGGAGGTCATCTGCACTCAGGAAGTACAGGCCACTCTCGATGATCCGCTCGGACCGTTCGGCCTCGCCGGTATACTGGATCCGTCCACGGGTGAGTTGCTCCCCGGTCTGCAAATCGTCGTCACCGACGTAGATCCCGGTGTCGGCGTGGCCACGAACAAGATATGCAACGTCTTTGTCGTCACCTTCCAGATCGTCGACTCCGCCGGTACAGTCGTGCTCGGACCTTTGACGGCCACGGTGTCCGATGAGGTAGACTGCCCCGGCGCCGGAGTCGGTCCCGGACAGACGGTGGTGCAAAAGCACGATATTCAGATCGGCTTCTGCTTGATACCCGTCGACACCAACGAGGACGGCATTTTCGACAGCTTCTTCATCACCCTCGACATCGAGTACTGCCTTGTGGTGGCCAAAGAGGGCATCCTCAAGATCAACGCCGCCACCCCCTTCTGCCCGTAACAAGAGCGCGGTCTCAAGCAAGCCAGGACGGGTCGGTTCGCCGGCCCGTCTTGTTCGCGTGCGACCGGCATGGAGCGTTTGCTTGGGAGTGACAGTCTCCTGCAGGCCCAATGGGGGGGAACTGCCAGCCGGACGGCAAGGGTGTCCATAGTGAGGTAGAATCTGAAGGAAGCCGCAGGCAAAGCGCCAGTCTGACGAACAGGGATCGCATAGGAGGCGCTCGCGCCGGGTGAGAAGGCGAGTCTCTTCCCCGCACCCATACGGAATGCGCTGTCGTATATCCGGTGGGCATTGGCGTGAAGGTGAATGCGCATCACCCGGGGAGGTCTGTCGATCTGCCACGTGCTATTGCCGTCGTAAGGCGGCGCAATGGACCGACGGAAGTCTGCAGACGGCATAGTAGGCCGCTTGAGTTGGCCGAAAGGCGAAACAAGCAGTACCGGATGGGAGCCTCGAGTCTCGATGACGGAGGAGGCGGAGACTAAGATGGTGGGACAGTGACTGAGTCGGGCACTGTCCCTGTGTCCGACTGTCCCGCTGTCTCAGTGGGACAGTGCCCCGGCTGAGATGCCAAAAGCCCGCTCGGCAGATAGCGCACGGAATCTGCGAAGATACGGGAAGGGCGCGCCAAACGTCACGGCAAGGAAAAAGACCTCCCGTCCGGAAGAGTCGAGACTGATGGAAGCGGTGGTCGAAGGCGAGAATATGTCGCGGGCGTTACGTCGCGTCAGGTCCGATAAGGGGGTAGCCGGAGTCGACGGCATGACCGTCGATGAGTTGCTTCCGTACCTGAATGGCCCCGCATCAAGGTTCGACAGCGTCAACCACGATGTTGTGATGTCGCGTATAGCTCGACGGATCAGTGACAAACGTGATACGCCGGTACCTGTAAGGGGCAATGATTCGTATCGGTCCGGCTAGAAGGAACGCCGTAAGGCGGCCCGCTCTTCCTTGCTGTCCAACACCTTTCAGGATGAGCTGGACAAAGGATCGGAAAGACGAGGACATGCCTTCTGCCGATATGCGAACGATCGCATGATTTATGTGCAGTCTGAGCGGG
>LFTP01000063.1:2565-5486 GCA_001513395.1 Clostridia bacterium DTU080
CCGGGTTCTTGGAGAGTGAACTTAAGCTTAAGGTCAACCATGAGAGAAGCGCAGTCGATCGCCCTTGGCGGCGGAAATTCTTCGGCTACTCTGTGACCTTTCACATGAAGCCGCGGCTCGGATCAGTGAAACGGCTCAAGGAAAAAGTGAAGGAACCCCTTCGCCGGGGTAGGGGATGGAGTCTCAAACAAACCGTGGATGAGCTTGCTCTGCTTCTACGCGGTTGGGGCAACTGCTTCCGGCTTGCGCAGGTGAAGAAGGTCTTCGAGGAGCTTGACGGTCGGATCCGCCGGAGACTGTGACGTCTCATCCGTTGACGTTGGAACCGTACCTACATTCGGGCTTGTAACCCTATGAAACGCGGACTGACGGAAGCCCGGGCATGGAGGGACGAGGCCCCCGGTGGAATGCAGGAGCCTCACATCTGAACGAAGCCTTCAAGAAATCCTTCTACTGTGCATTTGGACTCGTCTCGCTGCTTGATCAACACCGACGCTTCCGGAAGTGCTACATGAACCGCCGCGGTACGAAAACCGTATGCCCGGTGGTGTGGGAGGACGGCGGGAGCGATCCCGCCTCCTACCGATCGCACCCGATGTCTTGCGTTTTTTACCCATCGTCTTAGCCGAAGATGTGTTCAGCCACGGGGTTTTCTGACCGTGGTGGTCACTCGAATACCCTGAGCCGCGGCGCTGCGGCCCTGCGCGGCGGATCCTGAGCGCATAGTGGCCGAGCCGGGTAAACCGATCACCGAAGACTGAGATGCCGCGCCTATCTGTTGTGCTGATGATATCGAATGCGTGGCTCTAGCGTGAGCCACGCCCGCCGTACTTACATGGCCGGGGACGTTCAAAGCGGCCTGTATCACGGGAGTAATCCGCACCGCGTGCGGTGAGGCCCGACTGATAGCCGGCTCAGGCTGCAGGCTTGTCTCTTCATGTTTCGCCTCTTCAGAGTCGGCCTGAACAGCGGACTCGGGTGGGGCAGACGAATCCTCTTCAGCAACTTCCTCTTCAGCCTGTGCTTTTTCAGTGCCTTCTTCTTGTCGGCTCTTACGCCTCATCGGATCCTCATCTTCCGCTTGAACGGCCGCCGCTCGCTCGTCGTGCCAAACGGCAATGGCTCGGACCATGGCCTCCGCCATCCGGTCGATCCAAGCAGCATCTGCCAACAGGGCCTCTTCGCCGGGGTTGGATATATATCCCAATTGCACTACGACGGCCGGCATATGCAGACTCCGGATATCCCTCAGGTCCGAGACCGGCAAGATGCCCAGGTTAGGCAGCCCACCGGATGCCGAAACCACACTTTGTTGTATGTGTGTGGCCAAAAGAGCACTGTAGGCATCGCCGCGGGAATATAGGGTACTGATGCCGCTAGCATTCGGATTGTCCGAAGCCGCACAATGAACGCTAATAAACGCTTGACACAGACTGAACTTGGCTTTTTGGCGGCGCAGATGCCTGTCTTGTTCGGCGTCCTCAGCCAAAGCTTCATCACTTTCCCGAGTCAGCAGCGCCTGATGCCCCAAAGCAGTTAAGTGTTCGCGCAGACTGAGACAGACAGCCAACGCCACCTGGGCCTCGCTCAGTCCCGTCGGACCTACCGCACCGGTATCGTTGCCGCCGTGACCTGGATCTAGACAGACTCTCATCGTTTCACCTCTCAATATGCACAGTCTTACGGCTCATCCTATGTGTTGCGTGAGAGGTTGGTCCAAAACCGGTGCAGTACAGATCGTTCATTCATATGCCGATCACCGAAGATCCGAATCAGGACAGTCGAGATCTCTCAGGCGTATTTTTCGGCGGCCTCAATGGCCAGTCTCGTCCACACGTGCAACCGATCCATATTGCCCGCCAGGGTTTGCAATTCTCTCAACACGATCTGCGTGTAACAGCCTTGCAACTGCCGGAGTCCTTCTTCCAGGTCGCGTTTGAGAGTGTCCTCATCCGGGGCATAGACCACCGCACTGGCCTTCTGACGCCACATGATGACGTATCTGTCACCGACGCGTTCGATGACCGTCGGCAGATCGGTCCAGGCGCTGCAGACAAAGATGCGCAGATTAGGAATGGACAGCACACCGTCGATCTTGTGGGTGAGGTCTTCGCAGCAACCGTAGGCCACCAGACCGAACTCTTCGAAGATGGGCAACTGGTAGTTGAGGCAAAACTCTTCCCACATCCGTGGGGAAACCTGATCGAATTCCTGGCTGTTGGCCATGACCCACATGTTCTTGTAAGAGATCGGTTCACCGGGAGGCGGGGGATCAATGGGATCGCTGCATATCATTGGTTCGTTGTTGTTCGGGGTGAGCAGGCCCATAGCTTGCACTTGGCGCATGGCCCCCAAGACCCCGTCTCTCATATGAGCCATCAGACGGTGCACGAGATGAGGGGAGTCGATCATGTCGATCATCATCTGAGTCAGGCCGCGCAGGCGAGCGGCGGGGTTGCACAGAGTAGTCGTCAGCGGCGCTCCGCAGACCGGCTTAACCGGCAGGATATCCCCTAATAGCTCGTGGGTTCGGGACAGATTGATCTCGGTCCGCTTTTCATCGTATGTAAGGCGCGGGAGTCGCAACTTGTCGAAATCCTCTTCCGTCCGCAAAGGAGGATCGTAGGCCCAGGCTCCGTCCTCTTCTTCAGGCCTGATCTGGCCCATGTCGAGCCCCCAGACATTGGGGGGGTCGTAGCGAAAGACGGCCGGAACGGGAAAGGTGCCGTCGAGAGGTGTATCATCGCCTATCTCCAGCTTGATGATCTCCCGGCGCAGATGGCGCTCGATGTTGCGAAGCCACGGTTCGCTGCAGCGCAGCGCATCCTCCGGGAGAAGCTCCTTCCATGCTCCGACCGGCCGGCACCAGACAGGCGGGCGATCGGGTTTGCGCAGAGCGTTGACATCACGCCATCTCTTGC
>LFTP01000239.1 GCA_001513395.1 Clostridia bacterium DTU080
GTCTCTAAGCCGAGACGCGAGCTAAAAGAGACGAGGGGCCGACCTTTTGGGACAGCCCCATTGACCCGCTTCCTATGTCTCCTGGAGCGGAGGCAAGGAGTCTCGGGGCTGTCCCAAAAGCAAGGCTGGGACGGCTCCATGGCTTCCGGTCGATCATCCTTTGGGATATGTAACAGACGCTCTAGCAAACGAAAACAGGGGCTGCTCCGGTTTCTACTTGGAGCAGCCCCAAATAATCGATAACTCATGTCTCAGTTGTCTCAGTGTGCGCTCTGGTCGATCAGCGTTTGAACTACCGGAGCCACTTCTTCCATGGCTGAAGCGGCTGATTTGACATTGTTGATCACGTCTGATACAGCCGGGACCATAACCGAGTTGATGTCATTGAAAGTCGTGACTTTTCGGATGTCGATGATGGCTCCGTGTTCGGCCACTTGCTGGACGAAGGCAAACGGATTCAGGCCGGGCTTTTGAGTTTGGATGGATTCTTGCCAGCGTCGGTAGGCCTGCGGAGTTCCGGGGAGGGAACCGGCGGCAGTGGCAAACAGGTAGTTCCCTTCGGGATCCAGGGTATGGAATTTTACAAACTCCCAAGCGGCCTCTTTGTTCGGGCTGGTCTCCAAGATGGCCAGGCCATTGGGATTGATTGGACCCTTGGGAGGATGCGTGCCGACGACGAACCAAGGTGCCATGCGCAGGTTCAAAGGACTGCGGATCATAGCCGGCAGATTCCAGGTGCCCCAACCGACCATGGCAGCGTGTCCCTCAAGCAAGCCGCCGCCCGTACCCATCACGCGGTAGTTCCAGCGCAGATCTTGCATAGCTTGCAAAGAGGCGACGGTTTCGGCGGAGGTGCCCATAAAGCGTTGCAACTTGGAGTCGATCCAGTCACCGCCCCACGTGTAAGGCAGCGTGATCCAGCTGTCCCAGGGCGGACCGCCCAATCCGTACTGCGTGATATTCCCGTCGGCATCGGTCTTTGTCAGTTTCCTCAACGTGTCGACAAAGGTCTCCCAGTTCCATTCCGGTCGACCCCAGACGTCCGGCGGATACGCGACGCCTGCTTCGTCAAAGAGCTGGACATTGTAGACCAGGGGAACGCCGGATGCTCCGTAGGGCATCATGTACTGTTTACCTCGCCATTGCAGGGCACTGACCAAGATGGGGATGATGGATCCGGTGTTGACTTTGTCTCTTTGAATAAAATCATCGACAGGTAGGATGAGGCCGTTTGCCGCGTATTGTACAAACTCTACGCTGACGGCTCCCACCACGTCAGGCGACACACCGCCCGCGATACGGGTGATGACCTGTTCCCACTTTTGGACTTGCGCACCGGGGGCCTGCATATGTTCAACGCCGATACCGGTCTTGGCTTTAAAGGCATCGAAAGCCTGCTGATACAACGGTACGCGGTCTTCACTGGAATAGACAACAAACTGCACATCCCTTGCGGTGCCACAAGCTATCATCGACAGAGTCAACCCGATCAGCACTGTGCAAGCCATAGCAAAGAGAGGTACGCCCTTGATCGTTCTCACAAGATACACTTCCTTTCTCTTGTCTTGTTATCCGCCGTACGGAGCCGAACCGGAAAAGCGGCTGGGAATCCGGTGTGCTCTGTTCGTGGCATCGGCGGACGGATCGATTGCCATAGCCTCTGCAGAACGTTCGAGATGCTAAGACGGTATAAGGGCCGTCCTTTTAGGACAGCCCATCGAAAGCGGATGTTTCATCTCAGTGTGCGCTTTGGCCAATCAGAGTCTGCACCACCGGAGCTACTTCCTCCATAGCCGAAGCAGGTGATTTGACGTTGTTGATCACCGCGGATACAGCCGGGCCCATGATGGCATTGATGTCGTTAAACGTAGTGGTCTTTCGGATATTGATCACGGCACCGTGTTCGGCCACTTGTTGCACGAAAGCAAACGGATTCAGGCCGGGCTTCTGAGTCTGTATGGATTCCTGCCAGCGCCGATATGCCTGCGGAGTTCCGGGAAGGGCACCGGCGGCAGTGGCAAACAGGTAGTTCCCTTCGGGATCCAGGGTGCTGAATTTCACGAATTCCCAAGCGGCCTCTTTGTTCGGGCTGGTGGACAAGATGGCCAGACCCATGGGATTGATCGGACCCTTTGGTGGATGCGTGCCGACCACAAACCAGGGTGCCAGACGCAAGTCGAGCGGGCTGCTGATCATAGCCGGCAGATTCCAGGTGCCCCAGCCAACCATGGCCGCGCGTCCCTCAAGCAGGCCGCCGCCCGTACCCATCACGCGGTAGTTCCAGCGCAGATCTTGCATAGCCTGCAAAGAGGCGATGGTTTCGGGAGAGGTACCCATGAAGCGCCTTAGCTCAGAGTCGATCCAGTCACCGCCCCACGTGTAAGGTAGTGTGATCCAGCCGTCCCAGGGCGGACCGCCCAACCCGTACTGCGTGGTATTCCCGTCGGCATCGGTCTTCGTCAGTTTTCTCAGCGTATCGACAAAGGTCTCCCAGTTCCATTCCGCTCGGCCCCAGACATCCGGAGGATGCGCTACCCCTGCTTCGTCAAAGAGCTGAACATTGTAAACCAACGGTATGCCCGAAGCTCCGTAAGGCATCATGTACTGCTTGCCGCGCCATTGAAGGGCGCTGACCAAGATGGGGATGATGGATCCGGTGTTGGCTTTGTCTCTTTGAATAAAATCATCGACAGGCAGGATGAGACCGTTTGCCGCGTACTGCACAAACTCCACGCTGACGGCCCCCACAACGTCCGGAGAAACTCCGCCGGCGACGCGGGTGATGACCTGTTCCCATTTTTGTACTTGCGAAGCAGGTGATTGCAGGTATTCGACACCGATGCCGGTCTTGGCTTTAAAGGCATCGAAGTTCTGCTGATACAGCGGTACGCGATCTTCACTGGAGTAGACAACGAATTGCACGTCTCTTGGGGCAGCGTAAGCAAACGTGGAAAGCACCAATCCAAAAACGAGAGTACATATGATCACACGCCAGAAGGAGTCTTTGGGAATCATCAAGTTACACGTCCTTTCTGTCTTGTTTTTCAGCCGCTCTGAACAGAGTCGGCGAGGATGCCCAACTCCATGAGCTTCGTTCGTGAAAGATCGAGTTTAAAAGGCGCTGATTACTGTCAGACTGGTAGGACTCCGCTATGAGAAAACCATGTTGCCCTCGGTGCCAGGCTGTTGGCATCTCTCTGCCAACAGCGCATCCGATGAGCCTTTGGATAATCATCGTCTGAAAAGAGTGTTCCGTTCGGCGATCCGACTGTTTGAGGGCGATGATTCGGGCCCCGCAAAAGCAGAGCCAGATGGATTCATGCGCATATCTCAGTGTTTACTTCGGTCGATCAGAGCCTGGATTACCGGAGCCACTTCTTCCATGGCTGAAGTGGGTGATTTGAGGTTGTTGATGACGGCCGAAACCGTAGGATTCATGATGGCATTGATCTCGTTAAACGTGGTGACCATTCGGATTCGGGATACATCACCGTGTTCGGCCACCTGTTGCACGAAGGCAAACGGATTCAACCCTGGCCTTTGAGTTTGGACTGACTCTTGCCAACGTCGATATCCCTGCGAAGTTCCGGGGAGGGCACCGGCGGCATTGGCAAATAGGTAGTTTCCGTCGGGATCCAGGGTGACGAACTTCACAAACTCCCAAGCGGCTTCTTTGTTCGAACTGGTTTCCAAGATAGTAAGACCCATGGGATTGATGGGACCCTTGGGGTGATGTGTGCCCACTTTGAACCACGGGGCTATGCGCAGGTTCAAAGGACTGGCGATTATAGTGGGAAGATTCCAGGTGCCCGTACCGGCTACGGCGGCGCTTCCTTGGAACAACAGATTGCCGCTCGTACCCATCACCTCGTACGTCCAGCGCATATCTTGCAAGGCTTGCAAAGAGGAAAGGGTTTCGGGAGAGGTACCCATAAAGCGCTTCAGCTCGTCATCGATCCAGTCACCGCCCCACGTATACGGCAATGTCACCCAGCTGTCCATGGGCGCAGTGGCCAATCCGTATTGAATGATGTTGCCGTCGGCATCCTTTTTCGTAAGCTTCTTCAACGACTCGACGAACGTCTCCCATGTCCATTCCGGTTGATCCCATACATCCGGGGGATGGGTGACACCCGCTTCATCAAATAGCTGAACGTTGTAGACCAGAGGCAGACCTGAAGCTCCGTAGGGCATCATGTATTGCCTGCCGCGCCATTGATGGGCGCTGACCAAAATAGGGATGACGTGGCCAGTGTCAACTTTGTCCCTTTTCATCAAGTCATCAACGGGCATGATCAGACCGTTCGCCGCGTACTGAACGAACTCCACGCTTACAGCCCCAACTACATCAGGAGATACTCCGCCGGCGATACGGGTGATGACCATTTCCCATTTCTGCACTTGCGCGGCTGGAGACGGTTGATGTTGGACACTGATGCCAGTCTTCGCCTGAAACGCATCGAAGCTCTGCTGATACAACGGGACGCGATCTTCGCTGGAGTAGACGACAAACTGCACGTCTCGTGTCGCCGCGAGCGCGGCTGTCGACAGCATAAATCCAAAAAGCGGAACGCACATCATCAGACTGAAGAGCATGCTCCTAGCAGGCCTCACGGTTGCACTTCCTTTCCGTTGTCTTATTCAACACTTTGAACGAATTGGTGAGATCAGCCAGTGCGCTTCGTCTGTAACACTAGTGGGAGCATTAATATCGACAACTTCATCGGTGTTTTGGTGCGGAGATGAGGAGTAAAGACGGTTGTCGTTGATGATATACAGTTTTT
>LFTP01000172.1 GCA_001513395.1 Clostridia bacterium DTU080
ATGTGAGAGGTTTGGTGTACAAGTGATGCACATGGATGATGTTCACCTGCCACTCATCTCCTGGCTCTACGCCCGCGGCCGACAAGGCGGTAAACGGAATCGCCGCCTCGACGGTGAACCGATCATCCTGTTCCGATGTGGCGTAGCTGAAACCGCGCACCTCGACCCGTCCCTCATCGGAAGACAGCTCATTGAGCGACGGGTTCCAGATCGTGTTCAACTGCGCGGCACTGGCCGGATGCCGGGTCTTGACGGGGATGCTGGCGACGAAGTAGTTCCCGGCGCGCCCTTCATGCCGCAGAACGACCTCAATCTTATGCAGCGATTCCGCCTCATCGCGAGACACTCTCCCGCCGACCAACAGATGTTGATCATCATAGGCCAGCAGGTAGTGAACCGTCTCATGAGAGCGGACATACTCGTAGTAGGCGGTCTGAAAGCCGGTGACCGTAGCCGCCTCCTGCCACCACGACTCCTGCAGCCGCCCGTCAATCCGTACCGTCGCGTCCGGTTTGAGTTTCGGCACGACGGCCCATTTATCGGGTGCGTAGCGCACCGATGCCGATGAGGCCACAGCTGGACCCAGCGCGCCGAAGAGGAATATCGAAAAGATGATGAATAACAGCCCCCACAGACAGATTGTTAGCCGACGTCGTTCCATGGTTCAGCTCCTTCAAATTGCCTCTTTCGCTCACATAAGGAACTTCAAGCTCGGCACAGTCGATCCTCCATCAATCACTCCGTCTCGCTCAAGAAACGATTGACGATCTCCTCCGATCTCAAAAGCGCCTCTTCAGGCGACATGGTAGCCGACTGGATGGCGGCGCGGATCAAAGGCCCCACTTGGGCATTGACATCCGCAAAGCGGATAAACGGATAGGCTCCTCCGGCATTGACTATGGCCGGGATCTGTTCCATCCACGGATTGGCCCGTACCGCCTCCCGCCAAGCACTCGTCCGGTAGAACTCCAAGCGCGGACAGGTAGGACGATCCATCAGTCTAAGCAGCTGGATACCGGATTCCAGACCGCAAACAAAGGTGATGTAGCGCCAAGAGGCCTCAGGCTTTTGTGTGGTGGACAGGACAGTCATCATGTTGCCCCACGTGGTGCTGCCCCTTTGATTGCCCGAAGGACCTTGAGGGAACGTAGTCATACCGAAATCCAGGGAGGGATTGGCGTTGCGGATATACGAACCGGCCCAGGTCCCCCAGTATCTCGTGGAAGCCGTTTCAG
>LFTP01000166.1 GCA_001513395.1 Clostridia bacterium DTU080
ACAAAGAGTGGCCGAGAGCCGTCGCACTTGTTCCTTTGGCGACCACACTCATCACCGTATTGTCGGGGGATGTTCCCGGCGGGGCCATGACACCGGCTCGAACCATGTCGCGATACATCCGTAACGCATCTTTGACCTCTTTCGCGTCCCCGGTGAAGGCCGTGGGATCAGCCCAATTGTCAACCAGAGAACCCCCATAGTGCCAGATGGCCTGCCACCAGAAGTACCATTCCGGCTCTCTCATGCCCCATCGGTCGGGAAGTGATTCAGGGTTGGTGCGCTTCGTAAGCCGATGTGCCACCCGGGACAAATCCTCCCATGTCCATCCTGGCCAAGGTGGAGCTTGACCGGCTTCCGCGAAGGCATCCTCGTTATACAGGATTCCTCCGACCTGTAGATCCATCGGTACGGCCCAGATCTTGTCGTTGAGCGTGTAGAATATCCAGGTGATATCGAAGAAGTCGTTGAAGGGGCTGTTGCGCGGTTCCCGTTTCAGATAGGGAGCCAGATCCACGAGAAAGCCCTGTCGGGCCCAATTGAGTAAGTTGTTAGGGTCTTGGAAGATGATATGAGGTGCTTCGCCCGCCACCAACAGCACTTGTAGCTGTCCATAGCGCAACCCGTCGGCCGAACCGACCAACTCGACGCGTATCCGATCCTGTTCTTTATGGAATTCCTCAATGACGGCATGTTGCCACTCTCTCCCCGTAGCACGAAGCAGCAGCGCCATCTGAATGACAACCGGAGCGCTTAAGGCATCAAAAGACATGCCCAATATGAGAACCGATACGCATACCGTCGCCAACGCATGTCGCATCCGTCGTATGTGGTTGAGCATCATATCGCCCTCCTTTGTAAAGATTATGTCGACAGCTCCTAACAGACAGTCGCTATCTCGCATAGTAGGCATCCCTCTACGGCTGAGACTGTTTGGGATACAGCGGGAGTGCTGCCCAGGGGATAGTCCCGGTAAGAACGCGCTGGTCCTATCACCAGTGGGGCAGCAACATGTAACAACTGAGACTCCATATACCTTCCGCTGATTTATACGGTGTCCTGCACAAATAGAACTAAATATCTAGATAATAACTGGGTTGATGCAAGACCTGTGGAAAGACGGTTCGGATCGCGTTGATGCAGCCGGTTTGCGAGGTCAAGGCGCAAACGTGAAGGATCAAGCGACTATAGGTGGAAGAATCAACATATGACAAAAATAGGGAGGAAAATGAACAGATCAAGTGTCACTATCAAGCATGTGGCTGAAGTTATCCTTCACATGATCGGTCTGTTGCACTGTGGGATATATCAGGGCTTGGTTGCGGTCCGGTCCCAACGGGATCCCTGAGATTACATCTTTGTTTCGGCGGCTGCGAGTATCCATGTACAACGTGAATATCGGAGGTGCAGTCTATGTTTCGCCTCTCCATACCGGCCTTCGTAGGACTGATTGTCAGCCTCTTTTCGCTAGGTTTTGCATCCACCGCGTGGGCTGCTTCCGCCTTCAGCGTCGCTGCCTTTGACAGTCTGCGCACCTTTCGGGCGGAGGAAAAGCCTACGGACGGCAAGCCACACATCATGATCGAGGCGGCGCGCGGTGAGACAGAGAGCTTTCAAGTCGCCGTGAGCAATCACACGAATGCAACGCTAAGTGATCTGACCGTCGTTGCCGAAGGTCTTCCCGGACAGGTCGAGATATACGCCTCGGGCAGCGTCCTGGTTGATAAACCCGGAAGATCAACGGGAGCCGTCCCCGGACGCTACTTTGACCTCTTGCGTCCGGTAGGCTGGGAGAGCATTGCTCCGGGTGAGTATATGCCCTACTGGGTGGATGTGCATGTACCGGAGGATACGGCTCCGGGCCTCTATGAGGGACGGGTTACCGTCATGGCCGGAGGACAGAGCGCGAGCGTTTCCGTGAGCCTGCGAGTGTGGGACTTCTCCTTGCCGAAGCGGCCCTCGCTCAAACTGGCCTTTGCCTTTCAACCCAACTGGATGCAAGATTACTACGGTTACTCACTGAGTCGGGAACAGCTCGAGGCGGCTCAAGATGTCATGCTTGAGCATCGGCTGGGGCCTGTGCCCATGTGGGGAAGCACAGGCGATGAGTTGTATGAACCGACCCGTCTGAGAGAATGCATAGAAAAGGGGATGAACGTCTTCTTACTGCCGCTTAAAGGCAGCCTTTTGGAGAGCCGGGAACGCTTGATTCGCGAAGCGGGTGTCATCTCCGACGCGTACGCCTTCGGCTATGACGAGATTCTTATGCACAGTCCTGAGCGCATTCCGGCCATGCGCGCCGATTACGAAGCTTTCCGCTCTCGCTACCGTGATATTCTGCGCATCAACACCAGTCAGCCCGATGAACGCCTGATCGACTTCGTAGATATCTTCGTAGTACCGGTTCAGTTCTTTACTCTCGAGATGGCCCGTGAACGGGAGACTTGGTGGTATTCAGTTGGATCCGACGGGCTGGGAAATCAACCGGACTTCCGTATTGACTTCCCCTCCCTGGTGCAGCGCGGTTTCCTCCTGGCGGCCTGGAAAGCCGGTGTGAGCGGCCAGCTCTACTGGGCGGTGCAGCGGGAATGGCCCGCAAACAGGGATATTAAAGACAAGAGCCGACCCGAAAACGAATGGCGAACCGGTTATCATAACGTCAACACCGGAGCTTGGGTGCAGGATAACGGCGGCGGCAACTTGTTTTACCCGGACGGGCAGGGGAGCATGCTGCCCTCGGCGCGGGTGAAGCGGATGCGTGACGGCATTGAGGATTATGAATACCTGGCCCAGTTGAACACGGCGCAGGCGCTTCTGAGAAGGAAACGTCCGGAAGGGTGGGAGCGGCTCGAAGAACGGATCCAAGATCTGTTGCAGGTGCCCGATGCCCTGATCAGGATCCGTCCCGATTTCAGCGAACGCGGTTGGCACGTGGTCGGTGATCCGAGCAAGTGCTCACTCACCACACATCCGTCGGCCGTCTACGAGGGCAGACAAGCGCTGAGAATACTGCCGCAGCTGACGGAGATATCGATGTATCAGGATGTGCCCGTTTCCGCCGGAAAGAGCTATGAGATAGAAGGATGGATTAAGACGGACGATCTAAGCGGTAGCGCTCGCTTGCGGGCTGAAGTGTTCGATGAGGCCGGAAACCTGTTGCATAAGGCGGAGTCCGGGACTGTGTCAGGTTCGAGTCGGAGGTTCATTCAGTGCACTATTTCCATACCCCAGATGCCGCCCAATTCCAGTACACTGCGCATCAGCCTGGTGGGAATTGCCGCCAATGACTCACAGGATCCTCTGCAAAAGGCCTTCTTTGACAACATCAGTGTTACGGAAGACGGACGGCCCGTGACACTGGACAATCCGGGCTTTGAAGAACAACGCTTCTGGATCACCGATGATCCGGCGACCTACGGCGGATACCGCCGGGCGGTGGCTGAATGTCTGGAGGAGTGTGCCCGTCTCTTGGGACAGGACAACCCCTTCACCGACTATGACCTCTCGGTTCCGGAAGATGAAGTGGAGGCACTGGCTCTTCTGTCCGACATATCCCGGGCTTTGACACAACCCTCGGATAAACCCCGAAACTGGCCGAGGGAGGAATTCGATCGGCTGGTGCGCTACCTGCACAAGAATGAACCCAAAGGGGGCCCCGTGAGCAAACGGATTCGAGCGATGGCTGAAGAAGCCGGCTCACGTGAGTTGCACGCTTTGGCTGAGCTGTTTGAGCAGATGATCGGTGCGCACTCCAGCCCCTTAGCCGAGGTTGTGAAAGCCGACGCATGGAATCAAACCTTCCCCGTGCAACCGGGGCTCTTAGCCCTGGCGGCCCGCTATTCCACGACGGCCGGGACCGAGAAAGGAACGATTCATCTCACCTTGAATCTGCAAGACAGCCGAGGTACGGATCTGGTTACCTTGTCCAGCCGGACGGCGCGTCTTATTGCCGATAACGAAGAGTGGTCGATCGTCACTCTGCTCGCCGATATACCTGGCGTTGTCTTGGGAGAAAGGGTGAGGCAGGCTGAGGTCATAGTGACCGTAAATGATGTCCAAGAAGGCGAAGTACAGATCGATTTAGCCGCCTATCACAGCAAGAAGGCCTTAGCGGCTGAAGACTATGAACAAGTCATCGACTTCGTCAACTTGATTACTCCAGCCTTGCGCCTTCCCACGGTCAGCGGTACGTTGGATGCCCAGGTCGTGCTTCCTTTGGCGGAGGAGAAGGACATAAGCGCTGTGGAGATAGCGCTGAATGGTGAAACCGTGTTCTTGCATGACAGACTGCCTGCTGCCGGAGAGTTGATGATCGATACGCTGGAACTTGAGGATGACACGCATGAGATCTCTGTCAGTCTGACCGTGGCAGAAATCGGCCGGCTGGCGAAGACGGTGAAGTTCAGGACCCACAATTACTGGACGCTGTGGGATCCTTTCAGACCGCCCAGCGAAGCCGGATGGTTTGGTGTTATGGATTATTCCTTGACCCTCGAGGAGTCCCCGGGCTGGGAGTATTCCACCGGACAAGAGGAAGCCTTCTGGGGCGACGGTGAGCGCGAGGTGCGTACGGGCAACACGGAAGAGTACCTGATCTGGGAGACACATCTGCTCCGGGATTTCACCGTTACCGTATACGCACAAAGAACCGATATAACCGAATACGTCAATCTGTCTGTCTCCTCCGACGGCGTAAGCTGGACACCTTTGTCCTACACCGTGGAGGATATCGGGAAGTCCGCGCCAGGTTGGCATAAGCTAGTTCTGAAGGGAGACGCCTCAGGCCAAGAGGACGTGGAGCTGTTCCGTTTGGTGTTGCTGAAAACGGAAACCCACGAAGAGATCCATATAGGAGAGGTGGAGTTCAAAGGCTTGCGCGGTCAAGTCCTAGATGTGGTGTAAATTCGTCTCCTGGCTGTTGAGTTCAAACTTAGGCTGCTGTGTTTCTCTGTGACTCTAGCTCGCTAGGTTTGCCGTTACTCTC
>LFTP01000348.1 GCA_001513395.1 Clostridia bacterium DTU080
TACTGTGCCCAGCTTGACCAGACCGACCTTTAAGCAGGCATGTAGTTTCTCTACAGTATGATGTGGGAAGACGCCATTGCCTCGCCAAGCTTCCCTCAAACCGGGCTTTCTAAACGGCACCGTACCGATTATTGAGGAAGGAATGCAAGGTATTTTCCAGTTCAAAGACGTGATAGGCGATGCGTTTGAATGGGATAGCATCCGCAGACCCGCTGGGCCGGCAGGTCGTCCCGGCTATCTGGTAGACGACTCGTTTGGAATTTGGGTGGACACAAGACATCCTGAGGAGGCATGGCAGCTGCTGAAGTTTCTCGTGTCGCGTGAGGGGCAGGAGATCATGATCAAACACTCTCTACTTCCGCCCGTGCGTCGATCTGCAGCTGCTATCTATTTGAAGCTTGCTCCCGATCATAACCTTGGCGCCTTCATCGACGCAGTGGCCGACAGTCAGCCGACGATTTACTCCCGTATGTTGGGGGACATCAGTCAGATCGAGGTAGCTCTATGGGAGATGCTTCAGTCAGTGCTGAAAAACACCCAACCGTATCGGGTTGCAGTGGAAGCCTATCGCCCCAGGATCGAAGCTTTGCTTGCGGAGGCGACCCAATAGGATCGGACCGCGCGTCTGTTGCGGAGTCCGCCCACATGCAGGCTCGCTTTCCGGTCTTACGATCATCGCTGACATGCCAAGTGTGCGGCAAGAGTTCTCGTAGAAGACTGCAGCTTGTGTCCTGCCGGATCCATGACGTCAACGCACATAACGGGGCAATCGCCGGTACATGTCAAACGTTGGACACAAAGAATGTCTGGCAGGTCACTTGGTCAAGACTGCCTTCCGCTTTCCGGAGCTTATTGGTATGCGCCCATTTGTGATCCTGGCCTCGGCTGTATCGTCCGGGGCCTCTTTGGTCGCAGATGCCCCATGGATGGCTTTCAGCCTCTGAGGACGCTAAGCGATGGGTCTTCTTTATACCGGTGATTGCCGGCGCTCTTCCGGCTGAGCCATGTAAAGAAAGATGGATCAGTGTCAACTCGCCATCTGCTGTGGCACGAATCCTTGATCGACACTGAATGCGATCGACCGGAGAGTCTTGGCCATTCGCGATTGATCAACGGTGGGAAAACTGGCGCAGGTGATCCGGCGGCAAGTGAGAAACAAACAGTGGACGGGAAACCGGATCAAAGGTCTTGTCGCGTCATTTTAGCGCTGGGAGGTACTGCTCGTGCGACTGGTAGAGGTCGTTTCGGCCTTACGACTGAATGATGACGATCAACAGACTCTATCTCAAGAATGGGATGATTCGCAGGCAAGGTGGCCCGGTGACGAGCCCTTCTTCTTGCAGCCGGCTTATATAGCCCAGGCGTGTCGCTCGGCGGCTCTGCCCGAAGAGGCTGTTCGTCGGAGTGTAGCCGCGGCCAAGATCGTGGCAGAAGAACCGGCTCTTAGCGCGCTCATCTGGCATTTTGCCCATTGCCTCGGCAGTAAGGAGTATCCGCGTTCTGCAATTGCCAAGTGGCCCTCCTTGGACCATGTGGCCTTTGATGTGCAATCGGAGCAGCTGTACTTGTTGGCGGTACTGGCAGCTTTGGATCGCGCCCGGGATCTCTACGGACAACGATTGATTCCGGAAGACGTAGTTCTTGCCACCTGGGCTGATGTGGGACGCTGGGCGGCGGTTTATCACGAAAGACACGGTACGTGGGGTCTAACCCTTGGCAACCTCAACTGGCTGACCAACCATCTGCGGTGCGAGATCTTCCAGCTGGGCCGACTGCAGTTTCAGCTCAATTCATTTCGCTGTCAGGTGCGGGCTTTTCGTCATCGAGCGTCAGGAGCGGTGTTGGCGCTCTCCGAAGACGGGTTAAGCTATCGAAGCGATGGACAAAGAAACGGCGCCGGAGGAGTGACTGAGAGCGTCGGTGTGTGGGAATCCAAGCTTGAGTTGACGGATGAGGCCGTCCTGGGCAATCCCATACTTCCTGTTGGGCAGGCCATTGCGGAATTGTACCGTTTGTCTCGGGACGAATGGGAACAGATATTGGCTCCGGGCGATCCCGTATTGCAGATCCACATCCCTGCCGGCAGCAGGTTGGATTTCGAGCAGTGCGGAGACTCCTTTCAGCGCTCACTGGTCCTTTTCCCACGCTACTTCCCGGAATTCGAATTCGTAGCCTGGGCCGGCAGTTCGTGGCTTTTGGATCCGCAGTTGGAAAAGCTCCTGGGTCCCGAGGCCAACTTGGTGCGCTTTCTCTCCGAGTTTTACCTGTTGCCGATTAAGTCGGACGGACGCGACGTCTTGCGCCGAGTCTTTGGAGAGATTCCCGATGATCTCGCCCGGGCGCCTCGGGATACTACGTTGCGCCGGGCGCTGATCGACCATCTGTCGGCGGGTGGGCACTGGCATGACGCGGCGGGTTTTATCATGCGCCAAGACCTCGATTGGGGAAAGCAATTCTACAGAAACCAAGCTCTTCCTCAGTTTGATAAACAAGGTTAATCTCGGAAGGCAATCCTGTGTTCGTAGCGTCGACGTCCACGTCTGATCGTGCGGGGCAAACATGACGGGTGGGAATAAAGAAGGTCAATCGCTTTAGCACATGGCATTTGAGGGGGAACTGTATATGCCTTCTGAATGGCAGGCCGGATTCTCTCAGGTAGATATTACTCCATGGATGGGAGTCGAGCTGTCCGGGTATGGGTTCTATTTGGGGCGCCGCACCAGTGATGTACATTCACGGCTCCTTGCGCAGGGCGCAGCCTTTCGAACGGATGATTCAGGTGTCCTGATCATCAGTGCGGATGTGTTAGGCTATGACCGTGATTCCGCCAACAGAGTGCGCACCGCACTCAGCCAGGCGACCGGATTGCCCGTCAGCGCCATAGCTTTGTGTGCCACACATACGCATTGCGGACCGGCGACGTTTTTTCTGCGTGGCTGCGGTGAGGTATCTCCCGAGTATCTGTCGTTTTTTGAGCATCGCCTGATCCAGGCCGGAGTTTTGGCCTGGCAAAGACTGCGGCCGGCGACACTGTATGCCGCACATGGACGTCTCCCCGGGGTGGCCTTTAACCGGACACGTCAAGGCGGTCCCGTTGATGATCTGCAGCAATGCCTTTTTGTCTGTGATGATTCAGGCGACTTGATGGGCATCCTGACCAGGTTCTCCTGTCATGCCGTGGTCTTCAGAAACACCCATACTCACGCTTCCCCTGACTGGGTGGGAGAGATGAGAACGTGTTTGCGGAGTAAGTGGCCGGGTCTGGCCGTGCTGTTTTTGCAGGGAGCATGCGGTGATCTCAATCCTGCACCTCTTTTGCCTTCTATGTCCTATGAACAATGGGCGGAAGGCGTCGGTCATATCGTTGCCGGCGGAGTGATGCAACTGTGGGCGAGGCGCCGGCCTCTGGGAGAGGGCGGATTGAGTTCGTTGTCTCGCATGGTTTCGCTGCCGGCGGATCTTGGTGTGATGACCGAAGAGCAGTTGAAGGATGCCGTGCAGAAAGCTGAAGAGGCCTACCGGAAGAATCCGTCAGTGTTCACACAGGGAGCGCACCGGTTTTGGTCCGAGTATCTGGCTCAGTGGCAACGGGATTACTACGGAAAAGGCGCGCCTGACGCATGGTCCGGTGAGATTCAATGCTTACGGATCGGCCATTTAAGCATGCTCTTTCACGGTGCTGAGATGTTCTCTGCGGTAGCTCAGGAGATACGCGATCAGAGCTTTGGCGACGATGTGTGGGTAGTGGGCTACACCAACGATTTTTGGGGCTACATACCCGATCCCGTTGATTTCGAACGCCGTGGATATGCGGCCGTTACGGTGCCGGGAATGACCGGGCGTCCTCATTTCGTACCTGATATCGGAGCGGTCGTCGCCCATGAAGCCGCGGCTTTGGTGCGGGAAGTGAAATCATAGCTTATGAGGGCGTAGCCTCCGGCCATCTATGGCAGGAGGGTATGCCAGGTTGTTGAACACTTAGGCGGTGAGTTTCCTTAAGAAACGGCCGTGAGTGATAATCAAAGGCAGGTGGATGAGAATGCAGGCCGGTTTTGGCGAAGTGGTCATCACGCCCCCGATGGGGACGGGTATGGCCGGATACTTCAGGGAACGGTTGGCTGAGGGCATAATAGATGACTTATACTCCCGGGCTTTGGTGGTCTCCCAGGGAGACACGCATGTAGCCGTTGTGAGTACGGATCTTATCGCTATGTTGCAGGAAGACGTCGAAGCGGTGAAGGAGCAGGTACATAAACGGCTGGGCATCCCCAAAACGAACGTATTGATAGGAGCGAGCCACACCCACACGGGTCCGGTGGTGCACAGGCGTCCGGGGTTTGTCAGAGACGAAGATTACATGAGGACTTGGGCCCGTCTCACGGCGGGGGCCATCGAGATCGCTTTCCGCAATCGGGTCGACGCAACCTTAGGCGTGGGTAAGGGTTTGGTACCCGGGGTTTCATATAATCGGCGCTTCTTGATGAAGAACGGATACGTGCACACAAATCCCGGTGTCGGCAATCCGGATATCGTCAAACCGGCCGGTCCCGTGGATCAGGAGGTGACCGTACTCCGCTTTGACGGACCCGACGGTGTCCCGATCGGAGTGTTGGCTCACTTCAGTTGCCATTGCGACACCGTAGGCGGCAATCTTTTCTCTGCCGACTGGGTAGGTGTGGCCGCTGAGAAGATCCGCACTGCGTTGCAACCTAAAGGTGCCACCAGGCCCTTTGGCGTGGTAGTGCTCAATGGAGCCAGTGGGGATATCAACCAGTTTAACGTCAACGATCCCAAGCGTCGTCAGCGTTGGCCCAGTTACAAAGAGGAAATCGGAATGGCGGTGGCGGGCGAGGCGGTGCGAGTGGCCGTGAGTCTGAGTCCCAAACCCTATGAAGAAGTAGGGGCGGCCGCTAAAGAGATCACCCTGGAACGGATCCCGATCGAGGAGTTCCTGGAAAACAGCCGCAAGGCCCTTGAGGATCCCAAGGTGGGACGCATGGAAAAGACAGTGGCCGAGGTGAATAAGCAAAGGGCTGAATACCACGCCAGTCAACCGGATCGCTTCCAGCAAGAGATCATCTGCGTGCGCATCGGCCCGGCACTCATCACCAGCGGCCCCGGAGAGATGTTTACTCAGCTCGGTCTGGATTTCAAAGCCGCATTCCCTGATGCCTACGGTATGATGGCTAACCTATCAAATGGTTATCTCGGTTACGTGCCCACCGCTAAGGCCTTTGAAGAGGGTGGATACGAGCCTCGCTCCACGCGCCTTAAGCCGGGTACGGGTGAGGCCATTGTCGAAGCAGGTATCGAACTGGGTAAGAAGCTGATGGGCCAGGAGTAGTCTCAGATTGAGTGTTCACGACAGGGGTTGTCTCAACGAATAGCTTGAGACAGCCCCAGATTTTGCTCATCGGGTGCCCTGGCACCCCACGGTCTCTATATCATTCGAGCGTGATGAATGCCAGCGGTTGCAGCCGCACATGATCGACCATCGCAGACCGGTGCGGCCTGAGACGGTCGATTGAGTCAAGTGCTCAACAAGCAGGCCTATAGGTGGGGCTTCTAGGAGTCCATCTGCGCCCAACAGCATTCCATAATCTCCCAGGCCTTTTGCAGATAGAAGCGGTAGTTCTCCAAGGGCGTCCCATTGGGAATACGGTGATCAAGGGCGATCACGCAACCGCCCGTGGCTACCAGAGGCGGGATTTTATACTCCAACTCGGCGATGATCTCTTCTTTGCTGCGTCTGAGCACGTGTTTGTCTATGCCGCCGTAGAAGGCCAGGCGATTGCCGTACTGCTCCCTTATTTTTACCACGTCCACCCCGGCAGCCGGTTCCATGGGGTGCATACAGTTGATGGCCGCATCCAAAAAAGCCGGGATGACGCTGGTGATATCGCCGTCGCTGTCCTGATCGAAAAGGACGGCACCCCGATCTGCTAACATGTCCCAGATGCGGCGGTAATAGGGTTTTATGAACTCCTCAATCTGTTTTGGACCCGCCAGAGGCCCGGATTTGCCCGCCAAGTCCTCATGTACTCTAAGTACATCGATCTGTACCCTCGCCGATACCCGATCGAGTACCTTTTGTGCCGTCCGGCCGATGGTATCGAGTATGTCGTGTATCAATTCCGGGTTCTCGTAGTACGCGATACAGAGGTTCTCTTCTCCCATCAACTGACGCGGTTCGTCAAAGCCGCCGGGTATTGATACGCATACAACCCTATCCTGTTCGAGCAGCTGGCGCGCGTGCGCTTCCCAGTCTTTGTGAAAGCGAGCCTCGCTGAACTCGTACCAGTGTTTGATCTTCAGCCAATCATCGAAGGTCTTTACCGGATAGTCCAATGGCAAGGGCAACGTCGAATAGCCCTTCATCAACTTCATGCGCCGCCCATAGCCGTCGATCTCGATTATGTATTCATCAGTCTCTTCCACTATCTGTCCGGGGTGACCGCCCAGTCTGCCCGTGTTGACCCTAACGCTACCTCTGGCGGCTGTGCGGTAACGAAAGGCGGAGAAATCCAGTTCTTCAGGTTTGGCGCCTTGCTCGAGCCACTCTTCCTTCAGACCGACTATGGGGCCGAAGATCTCCGTTATCATCGGCGGGCAAAGACGCTTGAACGTCATGTGATCCAGGTATTCTTGGCGCGATACGGTGGGCGTTATGCGTATTTTCAAGTCGGCATGTGAACTCCAGCGCAGCTTCATCAATCCGGGCCTCCTTGATGGGCATGCAGCCTACCTTACACTCTGGGTGAAGTGAAGACCCCGTCGGGGTAGGCTGCGGTTGCTATGGCATGCTCATGTATGCCTGGCGTCAATGAAGAACAACGGCCTTTCACCGATTCTTTGACGACACCTACCCTGAAGGTACAATCGCGAGATTTGCTTTCAAGTATCCGTCTTTTGTGATGATGAGATCTCCTTTCTATATCGACCTATGCCATTTCCTCCCCCTTCCCAGACTGTCCGTGCAAATGGCAATGCTGCCGGTACAAGGGCGGTTGGTTGTCTGCACAGAGGGTATAAAGGCTGTGTTCTTGCCCAAAAAGGCGGGGGCTGTCCCAAAAGTAAGGTTGGGACAGCCCCGGCTTTTGTCTATCAGACGTGTAATGGAACGTCTGGGGGTGTTTCCAAAGCAGATGACCGTCGGATCCCCGGTCATCAG
>LFTP01000212.1 GCA_001513395.1 Clostridia bacterium DTU080
ATGGGTACCGTGGGGACTTTTCGTGGCCAAAATTGGGGATTCTCAAGTGGCCATTGACAGTAGCCTGGAAGGAATGGGGTCCAGATCTGGCGCGATTTGCCTTGTTGCTCTGTGTATTACTAGAGGCGGAGCACTCTCCGGTAATTGTCGATGATGGCGGCAGTAGAAACCCTGGTGCACGCCGCACTACTCGTCAAAGCAACAGCCGCAATACCAGTGGCTCATCCGGCGGGGGTAGATGCTGCGGTTTTCAGGCCGTCTGCTCCTGCGTCCTACAGCGACGGAGACAGCAGAATATCGTCGCATCTGCAGCCTATACGCACTAAGGTTAGCGGTTGTGTCAGGCGTCAGGCGTACGGACCCGGCAGATCTCTTCGCAAGTGGGTCTATGTGCGATCGTACGAAACACGCAGATGAGTGGCTCCTCAGCGAGGCACTCGGATCGATGTACAGACGTTGAAAGAAGATGCCCGGGACGCATAGTTCGGAGCATCATTTGTTCTGCGGCAAAGGCCCGGACCAAGAAATGGTGTGAGGTTAAGAGACACCCTGAGACCCCGATGCCGTCTGAGGGGTCTCAGGGTTGTCGGATCGGTTCTTTTGCGCCTCGGTCGGCCGTGTTTAACGCGCTGTACCGACACTTTCGTAAAACCTCAGCTCTGTCAGACCTGATAACTCAGACAGACTCCTAGGAGCCTGTCTGAGTTATCAGGTCGAAAGCGCCAGGATTTGGGCCGATAACAGCAAATTGATGAAGCATGAGTACTAAACGCTATCGTCCTTACCAACCAAAGCAGACTCTTCTGTTACCGCTTTCGCTTGATAATTGGTTACCGGAGGATCACCTGGCCCGCTTCGTGAGTAACGTTGTTGATCAACTGGATCTGAGCTGCATCTATGCCGAATATGATAGGGAGAAGCGCGGCTATCCTCAGTCTTCACGTTTTGCGCTCGTATATCAACGGAATTCTATTGCTTCGCTCCGCTCCACTCCTGCAAAATGACCCGCCATTGGCGTGAAGCTTCTTCCATGGCTGGCACGATACCCAACTGCCCTTCGATAGCCAACGTATACTGAGAACTCCAAGCTTGTGTCAGTTGCGATGACATGGGGAATACGGGATAAGACCTAACGTATTCTACGGTCTCATACATGTACTTAGACAGCGGTCGCCGTCTGGCAAACTCCGTGATCGTCGAGCGCCGCGGTGACAATAGCCCGAGCTCGGCGTTCAGGTCAACCAGTACAGTGGGTTGAGTAACGGCTTTGATGAACTCCCAGGCCAGCTCTTTGTTGCGGCTTTGTGAGTGGATACCCAACCAGTTAGTGAAAGTATTGGTAACCTGGTTTTTCTCACCCGGCACGGGCACAATGGCTTTGACGACATCGAGCAAATCGGGCGCATACTGGTGCACCTGCGAGGAGATCCATCCTCCGGCCAGGTTGATCACGGCCGCTCCCTTTATCAAGGCCGATCCTCCGCCACTCGGCACCACCACCTGATAACCCGGCGGCTTGACCGCTTCTTTCAGCTGGAACAAAAACTCCATGGTTGCTATGCTTTCAGGGGAAGTAAACAGCGGCTGGTACTCATCGTCGAACAGCTCTCCCCCGATCTGCCACAGATACACTGCGAAATCCTGGATTCTCGCAAAATGACTCGCCGTACCCGTCCACCTTGACAGATCATAACCTTGACGGATCACCTGCTGTCCGTCCGTTTTGGTCAGTCTTTTTGCCGCCGTCAGCAACTCAGACCACGACCTGGGCGGCTGATTCGGGTCCAAAGCTGCCTCCTCAAATAGATCAGTTCTATACCACCAAACCCGCGGCGCAGTATAGATCGGCACACCGTAGTGGACACCTTCCCACATCGAGCTGTCGAAGGTCGGAACCAGAAAATCCCTCAGATCCTCCCATTGGCTAAATATAATGGACCCCGAAAACTGGACAGCAGATGGCGGTGATTTAAGCTACACTTGAGTCAT
>LFTP01000375.1 GCA_001513395.1 Clostridia bacterium DTU080
GGTCCAAAGAAGTACGAGGTGTTGTAGACGCGGTCTTCCAGCGGACCGGCCTGCCATTGGACTTGACCGTCGCTCAAGGCATAGGGAGGCAAAACGAGCGATCCGGCGACGATATAAACCCCATACTTCTGAGCTAGACCTGAGAAGACCTCGAAGTAGGTCTCAGCAATGATACGGCTTCTTTGAAGAAGGAGTGCCGGCACCCAATGGAGTTCGTTCAGTGATTGCTCTTTTGCCGAGGACAGCAACTCCGCTTTGATGGCCGCTTCCAATGCCGCGTCGATCGAGTCTGCTTCTTTGAGATGGGCTTCCATGCCTTGTGCCACCAGCAGCAATCCGACATCCTCCGGGAACGCGACCAGTGTCGGTATGTCCGGATCGATCCCCGCCGCCACCCGGTCCATCAGTTGGTGCATCTTAGCCTCAAAAGCGTCGCGCGTCCAAAAATCGTTGATGTCAAGATGCATCTGAACGGCGACAAGCTGGATCAAAAGAGCGATTCCAAGTGAAGCTGACGGTAGATCCATGTCCGGCCTCCTTTGTAATGCGTGGCAGACAATGATGTGGATGGCTGCGACTTGGTCGCCCTATGAAGTAAGTGGTCGGCTTAAGCTTTGCACCGAGTGGTATTGGCCGGTCTGCATCTTCGCCGGCGACGCCGCTCGCAGTCCGTCTCGAGTTCATATTCGCCGCACACAGGGATACGCTTTCGGTTCTCTCCCGGAATGATTGGACCGGTCATGACAAGCGACGGCCGACGGAGAGTCGGGTTGGCCCGACTCTCCGCATGCCGTTCAGCGGGAAAACAGGGTTTCCTGTGTGGTCAATTTGAGGGTTTAAGGACGACTGTGCACATCGATTCGGTCGCTCAGGGTACCATCAAAGCCCGTATCTGCGGACTGATCTCAGTGATCATTTGCCTCACCGCAACGGTTCCGTTCCACACCCGACGGCCCCCGTCCTCCATGATCTTTCTTATATCCAGTTGACGTATTGGACGCGTCATGCGCGTTTCGTATGAATATCCGACGCCGCCGACGATGCACCACGCTTCATCGGCAGTGAGCACTTCGGACCACCGCTCGACGAAGTCCCGCCCGGCCTGTGGATGGACAGGAACCCGGTTTTCGGCGCGGGTAAACAGGACAACGCCTTCGGGGTTGTAGGTCAAATATTTGACCAGCTTCCAGGCCAGATCCAAGTTCTTGGTGTCTTTAGCAACGCTGATACCGTGGAACCCGGCCTGACTTGAGCGCTGGGTGCCTTTGGGCATGGGACCCACGGACCAATTGATCGACGTCACCCCGGCCAGCGTGTTCAAATAGTAGCTTTGTACCGGGAGGATGGCCGCAGTGCCTGAGGTGAGACTGCCTCCGACCGCATTCAGTTCGGTGCGCAATCGCGCCAATCGTTCCAGCGCGGCAATGGCTTCCGGAGTGTCGCCGTACCATTCGTCGCCGGCCGGGTTAAACAGATGGACTCCCCACATGCCGACCATGTTAAACCCGATGGAGGCAAATCCCAGAGTCTGTGTTCCGAAGCGATTAGGCTGTCCGTCTCCGTCGGTATCCACGGTCAGTTTTCTGACCATCGAGACGTATTCGTCCCAGTCCAATCGCTCGCTTTCCCAGCTGGTTGGCAGTCGATCCAGACCGGCTTGGGCGAACAGATCCACGTTGTAGTAGAGGTTGTGGAGACTCAAAGCGGTGGGAATGGCATAGAGCTGCCCGTCGATTTCAAGCACCGACAGCACACTGCGCGGGAAAAGATCCAGTTTGATATCCTTCTTGGCCAACTGATCTATCGGCTGTGACAAGCCCTCCCGGGCGAAGTACATCACCGTGGTGTTGTCGCCGTAGAGTACATCCAGTTGGATGCCTCCGGCGCTCATGACCAAAACCTTTTGCCACAAATCCTGCCAGCTGGTGGAATCCACCACTTCGACATCGACATCGTGCGCTTTGCTGAAGTTGTCCAGAGCCTGTTGGAAGCCACCTTCAACCCAGTTGCTGAAGAAACCGGCGAAACTGATTCTCTGACGTGCCAGTGCGGGGCTGGCAACAGCGATACAGATGAGCAACCCGATAACCACAAGGCAATGCCTATGCTTTTTTGTCATGCGATCAACCTCGCCTTCTTTGCTTGATACGAGACATTCGGTTAAGGGTAAGGCCAACAGATCATTCCAGTCACTATTGCATCAGGGCTCGTATCTGCGGACTTATCTCCTCC
>LFTP01000271.1 GCA_001513395.1 Clostridia bacterium DTU080
CCTCGATGGCCTCATCTTGTGCTACGACGCGTCTGTGAAGGACCTCTTCGAGATTCAGCAGGCGTCGGCTTTCGTCCTCCGCCAGTTTGGCCACCGGTACACCCGTCCAACTGCTGACAACTTCGGCGATTTCGTCTTCGGTCACGTTGCCTTCACGATGGGTCCGGCTCGATTTCCACTCGTCGCGCTTGCGTTCCAGCTCCTCCATCAACGCCTTTTCTTTATCACGCAGTGCAGCGGCCTTCTCAAACTCCTCGTTCTGTGTCGCGGCTTCTTTTTCCCGGCGCACATCTTCGATCTTTTGCTCTAAGTCTTTCAGTTCCGACGGCGGAACGAGTCCGGACAGACGTACTCGGGAAGCGGCCTCGTCCATAAGGTCGATGGCCTTGTCAGGCAAGAAGCGGTCCGAAACAAAGCGATCGGAAAGGCGAGCCGCGGCCACCAAAGCTTCGTCCGTTATTTTCACTCGATGGTGCGCTTCGTAGCGATCACGCAATACCTCGAGGATGCGGATCGTCTCTTCGACCGTGGGCTCATCAACCTGAATCGGCTGGAAACGTCGCTCCAGCGCGGCATCTTTTTCCACATGCTTGCGATACTCATCAATGGTGGTCGCCCCAATGGCCTGCAACTCGCCGCGAGACAATGCCGGCTTGAGGATATTGGATGCATCGATGGCACCCTCAGCCGCTCCGGCGCCGATAATCGTATGCATTTCATCGATGAACAAAATGACGTCGCCTGAGCTTCGTATTTCGTCCATAACTTTCTTGAGGCGCTCCTCGAACTCACCGCGGAATTTCGAACCGGCCACCAAGGCACCCAGATCAAGGCTGACGACACGTTTGTCGTTCAAGGTCTCCGGGACATTGCCCTGCACGATCATCTGAGCCAAACCCTCTACGATAGCGGTCTTGCCGACACCGGGGTCACCGATCAAAACAGGGTTATTCTTCGTGCGGCGAGAAAGGACCTGAATGACCCGTTGGATCTCATTCTCGCGCCCAACTACCGGATCCAGTTTCCCCTCGCGGGCCAACTCGGTCAGATCGCGTCCGAATTGATCCAGGGTAGGTGTCTTGCGAGCTCGCGTCTCACGTTTTGCAGAACCGGGAGTCGTGCCACCCAACAGATCGACCACCTGACGGCGTACTCTTTCCAGATCGGCGCCGAGGTTTTGCAGCACTTGTCCGGCGACGCCTTCGCCTTCGCGAATGAGCCCCAGAAGGATGTGTTCGGTGCCGATGTAGGTGTGGTTCAGCTGCCGAGCCTCTTCAAAAGCCAACTCCAATACCCGCTTGGCGCGCGGCGTAAAGCCGATCTGTCCCTGCGGCGTGCCGTCACCGCGTCCGATGACTTTCTCCACTTCGGCTCGGACCTTTTCCAGTCCGATTCCCATACTCTGAAGAGCGCGGGCGGCAACACCTTCACCTTCCGCCACCAGACCAAGTAGGATATGCTCAGTACCTACAACATTGTGACCCAGTCTTCTAGCCTCTTCTTGCGACAGAACGACGACTTTTTGAGCGCGTTCTGTGAATCTGCTAAACATGCATCGTTCACTCCAATCCCGTGATGCTGGTAAGTTCGCTGCCGTCAGGCCACTAGTTTCATGCGCTCCCGTATAAAGGTCGCCCTCCAGATATCCCTTTGGGGAGCGTCTACTTCACTGCCCATCAGCTTCTGCAGATGAGCCGGGCGAATCATAACCATCAGTTCCTGCAGAATGCGAGGCTCAAGTCCCTTTACCAAACCCATGTCGATACCCATCCGTACATCGGACAACAGTTGCATAGCCTCGTGTGTAGACAGTGTACGAGCATTGGTTAACACTCCGTACGAGCGGAAAATGCGATCCTCCAGCTGTATTCGATTCCGGGAACGTATCTGCTCACGAGTATTGCGCTCTTGTTCCAGGATCTGACGCGTGAGTTGTACCAGATGTTCAATGATCTCTTCTTCGCTCTGACCGAGTGTCACTTGGTTTGAGATCTGATACACATTCCCTAAGACATCGGTGCCTTCGCCATAGATCCCCCGAACCGTCACACCGAATTTGGACAGGGCAGTTGCGACACGCTTCATTTGGTCTTTCATCGATAGGGCAGGCAGATGCATCATGATCGAGGCTCGCATGCCGGTACCGACGTTGGTCGGACAGGCGGTCAAGAATCCCCACCGGACTGAGCTGGCCAGTTCCAATCGCTCGGCAAATGCATCATCTATCTTGCTGCAAAGCTTCCATGCTTCCTGTAGCTGAAGCCCCGGAAAAAGGGTCTGGTGCCGCAGATGGTCTTCCTCGTTGACCATGATGCTGACCGCTTCATCATCGCGTAGGATGACTGCCTTATGCCTGACCTCATGTGCATGCTGCGGACTGATGAGGTGCTTTTCGACCAACAGCTGCCGTTCAAGCGGAGAGATCTCCGCCAGGCGCACAAAATCTACGTTTTGCAACACCGGTGAAACCGGTTCTTGTTTGACAACTGAATCAATAAGATCCACAACATGGCGCTTTTGACTGTCCTGTGCAGTGGCTGGGAAAGGAACAAGAGCTAGATTGCGGGCCAGACGAATTCGGCTGGACAAGACAATATCGCTCTCAGGTCCGGTTCCCTTCATCCACTCACTCAACGTCTTGCCGATGATGTCCCGCAACGACACAGCCTCTTCCCTCCCCTAAGACTGCTTGAGCTGTTCTTCCAAAGCTTTGATGCGATCCCGCAGTACTGCTGCTCGTTCATACTCTTCTTTTTCGATCGCTTCGCGCAAGGCACGCCGTGATTGCTCCAACTCCCCGCGCAATGCGGTCACCCGACTGACTGTGGGACGTTTACCGGTATGTTGTGAAGCCCCATGAATACGCCGTATAATCGGCTCAAGCTGCGTTTCGAATTGCTTGTAGCATTCACTGCATCCTAATTGGCCCAGTCGACGAAAGTCTGAAAACGAAAGGCCGCAGTTTTCGCAACGGATACTCGCGGTGGACGAGACGGCATTCGGGAATGCAAACTTGGGCTCAAACAGGCCGGCCAGGATGTTGTTCAAAGTGAGACCGCCCTCAGAGAAAATGCTGAGATCGTTTTGTTGACGTGCGCAATCTTGACATAGATACGACTCCGTTTTCTTGCCGTTTATGATGCGAGTGACCATGACAGTTGCCGGTTGCTTCCGACACTCATCGCACATCATCGTCTTCTCCCCCGTTCTCGTTCGATTCATTGCCCAGCAATAGAAGTAGCATTCCCTTGAGCACCACGGCGCGCAGGACATCTCTCCATGGCAAAGGCAGACCGTCAACTTCCGCCTGCAAGAATCGTGAGATCTTACGCCCCTGCTCGAGCGGTAGCTTATGATGCTCAACCATCAGAGTGAGCAATCTGTCTGCCTCCGCCTTGCTGATCTGCTCGCCGATGCATTCACATATAGTGTTGTACAAACCCTCCTCGGGCTTTATCACGACCCGGCGAATACGGATGTAGCCGCCGCCTCCGCGCTTGCTTTCCACTAGGTAACCGTGTTCAGCCCGGAATCGTGTCTCCAGCACGTAGTTGATCTGTGAAGGGGCACACGAAAAAGAGTCTGCCAGATCGCCGCGCCTGATCTCCACGACTCCCGACTGTGAGTGGATAAGCCTCTTAAGATACGCTTCTATGAGATCCGCTAAGGTAGCCATCGAATCACTGACCTTCTCTGACCTTTGGCAACGACATTATACCACTTGTTTGCGCGCCTGGTGCAAGAGTGTCATATTACGGGCTAGGCGCATTATCCGGCATGATAGGGCGTGGCGACCGATAATTGCCACATTTTCTTTCCCACACTTGCTGAAGCTCTCTGTTTCTTTGCTCTGTCAATAAACGGAGTTGCTCGGTTCTAGCCTGACTACGGAGCATGTAAATCTATGTTGTCAGCACGTATCGGCAGGTGAGCCCAAATGATGAATCACATCTGGTTTGTCATGATCGCAGTCGGGGTCATCGCCATAGTCAGTCACCAAGGCGGCGAAACAGGAGATGTAACATCCGTCATAGTTGCCTCATCCGGCGACGCCGTGCAGTTCGCCATCTCGCTCGCTAGTATTTTGGCGTTTTGGTCGGGTATCATGCAGCTGGCTCAAGAAGCCGGACTCACTCAGAGACTGGCGCGCCTTCTTGCTCCGGTATCGCATCGTCTCTTTCCGGACATACCCAAGAACCACCCGGCTATGGGCGCGATGCTCATGTCGTTCGCCGCTAACATCCTTGGCCTGGGCAACGCGGCGACTCCTTTGGGAATCCAAGCTATGCAACAGCTACAAAGCCTCAACACTACGCCGGAACGGGCCAGCGATGCCATGTGTACGTACATCGCCGTATGTGCGTCGGGTCTGACGCTCATCCCCACCACCGTGATCGCCCTCAGGGGCGTTACCGGTTCGAAAAGCCCTACGGCTATTGTAGCCGGGACGGCCTTTGCCACCGGCTGGGCTACGATCGGAGCTCTTGTTGCCGACAGATTTTTGCGCAGACCGCCGCGTTGTGTTGACAGGATGGGTAAGCGTCGTGTCTGAGCGCATCCTGTTGTCCATCGTAGAGGCGGCGTCACAGTTTACTATCCCCGTGATGCTGATGGTGATCTTGCTGTATGCACACGCCCGAGGCGTCAAAGTCTATGAGGTCTTCGTCGCCGGAGCCGCTCGCGGCATTCAGACGACGTTGCACATCTTGCCCTATCTAATCGCCATGTGGGTCGCCTTGGGGCTTCTCCGCGCTTCCGGAGTCTTGGATCTAGCGTTTGCGCTCTGCGAGCCCGTTTTGCGGCTGCTGGGTGTGCCTGTGCAGATCCATCCGCTGATGATCATCAGACCGCTTTCCGGCTCCGGTGCCCTGGGGCTGACGAGCGAGCTTGTCCATACTTACGGCCCCGATTCCGATGTGGGCTACCTGGCTTGCTTGATCCAAGGAAGTACGGAGACGACATTCTACGTGATCACCGTCTATTTGGGCGCCGTCGGCGTCAAAAAGCCGCGACACGGACTTGCCGCCGCTTTAGTCGGTGATCTGACCGGATTTATAGCCGCCGTGATCGCCTGGCGCATCCTGTATCGCACATGAGTTCCAGGAAAGGAATGGAAAAAGGAAGGAACGATGCAGAACCAGAAGGGAGCAAAAATGTCGGAACGTCAAGGAAGTGATGACAGTTACCGTTCGTCATAGTTCAATCGACTTGTGGGCTGAGTTCCCTGACAACAAATATGTACAACGCCTCCTGAAGCATTGCCGCACCATGAATATCAAACTGGCCGGAAGTCCTGTCCGCGAACAGTGGTTTTATCATCCCGAGCAGCGGACGATCTATGTATGGCCTCCGGATCTGACTTACCAATCGCTGTCATACCTCGTGGTCATTTTGGCTCACGAGTTGGGACACGCCATGGACTTTGACTCGCATCCCGGACATGTCGCTGTGATCCGCAACCGTCACTGGTCACGAACTCCTCTTTTTATTGAGCAAGCCGCTTTTGTCAACGGCTTTTGCCTTCTCAAGCAGCTGCAGATCCCCTGTAGCCTCGATCAATATGCGGCCATGATTGAACCGCCTATGGCCGAGCGCGTCGTGAACGAGATAGAAAACAACCATCTGTGCTGTCTTTTGTCAAGTCCCCGACGCGCCTTGTCTACCCCATCATGATCATCCTCAAGGCGACTGAACTGTTACCTCTTCGTCAGAGCCCCAACGCCTTCGTCGCAGTAGACGGAAGACCACGGCCACATGCCGTCTGAACAAGGTCACAAGACCCGCGTCTACCGCCGCGGGGCCATAGCGCACGGACTCATAGACACCGGTGAGCCCGACCACCGCTTCCGCACCCCCGGGAGACAACTCGACTGCCATACGGGCACCGAACTCACCTGCTGTCTCATCAGCTCGGCGTTTCCAGCCGCGACTTGCTGCCCGCTCGAGGAACCGGGCGTAGAGGAAACGCACCACGGCTCGTGGCTCGGAAGGGATTCGTCTGGTCATCCGTCGGCCGCGCGAGGCTCGAAGGCCCTTGGCAGAACCCACAGTTCGCAGGCGCGATGTCTTGTGCTCCTCTCCGTCGATCCGTCGACCGGTCAACTTTTTCCACCATTCCCTCAGCAACTCCCACAGCCAACGCAAGACTCCCTGGTCGCGCTCCCACCAGCCGATACGCTCGGTTTTGCCCACGCTCATCAAAGGCAATAGCCGTCTGATGGCCCATAAAACGGCGACCACCGTCAACACTATCCCCACCAATGAGCCGACCGAGAGCTGAGGAGGTCG
>LFTP01000011.1 GCA_001513395.1 Clostridia bacterium DTU080
ATTCGGCACTTCGTCCAGATAGTATCTTGTCAGCTCAGGATTGTAGATGCGCCCTCCGTTGGCCATCATCATGGCCTGGCGTGTGTACGGATTGGTGGGTGAAAAAGAACCGGTAATGCCCCATTGTGTCGGTGTACCGGCACCGGAGCGGTCTACGAGCAGTTTGCGACCGATGGTCTCGAATTCTTCCCATGTCCACTGATCCTGACGGTACAAAGTGACGGGGTCGGTCAGTCCGAACTGCTGGAAGAGCTCTACGTTGTAGTACAGGATCCAAGGTGAAAAGTGGTCCGGCACGCCGTACAACAGTCCGCCATACGTAGCCGACTCAAGGACAGGTGCGAGAAAATCTCTTCGGTTGATCACTCCTCTGGCGACATAAGGATCCAAAGGCAAGAGGAATCCGTGGGCGGCAAATGTAGGAAGGTGTTGACCGCCGATGCGTACCACATCGGCCTCGAGCGTCCCGGATATGATCAACGGCAATCGTTCAATGTAGGTGTTCCAATCCGACAGGATGAGATTGACCTTGATATCAGGGTTTTGACGCTCAAAATCAGCGATGTCTCTTTCCCAGATCTTCTGGGCCTCAAGTGATCCCCAAGTGGCGAAGTTGACCACAGTCTCGGCCATGGTGAGCTGACTTACGATCAGAACAAAAACCGCAACAACCGCAACGCTCCATAGACGACGCATCCTGTTTCACGCTCCTCGCAAAATAGTATTCGTTACTTACCGATGGCTCCAAGACGCTTGACATTCTCAGGTGGAGTCTTCGAACACACCTTAGAGACTGACTTCAGTGACGACATGGGCGATTCCGGTGTTCAACAGTCTTGACAGAGTCATGTGCGGATAATGAACAGCAGCCATAGAAGGTGTCCGATGCGATGCCGGGTTTGAAAACGCTATAGGAGTTTCCTAGTCATTCCTCCTTTGTTGCAGCTCGGTCAGCAGTGCCGTCCAGAGTGTATGGACGGTCTCCGTCGTGGTGGCTAAGCTCTGCTGTCCGGCGAAATACTTGCGGACTTCATCTTCATAGACTTTGGTCAACTGCGTGGCTATCGGTGACACGAAGCTGGTGGGCATGGCACCGCTCATCAGCACGTCAACCAGCGATTGCATGTGCTTGTCGCCGACCGTCTCCTGCATGACGGCCAAATATGTCGGGAAATTGGAAACCGTGGCCGGCGGTCGACCGGTCTTGGCGGCGAAGATCCTGACAGCACGCGGATCGCTGACCATGAACTCCATCCACTTCCAGACCGCGTCCGGGGCCTTGACATCCCGCATCATCTGTAGCCCATCCACATGCATGGCTGTGTCTGCGTTGACGGGTCCCCGCGGCGCCGGAGCCATATTCCAATCCGCCAGACCGGCCTGCAGAGACTGACCGATGGACCAGGGACCGGTGAAGAAAATACCTGCTTTTCCTCCGTAGAATACCGTCTCGCCTGACCACGTGTTGGCGCCCTCCGGAGGCATGACTCCGTGTTCGTGGATCAGGCTGTGGACAAAGGAGAGTCCTTCTGCTACCGGAGGCGTGTTGAACCGGCTTTCCGTTGGCATCACGGGACGGTCGAAGAAGTATCCCCCGGCTTGGGTTACAAACAGCACGGCTCGGCCTATCGAGGAAGCCGTGACGTTGACGCCCCAGATATCGAGCGCGCCGTCACCGGTGGTATCACGGGCGATGCGTCTCGCGCTCCGAATCACTGAATCCCAAGTCCAGTCTCCTTGGGTGTGCAACGTGAACGGGTCAACAAGTCCGGCCAAAGCGAAGAGTTCTTCATTGTAGAAAGTAACAAGCGGCTGGACGACAAGGGGAAGCTGAATGAGATCACCGCCGATCCTTGAGTGCTCAACGGCAGGCGGGACCAGAATCCTTTTCAGGGGGGACCGTTCAACAAAGGGCTCTAACGGGGTGCACAACGATGCTAACTCCGTCAGGTTCGAACGCTGTGCCGTGGCTACATCCGGCAGAACGCCACCGACGGCTCTCGCTATCAGTTTGTCGTAATAGGCACCGGTAACGGTTACGGTCACTTCGATCTCGTCTTGAATGCTGTTGAAGAGAGCCGCGATTTCCCTGGTCGCTTCCTCAACTGCGGTTCCGTGTCCGGAATTAAGGAAGTGTTCAACAGGGGTTTTTGACGCTGCCGAAAGAGAGATCCCAAACAAGATCAACAGAAAAAACGCGACGGAAAACCGATGCGGCTTCCTCACTTCTTGCACACATCCTTTCTTCCATGATGAGATTCGCTCTTCCGGGGACATCCGAGACGGTCACTGAGCGTAGTACCGTACTCTTTTGACGACGGTGTGATACGTTTATTCTCTGTCCTGCGTATTCTCCTCCTATGAAATAGACATAGTTGCGAAAGCATGGCGGACACTGAAAAATGACGATATCTATTGTCGTTTTTTGGGCCCAAGGATTGCCGGAGCGCAATCGTGCCCGCGCCGACCTCTGCCCAATTCCACGACTTACCGGAAATCAAGGTCTGTGCACGTGTCAACTTGGTCTAAACGTTGCTGTTGAGCAGGCTCTCGTGCGGAAATCGGTGTTAACGGTTCGCTTTGCCCGGATGTTGGGTTTCGGCAAGAAAAGCGCTTCGGTGTCAGATCCGCCTCGCCGCAAGGCATCCGCATCGTCGACGGGTGTTGTGAGAGAGGTCTTTGCGCCGGCCGGATACCGATCGGTAGCCGCAAGAGGTTTTCAATGCCGTCAGGTGCTGAGTCCGGGGTACAACTGTTTCCGTTCATCACTGGCCCGCCAACAACGCCGTCCAGACTCTATGGATGCTTTCCGTGGTGCTAGCCAAGCTTTGCTGGCCGGAGAAGTACTTGCGTGTCTCATCTTCGTACGCTTTTGTCAACCGCGTTGTTACCGGCGACACAAAGCTCAGCGGCATGGCACCGCTCATCAGCACGTCAACCAGAGACTGCATGTGCTTGTCTCCGACCGTCTCCTGCATGACCGCCAGATAGGTGGGGAAATTGGAAACCGTGGCAGGGGGACGGCCGGTTTTGTTGGCGAAAATCCTGACAGCGCGCGGATCAGCGGTCATGAACTCCATCCATTTCCAGACCGCGTCGGGCGATTTCACGTCGCGCATCATTTGCAGCCCGTCCACATGCGTGGCCGTGTCAGCGTTTACCGGTCCTTGCGGTACCGGAGCCATATTCCATGCCTCCAGGCCATACTGCATAGCCTGTCCGATGGACCAGGGACCGGTGAAGAAAATGCCGGCGTTTCCCGAGTAGAATACCGTTTCGCCTGACCACGAGTTGGCACCCTCAGGAGGCATGACTCTGTGTTCATGGATCAGACTGTGGACGTAGGAGAGAGCCTGAGCTACTTGAGGCGAGTTGATCCGACTCTCTGTAGGCATCACGGAGCGATCAAAGAAGTACTCTCCGGCTTGGGTTACGAACAACACGGAACGCTCCATCGAAGAGGCCGTTATGTTCACACCCCAGATATCGAGTACACCGTCCCCGGAGGAGTCGCGGGCGATGCGCTTCGCTGCTTGGACTACCGAATCCCAAGACCACTCTCCCTTGCTGTGTAATGCGAACGGGTCAATGAGCCCGGCCAGAGCGAAGAGCTCTTCGTTATAGAAAGTGATAAGCGGCTGGACGACAAGAGGAAGTTGAATGAGATCGCCGCCGATTCGTGACTGTTCGACAGCCGGAGGGACGAGGGTCCTTCTCAACGGAGACCGTTCCACAAAGGGATCCAACGGAGTGCACAGGGGTGCCAACTCCTCGAGGTACCAACGCTGTGCCGTAGCGACATCGGGAAGAACGCCGCCGGCGGCTCTTGTCAAAAGCTTGTCGTAATAGGCGCCGCTGACTGTCACGGTCACTTCGATTTGGTCTTGTATGCTATTGAAGAGAGCCGCGATCTCCCTGGTCGCCTCCTCGACTGCAATGCCGTGTCCGGAATTAAGGAAGTGTTCAATCTCAGTGGCGGAGGTTACCGGAAGTGACACGGCGAGCAATAGCGATAGGACGCACGCTACATCGAAACGCGACATCCGTTTCATCTTTTCCACACTCCCTTTCAATATGAGATTAGGTTTCGAAATCTTGGATTGGATATGACCCTGTCACTATTGAAAAAGACTGTGGCGATCATGGCTCCTATACGTCTCGCCGAGACTTCCAACGATCTCGTTTTGTTTAGTGCCAGGTTTCGGAACACGAGAGACGACACATGGCAGATGGCCTCTGCCTGGCGCTGAGCGCCGCCTGAACGGAAGTCCGCCCAGGCGGCCCTATTTCCTCAACTCGGTCTACTGACAAGGCGACAAGACTTCCACGCCTCCGGGAGCAAGTGTAACCTCGCTCGCGTAAAGGCGATCGTTGAGCAAGCTCCTGTGCGGTGTGCTGATGTTGACGGTGCGCTCCTCATGCAGGTTGAAGTTTAGCAGGAAGAGCAGTTGAGTGTCGGATCCGATTCTTCGCATAGCCTCCACATCGTCCACGGGATCGCTGAGAAGGGGCCGCAGGCCTGCCTCAGCAGCCAGCCAACGGATGAGTCCGGAATAGAACCGCTCCTCGGCGATCTCAGCACCCACATAGAGCGCACGCCCTTTTCCGTAAGCAGCCTCAGTGATCGCTGCGCCGCCGGCGAAATAGCCTTGCGTGTACCGAGCCAGTACACTGGCGCCTTCGGGTTGGAGCAATTCGCACCACGTCTGGCAGGTGTACCTCTGTGCAGACAGACCGGGAATCGAAGTTTCTACTTCGTTGCCATGATCCAGAAGCGAATCGCATTCATCGACGCGTATCTTGAGCAAGTCCGCCAATCCCCCCGGGAGGCTTGAAGTGGCGGCCTTGTTGTTCCAGTCCTTGACTCCGGAACGGGCCGTGACCACCAATATGCCGCCTTGCTCTACGTAGCGATACAGATTCTGCAAGATGGTCTCGTTGGTGAGAAACAGCGCCGGAGCCACGACGAGTTTGTACTTGTTCAGCTCTCTTTCAGGGTTGACTATACCGACCGGAATCGCCGCATCGAAGAAAGCTCTGTGATACCTGGACATATGTTGATGGAAGCTGAATCCGGGTCCAAACAGCGAGGGCTGCAGGGCGATCGCCCATTGTACCGGATACGATACTGTGATGGCTGCTTCCGTCGGCACGGTGGTAGCGTGCAGATGAGGAGCCAAGATCTTCAACTCTTCACCGATCTGCCTGATCTCATCGTAAGCCCGGGTCGGACGTCCGTCGACGCTGAGTACACCGCCAAGGCACTGTTCGGCACCGGATTTGGCCGCACGCCACCGGAAGTAGACTATGCCGTCCGCACCGTGGGCAATGGCCTGGTAGGTCCACAGCCGGGCTAACCCCGGCTCAGGTGGGGTGGCGTATCCGCCTTTGGCCCGACTGGTTGAGCATCGTTGTTCCAGTAACCAGAAGTTCTTCTCCTTCAGCCCCCGAAACAGATCATGCCACAGGGCCACTCTTCGGACCTCTGATCGCAAGGGCTGCAATTCCGGCTTAGGATAGCTGTCCCACGAAGCGAAATCCAATCCTTTCGTCAGATCGTAGTAGTCAATCTGTTGAGATGAGGCGATCATGTTGTGTGTCACAAAATGATGCGGCGCCACGCGCTTGATAATATCCACTTGCAGCTGCTGGAATTCCACGACAGCGTCAGAGGCGAAGCGGTAGAAATCCAAAAGTAGACCCGGATGGTGGGGATCCGTAGTCTTGCGCGGAATCGGTATTTCGTTCCAGTCGTTGTAGATCCCGCTCCAGAAGTCCGTACCCCAAGCCTCGTTCAAAGCGTTAATGTTGCCGTAACGTCTCTTGAGCCATTCTCTGAAGGCCGCGAGGCAGTTGTCGCAGTAGCAGCGCGCTGTGTTGCTGCAACCGAACTCATTGTCTATTTGCCATCCTATTACGGTGTCATGGTCACGAACATGGTTGGCCATCTGCTGCACGATGTTGCCCGCGTATTCCCGGTAAATCGGGCTGCTCGGGCAGTAGTGCCGCCGGCTTCCGGGGCTCATAGCCACGCCGTTTTGGTCAACCGGCAAGATGCTCGGATGCTTGTGCGTCAGCCAAGGAGGCGGTGCCGCCGTGGGAGTGCACATGATGGCTTTGAGTCCGTACTTGGCCAAAAGATCCAGCACCTCATCGAGCCACTCAAAGGAAAACTGACCTTCGGTCCGTTCGATCTGGCTCCAGGCAAACTCCGCCAGACGCACGATGTTGAGACCGGCCTCTTTCATGAGACGCACGTCACGTTCCCAGTCTCGTTTGTCCCAGTGTTCCGGGTAGTATGCCACTCCGAGATACAAGCTTTGTTCCCTCCTGAGATACTGCTCATTGTCTACTGCAACTTCGGATTGATCTGTCGCTCCACGTTATCTATGAACTGAGGTAAGGTCATCTCTTGCTTGAGAACGCGCAGCCATTCGGTACTCAGAGTCGAGTACACTTCCGGCTGGATCTCAACCGTGCGCTCGTTGATCACGGGCGTCTGCAAAACAGCAGTCTCCGCCATAGCGGTCAGCACTTTCGGTAGGGTGCGAAAGATCCCGGTCTCCTGAGCCTTCTCATCGGGCCGCAAGAACAGATGCATATCTTTGGGCAACAGCGGAGGGTACATAAGAACGCCTGTTGTCTCCTTCCACACTTTGGGGTAGTTGAGATTGACGAATTTGAGGACCTTCCACGCAGCTTCCGGATGAGCCGTATTGGCGTTGATTCCGACGGCGGCAATCTCAGAATGATTCTTGCGTTGCATCGTGGCCGGATCTTTCGGTGATACTGCCACCTCCAAGGCGACTTGCGGAAGCTGGCCGACCCTCATTTTCGTTCCGTATTCCGCAGCCATATGCAGCTGCCACAGAAGGATGCCGACGGCATTCCCGGTCCAAGACGGCTCACCCATCTGATAAGCATTACTGCGCACTCCATCGAGTACATGGTTCATGACGCGGATGGCCGGATCCGTTCGCAGAGCCAAAGAAGTCTGCTGAGCGTCATACATGCTACCTCCGGCGGCGATGATCATGGCGTCCATTTGTCGCCAGTTGGCAAAGGAGTAGCTGGGTTGCGCCGAAAGTCCCCATCGAACAACCCGGCCGTCGCTGTCCAGCCTCAAGAGTTTCTTGCTTGTGCTAGCCAGATCATCCCACGTCCAAGAGTCGTCGGGAAAGGCCAGCCCTTCATTTGCGAAAAGCTCGGTGTGGTAGACAAGCGTTCCGAAGATGGTCCATGCATAGGGTAGACCGACTACCCGTCCGGCGAATCGGCAGCGATCCAAAACGAAGGGGTACCAGGCGTCCGATTGGAGCTCTTGGCGGTCTCGCTGCATGTATGGGGTCAGATCAAGCAGGATATTGTTTTTGGCCCACAGGTATGTCGGCATCGGCGCATTTGGCCAAAGCATCAGGCTGAAGATGTCAGGGCCTGTGCCCGCTGCGATCTCTACCGTAAGCTTTTCAACGTAAGTGTATCCATAGCTGCCGAACCCGTAATTGTAGAAGGTCACTTCTATTTCATCCTGGGATCGGTTGAACGCGTCTTCAAAGAGCTCTTTTCTGCCCGGCTCGCCGGACCAGTGCGCGTATGAGAGGGCGATCTTTTCGGCCATTGCCGTGCCGGCGGCGAGGGCTGCAACGACAACCGCTACCACAGGCAGGATCATAGCGCGTTTTCCCATCTCCAAAACCTCCTTGTTCTTCGACGGATACTCTGCCAACGACTCTGATTCGTTCTGTAGAATGCCAACCGACAAAATCATGGTCGCATGGCGAATAAACCCCTCCTTCGGAGTGTCGTTGGTATCGACGGCGAGATTTGCAATAACTATTGTCGGCCCATATATTCACGTTGAGAAAAACATTTCCTTCTGAAAACTACACTTCCATCGTGAAGGTTAACCGCGCCATCCGAGCGGGGGATACCGGCTTTGTCTCTTCTCACATGGAAGTCGTCTGTAAGGCGGAAGAAGAGAGGCCGAGCAGGAGAAGATCGAGCGGGCTTGCGGGGATCGTCATCATGGACGACTCAGTGTGGCCTGAGCGGTATCTAAGAGTAAAGCACTCTGAGCCAACGAGTCTTCGAACGGATCGCTCCGCCTATGACAGGAGAAGTCATGTCCGGGCAAGCAGGCTTACCCGGATAGGCTCATCATCGCAGCGGAGCAAGTTAAGCGGGGTAGGCGCGAGGGGAAGCCCCATCAGTGTCGGAGGACTGACGAAGCTCGATCTGCCTGTCGATAATGATCGAACCTGTGCCGATCAATGCCGGCGATGGTCGGCAAGCAAAGAAGGTGAGTGTCGCTCGCGTTTTGGCGAGTGACACCGCTGAGTCAAAGATCCGGCTCTGATGGTCGGGCTGTGACGGGAAAAAGGAAGCGAGACTGGGCTGAGGTAGGATGAAGGTTCGATACGGCCCGCATGACGCGCAGTATATGCGGATCGATCAGGGTTTAAGTGCTTCGCTCAAGTCGTTTCCCCGTCTGGGTTTCTTTCACCGCCCAGGTCGAGACGCAGATCGGTCAAGATGCGTCTCGACCGGTTTTACCGGCTGGGAGCAGGTAGGCAAACCGTCTCTACCTTGGCCGTTTGACAAGTTCTCAAAGGATCCAGCGTCTTTGCGCTCTGGCCAGGCTGAACCAAAGCAGAGCGACCTGGCAGGATGCTAGCGCTCAGCCAAAGCGGCAAGAGAGTGCCATCGCCGATGGCGCCGCGGATGATATCCTCGCCGTAAGTGGGCGGCAGCAAGTAAGCCATCGGTCGGAGCAGCGACGGCAGGTCGTTCACGGGAAAGAACAAGCCGCACAAAAAGATCATGGGAAAGCGGAAGAAATTCGACAGAGTCTGGGCTTCAAAGACCTCGCGCACCGATACGGCTACAAACAGACCCATGAAGGTGGCGGCGATTGCCGTCAACGCGGTGCCGAAGATGAGCAACAACCAGTTGATATCGCCCAGATTCGCAAACGGCGCGGCCAGAAGAAGCGGTACGGCGGCGTTTGCCATGCCGAAGAGCGCGGCGCCACAGGTTTTGGCCAGGATCAGGGTAAAAAGGGAGAGCGGGGCCAGAAGTAGGCGATCAAACGATCTGCCGCGGCGTTCGAAGGTAATGGTCACGGCCAGCATGGACGTGGTCCCAAAGAGCACGGATAGAACCATGACACCCGGCAACAGGGATCGGATATCAGGGGGCGAGGCGGAGCGGATGTAGAACATCAGGGTCCAGGCGATGGGGAAGATGATACCCCAGCTGATGTTGGGCGGCTTCAGGTAGTAGTTGCTTACGTCCTTTTTGAGGATGTTCCAGAAGGCAATCCATGTTTTCATCGCTTGCCTCCCTCCTTTTCCCGGTGCAAGGTGTTGATGTCAATATCGGTGAGGGTCGCGAAGGCCTCTTCTAAGCTGGGTTTGATCACCTTGGCTTCCAAGACGGGAATGCTTCGTCGATGCAGCCATTCCACGGCCGGTCCGACGTCAACCTCGCTCGAGAAGTGTAGCTGAACGCAGTTGTCGCTTTGACGTTTGATGCGTAAGTCAGGGAAATCCCGTTCCATATCCGCCAGCACTGCAAAAAGCGGTGCGCCGGCTGTTATCTGTACCAGGTATTCGGTTTGACAAGAGGCTATCAGTTCTTCCGGACTGCCCGTATGGGTGATACGTCCGTCAACCATCAAAGCGATACGGTGACAAAGCCGTTCGGCTTCCTCTATGTAGTGAGTGGTCAGGAATATCGTCATGCCGCCTTTGTTCAACTCGACGAGCAGTTGGCGTATCTGGCGGGCGCTGGCCACGTCGATGCCGTGGTCGGCTCATCCAAAAACAGAACACGCGGCCTGTGTATGATACCGGCGGCGATAGTCAGTCTGCGTTTCATGCCTTTTGAGTAGGTCCTGAAGGGCCTATGGGCGGCGTCCTTCAGTCTGAACTGCTCGAGCAGTCGATGGGCTTCTCTTTCACGATCTCTCCGGCGCATGCCGTAGAGTGCACCGCAAAAGCACAGGTTAACGAAGCCGGTCAGCTCATCGTAAAGGTTGCTCTCATCGGGCACTATTCCTATCTGGGATTGGACGGCCGAAACCGAATCGCTGATATCACGCCCGGCGATGCGCGCCGAGCCTCGGGTGATACGGGCCAGCCCGACGAGCATATTGATGCATGAAGTCTTACCCGCGCCGTTGGGCCCCAGAAGGCCGAAGATCTCTCCTTCTCTCACGTTGAAATCGATACCCTTGACGGCTTCCAGAGTGCCGTAATGCTTAGTGAGGCCTTACACTTGGATCATGTGTGTGGCTCTCCTTTGTTCGAATCATGATCATCTTGCTCAGTGCTCTCCAATGCTTTGAGGGCCGCTTCGGCATCGGCGGCAAACTCCTGTAAGGCCCGGGCTTGTTGTCTGGCTATGTCCACCCATTGGGCCAGATGGGCGATACCCGCCGAAGTAACGGTGTACATGCGACGGGCAGGTCCCCGGCCTTCCGTGTCCCACGAGGACGCCAAAAATCCCTGCTTTTCCAGACGGCGCAAGTGTCGATAGAGACCGCCGGTATCGACTGTGGACAGTCCGTAGTTGTTCAACCGATCCAACAGTTCATATCCGTGTCCCGGCTCACGCAGCAGTAACAAAAGAAGACAGGGATGCAAGAACGGCTCACCCCGGTCGAGGTGACAGCAGCATCCGGCTTCGTGTGTACAAGGTCGCATTTGATACCCCGCCTTTGTACATATATATGTTCGCGACATATATAGTCATTCACAAGTTACATCAGCCTTGCCGATCAGTCAACACCTGGCGGCCTCCGTCGTAGCAGGAAACGCTTCCAATCCGCTGCATGACCCCATCCCCGAAAGCTGGTTTAGCGTTAGCGCTTTCATCAACAAAAACAGAGGGGATTGCCTGGCACGAGACAACGGCCGTGCTGTCCGCCTGCTTTGTCAAAGGCCATCGAAGGAAGCAGCCTTCCTCGCACACTTTCCCCGGGATAGCGCCCATTGACCATTTCGTCTTCGGAGAGGAGTGCTCCATAGCCACGTCGATAGAAAGCGATTTCCGCACCGATGGGCACGAGTGGGTTGTCGGTTGGCAAGGGTCGAAGGTAATCTCCGATGCAGCCATTATCCATCAGATAAAAGTAAATATAACTATTGGCGAAGGGAAAAGCGAATTGAACACTGAAATACAGCGGCAAATCCTCAATCAACTACGGTACGAGGAGGTCAAGCCAGTGAAAAGCGTGATCCGTTTTCGGTTGCTCGTTATTCTCTATGTGGTCTGTGTCATGGTCAATGTCTCTTGCTATGCTGCCCAGGGTACGGTTAGTGTGATGATACCGGCCACCTTTATCGCCGAGAGCTGGGAAGAGGCGCTCAGGCTCTTTATTGCCAATACCGGAATGGAGGTCGATGTGATATCAGTCACCGGCTGGGATGAGATGAGGCAGAAGGTGCCGGTCATGGTCGCCGGCGGGGTGGCTCCTGATGCGATCTATCACGATAGCGGCGTTCAGGGGGACCTGGTCGCCAACGGTTCGGTTCGTCCGCTGGATGACTATATCGCCCGGACTAAACTGGATCTCAATCTGTGGCCGGCTCCGGTAGTTCGGGGCTACCAATACGGAGGGAAGATCTACGGCCTGCCAACGGGCATCAGCAATTTCACCATGTACTACAACGCCGATCGGTTGGAGGATGTCGGTATCGGTGCATTGCCTACGGATTGGAGTCATCCGAGCGCATTCACCTTTGACGACATGGTGGATATAGCCAAGAAGGTGACCATTGATCGTGACGGTGACGGAGTCCCCGAGCAGTACGGCCTGCAGGACTTCTTCAATTCAGGAGCTCAGGCCCTGCAAATGTGGGGATTGGAGTACATCAACGACGAGCAGACGGCTTTTATCGCCACGAGTCCGGCGCATATCGAAGCCATTACAC
>LFTP01000299.1 GCA_001513395.1 Clostridia bacterium DTU080
GGGCCAACCTCGGTTCGCTTTCGCTAAGTCCCATGCTCCCCCTTCGGCTTCCTCCAGACGGTCTGTTGCCAGGCCCGCCCTTGCCTACGGGTTCCCTTCCCGCTGGTTGAGTGGTGAGGGCTTCTTTCAGCCCTCCGGCTCGGCAGACATGCCGGGCGCACGAGATTGCCCGGCAGCTTGAGCTGTCGGGCACAACGGTGTCCAACGTGTCTCCCGTCAGCACGATCCGACAAAGCCTACTTCACCCAAATGACTCACTCGAGCAAAACGTTGTTTTGGACGTTTCGAACTGATCATTGAAGAGCTGTGCGGAACAAGCTTCGGCTGAGAAAGAGTCTCAGTCAGACGTTGCGGCCTGAGTATAAAACCGGCCATCAGAGGGTAGATCTACACCATCTGCACCGATCAGACAAAACGATGACCGAAGGCCCGTCACTGAGGCATCTTTGTGGCTGGGAATATGGGATCGGTTTGGGATATCGCGCAAGGCACGATCGTCGCAAGAGAGTCCGGTTCTCGCCCGGACTCTTTTGCCACTTAGCTTTCCACCACCACAGCGGTATGGATGTACACTTTTGCAAGTTCGATTTGCAAGCAACCCGCCGCGTAGCTGCTCTGCAGCTCGCCGGGCTCAAAGGCCGCATACACCTTCTGCGGCGGACCCGGCAAATCCACACTGATTCGCACCGGTCCCATCGGCGGTATCTCGTCGATCGCCCCGTTGTTCGGCGTGTTTGGAATCCCCGAAGCGCGATTGATGAGGTGAATGATGATAGCCTCTCCTTTTCTGCGCAAGACGACATCAATGCAAGTCGGCGCCTCGACGCGAATCGGCATGGGATCGGCCAAGCGCTGCATCAATTCGCCGAGAAACTCGCGCACTAACGGATAGCGGTTGCGCTGGAAGAAACGAAAGACGTCAAACGGCAGATGGGCAACGGCGCCGCGGCCATAGCGGTTGATGGTGAAGGCAGGATACGGACGCGACCCTTGCTCCAGAAGCTGGTTTATACCCAAAAGGCCGTAGCCCTCAGCCGTAACCGGTTCCACCAGCCGCCAGTTGCGGCTGAAAACCGCTACGGCTTTACCGGCCACGGGAAGATGGTAGACCGCATTCTCCTGCAAGGCGTCGGTTTGAACGCCAAGGAAGTCAGCGCCAAAACGCTCGTACGCGTCGGCTCCTGAGACGAGCAGCTTGCCACCGGCTCGCACGTACCGCTTGAGAGCTTGCGCCATCTCTTCCGACATGTCGTTGCGTTCAGGCGCCACAACGACCGGGAATTGAGCGAGCTGTGGCAGAAGCGCCCACTCGTCCAAGATATCCACCCCGTAGTGCAGCTCGAGTAGACTAAACACGGCGCCTCGCACCGGTGCCACATCTACGTCAAACAGACTCCTACCCATGTGCCGCCGGAGATGATGCTCGGAATGCAAGACGGCAATCTGGGGGATGGTGACGGTATCCTGGCAGAGAGTCCTCCGGGCATGCACGAAGTCGCGAACCTTGCGCAGCTCCTCGATGCGCCAAGGCACGAGTCGACCGTCGCGGATGTCGCTGTTCTCGTAGATCTGGATATTCCCCCCTAAGGCCAACGTCACGGCCGCTTCCTGTTGCAGCATCTGCACCGGCTTGAACACCCAGGGTGAGCCGATGTCGTTCATCCCGTGCGACCGATAGAAGCTCCAAAGCATGATATCCCACGGTTTGCCCCGGGTAGAGATGAAACGCGCCTCGCAGCGGCTGCCGTCCATTCCCCAAACCCAAGAGTTGTCGCCGCTGATCCAATCGGTGGGCACCCGCGGCTCTCCCGGGTGACGAAAGGTCTGCAGCCAGTTGGAACACACAAGCACGCCCGGACGGTAGGCATGCACGGCTTCGCAGTAGCGCGTCACGTACTCTTCAAAGCTATCCAGAGTGAACTGAATCCAAGCCGGCCAGTTGGGATCATCGGTTTCCGTAGGCGGATCCTCGATCCCCGTTTTAGTCGTAAACGCCGCCCGGCAAAGCTCGCAATAACACGGTACGGCCGCCCAGATGTCGCCGTCGACCCAAAAACCGTCTACCTCGTAGCGGTCGATAAGTTCGTGCATCTGAGGCATCAGCAGATTTTCCAGATAACCGCGGCGAGGGCACATCTTCTCCGTCTTGGGAGCGGGAGTGCTCTGTCCGATGGCGTCTTTAGATGGGGCATGCACCGCGGCCCATTCGGGGCGCTTCTCCCCCGCCGCCCGGTCCCAGATCCCGGAGTAATGGCAGTGCAAGGGCAAACCGAGCCGCTTGGTGGCCTCCCGCCAACCTCGAAGCCCGTCTTTTTTCAGACCGGGCGGCACCGAAGCGGTCGGCGTCTGACTGAACCAACTCGTGTACCCGGGATGACCTTTGCAGTCTGTCTGCACCCAATCTATAATGGACCCCGAAAACTGGACAGCAGATGGCGGTGATTTAAGCTACACTTGAGTCAT
>LFTP01000090.1 GCA_001513395.1 Clostridia bacterium DTU080
GCTTTAACTAGCACGTTGTCACAGATCGGCTTCTGGGTCTCCAGGTACGCCTGCACCTCGGCGATCAGCTCTGCGCTCGGATATCCGGCGGTGCTGGTAATGATCACGTCCACCGTGCCTTGGCCACGAGGGAATCTGTCATCCACAGCCACATCCACTACGCCGGCAATACTGCGTGCCCAGGCTTTATACCCGGCAGCGGTGGCGCCCGTAGCTAGTTCGTCCCATCTGGCCAGATACCGCTGGCGCAGGGACTCGTCGGTTTCTACATCTGCGCCCTCTTCGATGATCCAACCTTCCCGGTTGGTCACCCAGTCGATGCCGTCGATATGCGTCACGATTCGGCGGATGTAACCCGGCCCGACGTTGTGGGCGGCCCCCTCGAACTCCGCGTACACTGGCACGGTTATCTCTGCCTGGCCGGCAGGAAGTACCGCGGATGCCTCGGTGAAGAATCGCAGCTCCCGCCCGGTAGGCGACACGTCAGTCTTCACGATGGTGCCGGCGTCAATCGTCACATTCCCTTGCGTCCTGTCGCGCCCGAACACCACTACGCCACGGGTGCGTTGAGCAGGAAAGCGGGTCAACCCCAGACCACTGCAGTGAAGGTCTAGCCACCGGCCGGTAGCATGAACCACAAACCCCTGTGGGGCAACAGACACCAGCAACCCATACAGGTCATACGTCCCTTGAGCCGCCAGCTCGACCAAGGTGCGGAAGACTCCGCCTTTATTCAGATTGGTAATGCGCGACCCACTAGACCGCAAGCTGTTCAGGGCGTCGGTCACTATCTCTTCAAACGGCTTGAATCCTACCAATGCTTTCCAGTCCATGGGCGCACCTCCTTACGCAAAAAGCCGCTCTAGCGTGATCTCGTCGGCACCATAGCCGATTACCAGGTTGAGCGGGTTGCTTACGCCTATGGCGTAGCACGTCGCCCTTATCCGGATGCCGGCACGATCCCACTGCATGATGGTCACTTGCGCCGATCCCGGGACTGTACGAGGATCGGCTTCCAAGGCTTCGATAATCTCCGTTTCCAAGTCCATACGGTTGAGCATAGTCGCCGGCGCTTTCACGAACCGCCGCAGGCGCACCCCGTACTCCGGGTGACACCACAGCTCGCCTTTCTCGGTGGCCAGGCGCAAGCGCAGGTCTTGCAGATAGCAGTCCAACCCTGCGCAAGTCTCCACATCACCCGCCGGCAGCACGGTTAGATCGCCGTCAAACCCCATATCTTGACCCAGGATCTCTTGCATAGCCTTAACCTCCCAGGTTTCCGATCCATTGCTGCAGCGCCGATGCCTTCTTGGTCACCGCATTCTGTACCGGCGTGAATACGTCAATCATCTTTTGAACTGCGTTTATCTGCTCGTCAAGCTGGGCGATCTCCGCATCTAGGTCGAGGATCTCGCTCTGCATCTGCGTCTCGAACTGGCGCACTTCCATGCAGTACCAGAACTGAGCAAAAGGCAGGGAGTCAAAGGCAGCCCTCATGGCATCTCGCTGTGCTTTCAGAGCCGCCCTGCTCTCTTCGAGCGCGCCCTTCATCGCCTGATAAGCCCCGATCTTCTTGACCATGTCCGCCTGCTTCTTTTGCGCCTGGCCAAGCGATGTCTTCATATTGCCGGTCACTTGAGCCAGTAGCTCGGCCGGCAAACTAGCGGCAAAGGCTGCAAAACACTGTGAAGGAGAAGGCATCACGGCACCTCCACTGGGTCTGATGGAACCCCAACCATTGGGCTTACGGGCGGCGAAGTCGGCCCGTGAGGTGAAATGTGGACGTGCGCATTGAACTGATCCTGAGTCAGATCGCCACGGCCAGCCGGGTGTCCACCTTTGGCCAAGACCACCTTCGGAGCGTCGATATCGCACTGTACGCCTGCTTTAACTGTGGCAGTTTGAGCCACATCAACCACGGCAGTTTCCGCCTTGACCTGCGCCACCTTCTCGCATTCCACCAATGCTTGCTGGCATTTGACAGCGAATGTCTTCTTGACTTCGTGTGTCTCGTTCTCCGGCGTCAATACGGCGATGTTGCGCTCCTTGTCGATCACCACTTTGGTCTCCGGGTCGTGTTGCACTATGATGTTGGTCTCTGGGTCTATAGTGACGAAGCAGTCCTTGGAGTGCTGTATCACCAAAGCGCCCAGAAGATGGGCCGGGACGTCGAAGCCATAACCAAGCATCGAAGCGATGTAGGGGCAGGCTGGGTCTCCGTAATCCCAAGCAACACGCACGATAGCGCCTACTACCGGCAGACAGAAGATGCCACGGTCAGGCCCCGCCCACCAGGTGGGGATCTCCACGTCCGGTATCACCGGAGCTTGTTCATCATCACTGCCGTCAGGCTTTAGCAACTGCACGTCCACCGAGTAGCGGCGCTGGCTATCCTCGATCTTGCCGGCGTCTTCGTGTACCTTTACCACTCTAGCCTTTGCCGGCAAGTGATAGCCCAGCAGCTCCGGGAACAGCTCCTTCACCAGGCGGCGCATAGCTGTCAAGTCTAGCTCGCGAGCGTCCATTGTACTGTGGTCCTCGCTTTCTTATCGGCAAGGTGGTGGAACACACGCTCCACTCGCACCAGCTCATCTCGTCCCCAAAACTCGTTATCTACTACCCTGGCCAACTGCGAATGCCGCAGGTAGGGCAGGAAGATGGTCTTCAATACGCCTTGTTGCTCGCCCGTAAACGGGGTTAGCTCCAGCACATTGACGCCTCGTTCAAAACGGACGACTTCGCCTTCGGCATAGCGATCCGATTCTTCCCATGGCCCCCAGACGAACTCGCCGGATGGCTCGGCGTAGAATCGCCAGTTCAGCCCCCATGTGCGGTTCACCAGACTTACCGCCTCCACCAAGTTCTGGCCTCGCAACACGAAGTAATGCCGCTTGGTTTGAACCGAGTCCGAGAGCTTCATCTGGGCGACTCCGGCTTGCCACAGGCAGTAGGCAACCACTTCCCGGGGCGTAGTGTCCACAAAGGCTTTGGTGTGCCGCTTTTCCCGCCAAGCGTCCATGCGATCCTTGCACAACACGACCACTTGCTGCGACCATGCCACGTCGACCACTTTGCCGACAAAGACGTCCCATAGCCCCTTCTCTCGGTACCCGGCCTTGATGGTCACTTCGGCATCGCGTTGCACAGCGGCCGGATCCAACCCTTCTGCGGGCAGCGCCAGCCTGGCCCGGTCGACCGGGTTGCTCCTCCCGGTAACAATCTGCAGATCGGCATAACGCTGCACGGCAAAGCCGCCGATGGTGATCTCGCAATGTGGTATCAGGTACTCGAACATGGTCTACACAACCCTATCGTCGTCTTGAGAAGCAGCCCCCGTGGTCTTGTTGGCCATCGCTACATTGCCGCCGCTACTAAGGGGCGCTGCGAAGGCTTCCTTTGCGCCGCCTGTATCTTGTGTGACGGTGGCTCGGGACTCTGTCTGGGTAACTACCGGCCGCCATTCCTCAAAGTGCAGCTCCGCCCTGATGGTATCGTCGTTGGTGTCTTCGTCGCTGCTTAGCTCCTTAAAGACCACTTCTCGTATGCGCCAGGCGGCAACGTGCTTGTTCACGATCCGGTAAACCCTCGGCTTGGCCCGGTCGTCTACCGATTGGAACATCGAGGTGATCTGAGCCAACTTGTCGTACGGCGTCGATACATGATCGTTCGGAAGCCGCAACGAAACGGTGACCTCTGCCGGCTCGTATCCCAAAGGTTGGCGGCTCTTGCCGCTAGCCCCAGGTACAAAGACTTCGTCAAACCTCACTCCGCCGCGGATCCGGATCTGAGAGAAGATCCCCGGCACCTCTTGATCGCCCAGCTTCACCTTGCCGAAGTCGGCGGTGATCGTCTGTTTAGGCCGCCTCACGAGAAGCCACCTTCTTCCGACATCTCCCAGAGATCGTCTATCAGCTCTTCGGCGTCATCGGCCTTGTCGATATGCACTACCAGGTCGCCCTGGACAATAAATGTCTTGCCGGCCTTCCCGGTCTGGGCTTGCTGGCCTCGTTCGGCAGCGGTCTGCATGATTGTAATAGGCTTCACAGCCAACGTCTCTGGCCGACTCAGCTCCTGCCGGCGTCCGGCCGGTTCATCGGCCATTTGGGACTCGAACACTGCGGTGCCGCGCAGGTCAGGGAGCGAGTTCGGCAGACCAGCGGTCTGATAGAGTGCTTGTCCCTGTAGTGACGGCAGCTCGGGTACCTCACCCAGACTTGGCTCGTATGCAGCCGTACCGGTCACGGGCGGCACCAGCGCCGGCGGCATCATTGTCAGCGCATAGCTTGCCTGGCCAGTGACGGCCGGGGCCGCAGGAGCGGTCAGCGTCGCTTCATAGGCGGCGCTGCCGGCAATAGGCGGCGCCGTCGGCAAAGCGCCCAGCGCTGCGTCGTACCGGGCAACCCCGGAAACAGGCGGCATTGCCGGCGCAACAGGCGGCTCGATACCCGGCAGAACAGGCGGCGCAACCTCCGGCATGTAGCTTGCCTGGCCAGTGACGGCCGGGGCCGCAGGAGCGGTCAGCGTCGCTTCATAGGCGGCGCTGCCGGCAATAGGCGGCGCCGTCGGCAAAGCGCCCAGCGCTGCGTCGTACCGGGCAACCCCGGAAACAGG
>LFTP01000209.1 GCA_001513395.1 Clostridia bacterium DTU080
CGAGGATAAGCCCGGTGCCATAAATGAACCGATCAAGCGCGGGCGTGTCGAGTTCGAAAACGTCTCTTTCCGTTACAAAGGAGCAAGCGGCCCGCCGGTTTTGAAGAATGTCTCGTTCACAGTGGAGCCCGGCGAAACAATCGCCATTCTTGGCTCCACAGGCTCGGGTAAGTCTACCTTGGTCCATCTGATCCCCAGATTCTACGACGTCACCGAAGGGCGGGTCACCATCGACGGTGTCGATGTCCGTGACATGTCCTTGGCCACGTTGCGAGGCAGCATAGGTATGGTACTGCAGGAATCCCTGCTGTTCACCGGTACCATACGCGAGAACATCGCTTGGGGCGACAGTCAGGCTCCTGACGAAGAGATTGTCGCCAGTGCCACGGCGGCCCAGGCTCACTCTTTTATCAGCTCTTTCCCGGAAGGATACGATACCCTGGTCAGCCAAGGCGGAGTCAACCTCTCCGGCGGGCAAAAACAACGTTTGGCCATTGCCCGAGCGCTTCTTAAGAAACCGAAGATCCTGATCCTCGATGATAGTACAAGTGCCGTCGACATGGGTACCGAAGCGCGCCTGCAGGCTGCTTTGCGAGAGCGCCTGGCAGACACCACATGCTTCATCATCGCCCAACGCATCAGCTCGGTGCTTGATGCCGACCGGATCATCGTTCTTGAAGACGGCCAAATCGTGGGCAACGGCACGCATGAAGAACTGATCCGCTCTTGTCGTGTCTATCAGGAGATTTATAACTCGCAGTTGGGCCGAGAGGAGGCCGTCTGACATGGCAAAACGCAGTGACGACAGGCAAGTCTCATACGGTTCGGGTCAGTATACGTCTCAGAACCGTCCGCCCGGAGGTTTCGGTCGTCCCGGTGGTCGGGGCGGCGGCCGGGCAGCCATGATGATGCCCAAGGAGAAAGCCAAGGACGCTCGAGGGACGTTGCTTCGCCTATGGCGTTATCTGAGCAGGCAGAAATGGGCCCTGCTGTTGTCATTCTTGCTGGTGCTGGGCAGTTCGCTGGTCAGTCTGATCAGCCCGTTGTTTATCGGGCGGGCCATTGACGCCATCGTGCCCGGTCCGGGAGCCGTAGACTTTGCACGTTTGCGACTCATCATCGTCACGATGCTTGCGGTCTACGTCGTCAGCGCGGCTTCTTCGTGGCTTCAAAACTTCGTTATGGTGGGTATATCGCAACGCACGGTGCACGATCTGCGACGCGATCTGTTTGACAAACTGCAGCGGCTGCCCTTGCGCTTCTTCGACAGCAAGACGCACGGCGAAGTTATGAGCCGGTTGGCCAATGACGTGGAAAACGTAAGTAATACCCTCACGTCGAGCACAACCCAGGTTTTTCAAAGCCTGATCGCGGTGGTTGGATCGTTAACAGCTATGATCCTTCTCAGTCCGCTGCTTACGATACTCAGTCTGATCACCATACCTATTGGGATCCTCATCTCACGTCAGATCATCAATCGGACCCGTGACATGTTCATGACTCAGCAACGAGAGCTCGGTAATCTCAACGGTTACATCGAAGAGATGGTAACGGGCCACAAAGTGGTCAAGGCCTTTGTCCGGGAACCTGAGACAAGTGCTCAGTTTAACGAGATCAACCAGCGACTGAGAACAGCGAGCATCAAAGCTCAAGTCTTCTCAGGGCTCATTCCGCCGCTGATGAACGTCATCAACAACCTGTCTTTTGCCCTGGTCGCCGGAGCCGGAGGCTGGCTGGCTGTACAAGGCGCGATCACTGTCGGCGTGATCGCCAGCTTTCTCAACTACTCCCGCCAGTTTGCCAGACCGATCAACGGCATCGCCAATCAAATCAATATGCTGCAGTCCGCTCTGGCCGGCGCCGAAAGGGTCTTTGAGATCATGGACGAGCCCGATGAGATGCCGGACGCGCCCGATGCCATAACACCCGAAGTGAAAGGCGACGTTCGCTTCGACAATATCTCCTTCGGTTACGTTCCCGATGTTCCCGTGCTGAAGAACGTCTCTTTGCATGCCAAACCGGGCCAGACAATAGCTCTGGTAGGCCCCACGGGCGCAGGAAAGACCACTGTGGTCAATCTGCTCATGCGCTTTTACGATGTCGATGAAGGAGCCGTGTCGATTGACGGACATGACATCCGCAAATTCAAGAAGGATTATCTGCGCCGCTCCATGGGTATGGTCTTGCAGGATACCTACCTGTTCTCAGGTACCGTCAAAGAAAACATCCGTTACGGGCGTTTAGATGCCACGGATGAAGAAATCGTAGCTGCCGCCAAGATGGCCAATGCTCATACCTTTATTGAACGCCTGCCGGACGGCTACAACACCGTTCTCACCTCTGACGGCGGCAACTTAAGCCAGGGACAGCGTCAGCTGCTGACCATCGCCCGGGCCATCCTGGCCGATCCGTCCATTCTTATTCTGGATGAAGCGACCAGCAGCGTCGACACTCGTACCGAGGCGGAGATCCAAAAGGCGATGCTTTCTTTGATGCAGGGCCGTACCGCTTTCGTGATCGCTCACCGTCTGTCGACGATCCGTGAAGCTGATGAAATCCTCGTCATCAATCGCGGTGAGATCATCGAGCGGGGTACACATGAGGAGCTGCTAGCGGCACGCGGGTTTTACTACGATCTCTACAACACCCAATTCACGCGCCGCAGTCGGGTCACTGCCTAAACGACAGAAACTCGGAGGGCTGTCCGGATCCGTCGGACAGCTCTTTTTTTATCCGGAGATCATGCGCACCGATAGGCTGACGCAGCAGCTCAGATCTGTTATGCTGTTAGCGGATCACGTAGCTTTGGAGGGTGAAAGAGTTTGGCGCGTCCATCCATACCGCGACATATCGGATTCATTCCCGGGGTATTATTCTTCAAACCCGCAGGTGTTCGTCTGCGAGACATCGATATAGTATCGCTCGGCCTTGAAGAGCTCGAAGCTTTGCGCCTAAAAGACGCCAAAGGCCTGGATCAGCAGACGTGCGCCGAGCATATGCGAGTCTCTCGGCCGACTTTTCAGCGCATCCTGCAGGGCGCTCGTCGCAAGGTGGCCATTGCCTTGACTCACGGTAAAGCGATCCGTGTCGAGGGCTCCATCTATGATCCGAACTCAGATCTGGGTGCAGATGAACTGGAGATTCATGCCACCACGGACGGCTATTGTCCGCACTGTGACAACACGGATTATCAGGACGAAGACTAATGGCGACAAATAAAACACCTCTACTCCCGGCAGACCGCGCTGGAAGCCGAGCCTTCCTTGTCTCACTTGATCTTCTTCTGGTCGGATTGGGCCTGATGTGCCTCGGCCTGGGCACTGCCGTTACCGTCAGCACACCCTGGGGTGCCAAGCCCTGGGATGTCTTTCATTTGGGTATTGTCAACTTGACGGGGCTTTCCATCGGGCGTGTTTCACAGCTGGTGAGTATAGTCGCCGTGTCTCTGGCACTGTTGCTGCGCGGGTCCATCACCTGGGTGACGTTGGTCAACGCCGTCATGGTCGGCTTTTTCATGGATTTCTTCTTAGCGTTCATGCCCTATGTCACTGGAATACCCGGTCTGCTTTTTCTCGAACTTGGTGTGATTATCAATGGGGTGGGTATGGGCCTGTATTTGGCACCGCAATGGGGTGCCGGTCCTCGCGATTCACTGTTGTTGGCCATAGTCCGTCTCAGCGGCCTGTCTCTGTCAGTGGCCTGTGTGATTCAGGATCTCCTCCTGGTAACCACGGGTTTTCTCCTCGGCGGACCGGTCGGCCTGGGTACCCTAGTGGCGGCAGTCACCTCAGGGCCGTGGGTCGGCTTTTTTGTAGACCGCATAGGTGCCAAAAGGAAAGCTATAGAAGG
>LFTP01000268.1 GCA_001513395.1 Clostridia bacterium DTU080
ACGAAGACCCGGTATCCGCTTCCGACTCTTTCGCAAACCACAGGCAGCTTCGCACGCCGCTCCTCGAGCAGGGTGACGCCCGCCACGAGCCTCACCCTGCCCGATAAGTCTCAGCGCAGCAACTCGCGCCCTTTGGCAACGATGTTTTCCACCGTGAGTCCCAGATGTCGGGCCACCTGCTCACCGGGCCCGCTTTCCCCGAACCGGTTGATACCGCATATCGCATCACCCGGCCGCCGCAACACATGCCAGCCGCTGGTCACTCCGGCTTCAATGATGAGGCGACGACCTCCATCAGGCAACACCGACCGCTGATACGACTCATCTTGAGCCAAGAACAGCTCCCGCGAGGGCATGGAAACCACCCTGACACGACGCCCCTCGGCGGTCAGTTGATCTGCAGCCGCACAGGCCAGAGACACCTCGCTGCCGGTGGCGATCAGCACCAAGTCGGGCTGACCCGAACAGTCGCGAAATACATACCCGCCGCGTCCCACACCCGCTTCAGCCGCCTCTTTGGAAGCTAACGTCGGCAGCTTCTGACGGGTCAAAACCAGAACCGTCGGACCGTCGATGCGCTGAAGAGCATACGCCCATGCCGCTCGGGTCTCGAGAGCATCGGCAGGCCGCATCACCACAACGTCGGGAATGATACGGAGTGATTCCAGCTGCTCGATGGGTTGATGAGTAGGTCCATCTTCGCCGACATAGACCGAGTCATGAGTGAAGACATAAACCACAGGGAGTTTCATCAGAGAGGCCATGCGTATCGTCGGACGCATGTAGTCGACAAAGACCAGGAAAGTGGAGCCAAAGACACGGAATCCACCGTGCAAAGCCATACCGTTCAAAATGGCGCCCATGGCGTGCTCCCGAACGCCAAAGTGCAGATTTCGCCCCTGATAATCACCCTTTTGTACCGCGTCATACCCCTCAAGATAAGTCTTGGTGGATGGGCCCAAATCTGCGGAACCTCCGACCAGATGCGGTATCAGATCAGCGATTTTCTGCAATACCTGACCACTGGCATCGCGTGTAGCCAGTTCCGATCCCGCTTCGAATGTGGGCAAAGCGCCCAAAACCTCTTCAGGCACCGCCGATGAAAAAGCAGCGTCCCACTCGGCGCGCAGGTCAGGATGCTCCTGAGACCAGCGAGCGAAAAGCTCTTCCCACTGCTCACGCTTCATCTTCCAAGCGCGGCGTTTGGTTGCGTAGAAATCGTACACCTCTTCAGGGACAAAGAAGGGCTCTTCAGGCAGATTGAGCGCTTTTTTGAGAGCAACCACATTCTCTTCTCCTAGAGGCTCGCCGTGAGATTTGGCACTGTCTTCTCTCGGACTCTTCCGTCCAATGATTGTCTCGGCGATGATCAGCGATGGCTTAGTCTTTTCAGCTTTGGCAGCCTCCAACGCTGAAATGATCTGCTGAGGATCATGACCGTCAACTGTCTGTACATGCCATCCGTACGCTCGGAAACGATCTCCTACGGACTCAGTGAAAGCTATGTCGGTTGAGCCCTCGATGGAAATGCGATTGGAGTCATAGATACAAATGAGCTTGGCCAGTCCCCAATGCCCCGCCAATGAGGCCGCCTCGGCACTGATACCTTCCATCATGTCTCCATCGCTGGCTAAAACATAGGTATAATGCTCGACTATGTTATAACCCGGTCTGTTGAACCGAGCCGCCAGCATGGCTTCGGCCAACGCCAAGCCAACGGCGTTGGCGAATCCCTGTCCCAAAGGTCCCGTGGAGGTCTCCACACCGGGAGTGACACCGTATTCAGGATGCCCGGGCGTTCGGGATCCCAGTTGGCGAAAACGTTTTAGTTCACTCATGGGCAGATCGTATCCAGTGAGATGCAACAAGGCGTAAAGCAACATAGATGCATGTCCGGCAGACAGCACGAAGCGATCACGATTCGGCCACGCCGGATCAGTGGGATCATGCTGCAGAATCTCGCTGTAGAGAACGGTACCTATCTCAGCAGCACCTAATGGCATGCCCGGATGTCCCGACTTGGCCTGTTGCACTCCGTCCGCGGATAAGCCTCGAACAACATCGGCGATCTTGTTCAACAATGGCGTTCCTCCTTACACAAACCCTTCCGACCCTTCGTCCAGCCAACTCAGTTAGACAGGGGAGGGGACAATTCCTGTCGCACACGGCGCAGCTAACGATGGACTCTATACCTATTATGGTGTAGAATCATCAGTACAAGTAGCCATAGCTAGCCATTCCATGAACCCCGGAGGCGTGCATCTCCTTGCAGTACTATCAGAAGAACCTTGCAGTGCTTTGGATTTCTACTTTCTTGGCAGCTGCGTCTTTCCAGCAAGTCGTTCCGTTCCTTCCTTTATTCCTTCAAGACCTCGGGGTGACAACACATCTGAGCATATGGGCTGGGGTTGTTGCCGCGGCCAGCAATGTGACGGCGGTTTTTTTTCAGCCTTTTTGGGGGCGTATGGCGGACCGCTACGGGCGTAAGCCGATGATGATTCGGGCCGGCATCTTCCTGGGGCTTATTTATTACGCCACCGGTCTGTCCACGGCTGCTTGGCATGTGGCCCTCTGTCGCCTTCTCAACGGTGCTCTGACCGGATTTGTACCCGGAGCGGTGGCTTTGGCCGCCACCAACACTCCCAGGCATTTGAGTGCTCGCTATGTGGCCTCTTTACATACGGCTAACGCCGCGGGAACCATTATCGGGCCGGCGATCGGAGGAATGCTGGCAGAAGCTTTTGGTTTTCGCGGCGCCTTGCGCGCTTCAGGCACAATCGTTTTATTGTGTACGCTGCTGGTCCTGATTCTCGTGGAAGAAAAAGAGAAAAAAAGAACACGTCCGACAACCACGCTTTGGGAAGACACGGTAAAGACACTGACGCATCCGGTTCTGTTAGTCGTCATGATCACCGTAGCTTTCACGGCCTTTACCACCAGCGGCATTCAGCCCATGTTGGCTCTTTACCTCAACCGTCTTGGGGACGACTCACCCAAGTGGCTCAGTGGGATCATCTTTTCTCTGCCGGGGATTGCTTTCGTCCTTACAGCCGGTCTTTGGACTCGACTGGGCGAGCGTAAGGGCTTTACCGAGCTCATTCCCGTTGCTTTGGTGCTATCGGCTATAGCCTCCATATCTTTGAGCTTTGCTCGCACCACTTTGGTCTTCTCCGTCTTGTACTTCATCCTCGGAGCCTGTGTGGCTGCCTTACGCCCGAGTGCCGCGGCACTGATCGCCACTCGGGTTGAAGAATCCTTTCAGGGCATGGCCTTCGGCATGCAGCAATCAGCATTCACCTTCGGGGGTGTTGTCGGGCCTGTCTTCTCGGGTGTTGTGGGAACGGTTGCCGATACGCGCTGGCTGTTCGTCTTCATTGGCGTTGTCTTGTTTGTAGCCGCCGGCTGGCTGCGCAAGCTGATCGTTCGCTGGGACACGGGAGAGCACCCCGAGGAGGCAATTGGTCTGCGGGAGGTAGCGGCGGGAGGTCCGGAAGAGTAAACGTCGAGACAAATAATCCGCAGAGATTCTGTTTTAGGGGATGCTTTGTACGCCAATTATTTGTATACTAAGGACACATAGTCGGGATCCGAGCGTCCGGCCGAACTAAGGCCCGATGCAACGGAGACCGGCCGAATCTGTTGGCGTGGAGGTTGATGACGTGACCAAGTCAACAAACGTTCACATGCGAACCCATCGACAACTGACGCTCACTTTCTGGCGGATCCACCGAGCCATCCGGACGCATCTGGAGCCTTGGGGGATCACGTCGCGTCAGTATAATCTGCTTTCGCATGTGAACGAAGAGGGGGTGACATTGACTGATCTGGCCGCACACATCAACGCGGATCTCAGCACGGCGACTGGCATTGTAAACAGGTTGGAGAAAGCCGAATATGTCACACGACAGCGCTGCAAATCCGATCGGCGCGTCGTCAAGGTGAGACTGACGGTCAAAGGCCGTGCGCTGCGCGACAGTGTGGCTCCTGAGCTCGAACAGCAAATCAGCGACTGGTACTCTGTATTAAGCGACGAGGAACTAAAGAAGTTGTGCGAACTCCTTTCCCGTTTGACCCACGCCATCAGTTGAAACCGGAAGGGTGATTTCCAATTGGCTGAACGGATCGCCTCCCGCTCAAATGAGCTGACCCACGAGGAGAAGGTTAGCCTACCGCAGGCCGAAGAAGCCAGGCTGCGTGAGATGTTGGAGGCCAAAGAGTCTGTGGTATTGACTCTGCCCACCGACTACACGCTGGAGGGTGTATTTGGGACAGAATGGTTCATACTGACGGATCGTCGTGTCATGGCGCTGGGCGCTGAGAGAGTCGAGTCGGTTCCCTTAAAAGATATTACTCGTGTTATCATTGTCGATTATCAAGGCAACAGTGTCCTACGCGTCTTTACGAAGTTTCAGGCTCATGATATAGTCCGCTACTCCCGAACCCTTGCTGCGCAGTTTTCGAGTGTCCCGCTGAAGATCGAAGAACAGGTGCAGACGGCAGTAAATGAGAAACGGGAGATCGTCCCTCCCACGGAGCGTTGGAAGGCCAAAAGTGACGGCCGAACCCGAAACCGATGTCCTCAGTGCAATAGAGTCATTCCGCCTCGCATGGGGACCTGTCCGCACTGTCTCGACCGGCGGCAGCTGGTGATTCGGCTCTTTGCCTACGTACTTCCCCACTGGCGTGCCGCTGCGTTGGCTTTCTTGCTCCTTTTCACCGCCACATTTCTGTCACTGACACCGCCGCTGATCAACCGCACCCTCGTAGACCATGTGCTCCTTCCGGCAGCACAAGAAACGCTCGGAGGCAATGTCGATATCGACGCGGAGTACACCGCAAGTCCGGCGCAAAACGATCGCCTGGTACGCTTGTTGGCGCCGATTGCTCAACCAGCCACCAAGCGAATGCTGTTTATGCTGGTTGCTCTGCAGTTTTTCGTTCATTTGGCCTCATCAGCCATGAACGCATTCCGTCGTTTTCTTATCTCATGGTTGGGGCAAAACATCACCTACGACCTGAGAAACGCGGTTTACTCGCACTTACAGAGTCTGTCATTAGGTTATTTTACCAGTGAGACGACCGGGCGCATCATGCAACGTGTAACAGGTGACGTCAGACGCCTGCAGGATTTTTTGAGTGACGGCATCCAGCACATTCTTCAGGATATCATTACATTGATCATCATCACCTCAATCCTGTTGTCGATGAGTTGGCGGCTGACGCTTTTGATCATGATACCAACCCCGTTTTTGATCATGACCACTATGTGGTTCGGACAACGCCTGCGCCGCACCTACCAGGTATTGTGGCGCCGCCACGACGCGGTGAGCTCCATACTGGCAGACACTATACCCGGTATGCGCGTGGTAAAGGCCTTCGCCCAGGAGGAGCGGGAAGTAGATCGGTTTGAGATCCGAAGTAAAGACGTGCTCACCGGCGAACTGCGAGCCGCCCGGATCAGCGCCATGTATGGCCCCACCATGGGGACCTTGACCTATATGGGCACGATCCTCATCTGGTGGTTCGGCGGTCAGCGGGTGATGAGCGGTCAGTTAACCCTTGGCGGACTGATGGCTTTCACCAACTACATGTGGCGCTTTTACCAACCGGTGCAATCCCTGTGTAACCTGAACCAACGCTTCCAGCAAACCGCCAGCTCGGCTGAACGGGTCTTTGAAGTGCTGGATACCGAACCGGAGGTTCCGGCTACCACCTCGCCACCGGCCATACCGCCGATCCGAGGTCGGGTGGAGTTCAAGAACGTCACCTTTGCGTATGAACCGGGAGAGCCCGTACTCAAGAACCTCTCCTTCGTCGTGGAACCGGGAGAAATGATCGGCCTTGTCGGACGCAGCGGTGCGGGAAAGAGCACGCTCATCAATTTGATCATGCGCTTTTATACGGTGGATGACGGTCAGATCACGATCGACGGTCATGACCTGAGCCAGATTCATCCCAAGTCGTTGCGGGATCAGATCGGTGTCGTGCTACAGGAACCTTTCCTGTTCAACGGTAGCATCGCGGAGAATATCGCCTACGGAAAGCCCGGCGCCACCTTTGCGGAGATCGTAGCCGCGGCCAAAGCGGCCAACGCCCACGAGTTCATCATCAGCTTCCCCGACGGCTACGACACCCGAGTGGGTGAACGCGGCACCCGTCTGTCAGGCGGAGAACGTCAGCGTCTGGCGATTGCCCGGGCCATCTTGAAAGATCCGCGAATTCTCATCCTCGATGAGGCGACCTCCTCGGTTGACACTGAAACCGAAGCGAAGATACAAGAAGCACTCGAGCGTCTTGTGAAGGGAAGGACGACTTTTGCCATCGCGCACCGTCTTTCCACCCTGCGCTTTGCTGACCGCCTCTTTGTCCTGGACAAAGGCGAATTGGTGGAGATGGGCACGCACGACGAGTTGATGGCAAAAGACGGCATCTATGCTCGCTTGTGCGGCATACAGCGTGAGTTGGCTCAAATAAGAGCGGTGTAGGTCGTCCGCAAAAGGCAGATCCGTCGGTAGTCCGTCGTAGTACGGGCTACCGACGGACTCCGAACACATGACATGCTTCTGTTGAACACTTAATTTGACTGGCCCTCTCGGTCTGGAGATCCGCTCATGTACGGCATCGGCCGTAAGCTGAACGAGTCTCAGTTCGTCCGATGACGAGCCGAGTTGTCAAGTGTTTAAACAAGAACTTGCCGCCGAGCGCCCGGAGCGAAAGCGCCATGACTATCGCAAGCGACTCGGCGGAGTCGTACCATACATGGTACTCCTGGGGAGGAAAGCATTGATGGCTCTTACGCAGCGAGAGCACTTGATATCCGAACTCAACCTTTTGCCTGCTCACGAAATACAAGCGCGCCTCAATCCCATGAAGGAGCTTGAGGTGACCGTAAACGGGCAAGTATATGAAAACGTACGACTAGTACGCTCGTTCCCGCTAAGCGATGAGCGCCGATTCATCGTCCTTTTGGATTCGGAGGGCGAAGAGATTGGTATCATCGAAAGCTTGGATGCCTGCCATCCGGAGGTTCAACAGCTTTTTACTCAGCTCCTGAATGATACCTACCTGGTGCCCGTTGTGACGAAGATAAATAGCCTGTCGTATGCCGGACTCGTGCCCATATGGGACGTGGAGACCGACAGAGGGCCACGCCGCATTGAGATGCGATCACGTCGAGATCTGACGGCCATAGGGACACGTATCCTGTTCAGAGACGCCGACGGAAATCGCTATCAGATACCGGACTACACCAAACTTGATTTACGCAGTCGCCGCATCGTTGAACAAGAGATTTAAGCAGGTGGGGAAAGCACGTGCCGGATACATCGTCCTCTTATGATGTACCGCTCTCCGTCGTCATGCGATTGGCAGCGGATGCAGGTGTCACCATGCTCAGCTCTGGCGGTGAGATCTCACGTGTGGAGGAGACCATAGACCACCTGGCTCGTGCCTACGGTGTCCGCCGCGTGGATGCCTATGCCACCCCCACCGGCCTTTTGGTCTCCGGCGAAAGTGGCGATGGCTCAACATACACCATCGTCAGGCGCGTACCATCGACCCGCAATGATTTAGCCAGGGTGGTAGCCATCAACGATCTGTCGCGCCGAGCCTTCCAGGGTCGGTTGGGCATCGAAGAAGCTCAACGTGAGTTGAATAAGATCCGGACGGCCCCGCCTTCTTACACGCCGGGGATGACCGCTCTTGCCGCCAGTGTGGCTTCCGCCATGCTGGCTATGCTCTTTGGGGGAGCGCCTTTGGACATGATGGGGGCGGCGATAGGTGGTCTGGTGATCCAATCCGTTATCAACGAAATCGGAGCTAGGG
>LFTP01000183.1 GCA_001513395.1 Clostridia bacterium DTU080
CTTGCTGACCAGACGTACCCCTCCCGCCACTTCATCAAGCATAAAGCCCCTTCTCGGATCGGCATAGTCCGTGCGCATAGCTTCCAGAGCCTCTTCGATGACAGACACGTCCACATCCAATAAGCGAGCCAGTTCCTTCATGGGCACCGGTTCACTGCTGGCAAAAAGCAAAGCCTCCAAGCCAGCCAACACGTGTGCTTCAGGCATCAGTCTCACCTTGTTTCCCGGAGATCTCTATAGGAGCAAAAGCCGCCGGCTGCTCCACGCGGAGCAGATTCCGATGCACCAGCTCCAGAAGAGCTAAAAAGGTAACAATGACATCCTGACGCGTGGGCCGGGCAGGTAACAAATGCCGGAACGAACACAAGGGATTCTCCCGAATCACCTTTTCGATACGCTTGATACACCCATCAACGGTGATTGTTCGACGGGGTATGGCCGCGGTCGGAGGAGGCGGCCGGTAGGCCTGAAGTACCTCTTGCATGGCTCGTCGCAGATCGTCGACGGTCGCCTCGCCGACCGGGCGGGTAAAGCGCGGCTGACTCCAGTCAGGATGCGGGATCTGTCCCCGAGGATAAAGAAGATCTCGCCCGGTTCGCAAATCAGCCAACACGGCTGCTGCCTCGCGAAACTGCCGATAGACTAGGAGACGATTGACCAGTTCGTGTCGGGGATCAACCTCCTCACTCTCTTCTTCGTCGGATTCGCAGGCAGGTTGCGGCAGAAGCAGGCGAGCCTTGATGGCCAGCAGAGTAGCCGCCATGACCAGATACTCGCCTGCTGATTCCAAATCCAGCTCATCAACGCTCGCCAAATACTCCAAATACTGCTCGGTAATCCGGGCGATGGGGATGTCCCAGATGTCCACCTTTGCCTGTTCAATCAGGTGGAACAAAAGATCAAAAGGACCCTCAAATGCGGAGAGGCGTATCTGATAACCCATGACAGTCTGATGCCAGAAGACGCAACCGCTCAGGTATACAATCGTGCTGCACCAGATCGCTGAAGCTCTCGCGCCGAACGATGAGGTCGGCTTCTCCGTCGCAGACCAAGACCGCTGCGGGTCGCGTCAGTCGATTGTAGTTGCTGGCCATGCTGTAGTTGTACGCACCTGTGGCAAAGACGGCTAGAATATCTCCGGGAGCGCAAGGAGGTAGGTTGATGTCCCAGATGAGAATGTCACCGGATTCACAACACTTGCCCGCTACGGTGACCAAATCACTTGGTGCTTGCAGCGCCTTATTGGCCACCATGGCCTCATACTCAGCCTGATAAAGAGCAACCCGAGGATTGTCTGCCATGCCACCGTCTACGAATATATACTTACGTACGCCCGGAATCTCCTTCGAACCGCCGATGGTGTAAAGAGTCGTGCCCGCCTCCCCCACGATTGATCTGCCAGGCTCAAAGTACAATCTCGGCAACGGCAGGTCTTTGCTGCGACATTCCACCTTTAAAGCACCAGCCACCGTCTCTACGAAAGCCTCGATAGTGGACGGAGTGTCGTCCGCTGAGTAGCGAATACCCAATCCACCGCCCATGTTCAGCTCTTCGATATCCACTCCGTTATCAGTGCGCAGCCGGTCAATAAACTCCACCATAAGACGCGTCGTCATTTCATAGGACTCGAGTTCGAAAATCTGTGAACCGATATGAGCATGAAGGCCGCGCAAGCGCAAATGAGAGCTCCGGCGTATGGCTCTGATCGCCTCCAAGGCCCGTCCGTCGTCGATTCCAAACCCGAATTTCGAGTCCATCTGTCCCGTACGCATATAAGAGTGAGTGTCAACTTCGACTCCGGGAGCGACACGGATCAACACGTCGACCGTAGTAGCGTTCCTGGTTGCCTCTTCGTTGAGCATCTCCAGTTCGTGAAGATTGTCAACTACAAAGCGATGCACCCCGCTTTTTATACCATAGGCGATCTCTTCCTGAGACTTGTTATTACCATGGAAGAAAACGCGCTCGGCAGGAAAGCCGGCCGAAAGGGCCGTAAAGAGCTCCCCTCCCGATACCACATCAAGGTACATTCCCTCGTCTTGGATGATTCGACACATGGCTTGAGTGAGAAAGGCTTTGCCTGCATATATGATGTTGCCATGAGGGTAGTACCGCTCGAGTGCCTCCTTATACGAACGGCACCGACGGCGAATCTCAAGTTCATCAAAAACATATAACGGAGTGCCAAAACGGCGCGCCAACTCGACGGTGTCACATCCGCCTATTTCGAGATGTCCACTGTCATTAATGCGCATACTTCCTCGAAGATGCAAGTTCTTCCCTCCAAAATGAACAAGAGGCTATGCTTTCTCATCCTAGCACAGCCCTTGAGAGGGATCAATGCTTCCCGATCACTCAGCCCCAGCCGTACTCCGCCGGGATTATCTCACGTCTTTGTCCTTGCCTCCGGCATACGTCGGCCGATAACGCACCTGCGGGACCGGGTAACGCAGGAGAAGGCGAAAAAACGGTCCGCTCGCAAACGGCGCAAGAGGCCACATGTAGGGGACACCCATTGAGTCCGTCTGGGCAATGACCAGGAAAACACCGAACGCGCCGACGAGCAGACCGGGAAATCCAAACAGCGTGACTGCAAAAAGAAGCAGATAACGAAAGGTCCGTATGGCCAGAGCAAACTCAATGCTCGGTATGGCAAAATAGCAGATGGCCATCACCGCCGTGTACAGGATGGTCTCGCGAACGAACAACCCGACCTGAACTGCAAGATCGCCCAGGAGAATCGCTCCGACAATACCCAGAGAGGTAGCCAGCGAACCAGGGGTATGGATCAGCGCCATCCGGATCAGATCCACACCGACTTCGAGAATAAAAAACTGCAATGCGACAGGCACTGTTGAGCTTTCTCTGGGCCCGATAAACTGCAGAAAATCTGGCAAGGCGGTCCTATGTTTGTAAAGGCTCAGCCACAACGGGGTTAAGAATAAGGCGAGAAACAAGGCCAGGGTCCGCACCCAGCGCAGGTATGTCCCCACCACCGGAGCCTGGAAGTACTCCTCGGCATGTTGTGTGAAGTGAAAGAACGTGACCGGGACGATCATGGCCATTGGCGTGGTATCGGTCAGGATGAGTATATGCCCTTCGTACAGGTGGGCGGCCGCCACATCCGGTCGTTCCGTGTAGCGGACCTGCGGCAGAGGGTTGAGCGATCTGGGAAACAACAGCTCCTCAAGACTCTTTGAACCCATGACCAAAGAATCCATGTTCACGGCCTGAATACGGGCCTTCAGATCCTTGACCCGCTCCGGATCGGCTATGTCACTGATGTAGGCTAAGACGACGTCAGTCTTAGAGCGAGAACCCACTTGTAACAGCTCAAAGCGCAAGCCCGAATCACGCACTCTCCGGCGAATCAACGCGGTGTTAAAAACGAGAGTCTCCACAAAACCGTCCCGAGACCCCCGAGTAACTCGCTCCAGTTCAGGTTCTTCGATGCTCCGTACAGGATATGTGCGTACATCGAGGAGAATGGCCTCAGTCTCACCGTCAATCAAAAGGCCGAGTTGCCCGGCCAGCACCTGATCGACCAGATCTTCGGTGGATTCCACCGTGTCAACTTCGATGTGCGCAATCTGCTCGGCGACCAGTTTCTTGACGACACCCGGAACGACTTCACATCGCTCCACGTGCTGCAATCGCCTCATGATATCTGCCGTCAGCGTATCCTTAATGAAACCGTCGAGAAAGATCATGGCCGCGGGTTTGCCCGCAATGATCAGCTCACGAACCACCACATCAAAGGTGATGCCCACGCCCAATTGGTCCTTAAGAAGATCCAGGTTTTCAGACAGTTTCCTACTAAGCCGCACGCTGAAGCCCCCAAACCAAGACCCAGGCCACCGTATGGACCTGGGTCACAAGTTGTCACTATCGAACTGTGGTCGGAACGAATAGGTCGATGATCCCGATCACGAAGGCTGCCAAAAGGGCTCCCAGTATCCCTACCTCCATGCTAGGAATTACAAACTGAGTCGCCCAGATGACAACTGCGGACACGAGAAAGCCGACCACGCCTCTGCTGTACGGCGATACGCGTTTACCCATCGTCGCCTCGATCAGCCACCCCACGGCAGCGATGACCAAGGCCGCCAACAGGGCATTCCAAAAGCCCATGATCTGAAATCCCGGTACAATCAACCCGACAAACATGAGGACCAGAGCCGACACGACGAATCGTACAACTGCTCCGAGCCAGTCCACGGGTACTCACCTCCAGCCCAAGCTATCCCACGCTTGATAAACCTATCGTGCCCTCTTATCCGGCGAGTATACCCGCTCTCTTAGCGCTCCACTTCAAACGCCAGATGCACGTTGGCCCTATAGCTGGAGATATTGCCGTTTTCATCCGTCTGAGCCGTGAAATTGAGGACCTCAACTCCCCGAATGTGGCGGACTGTCTTGGCCGCAGCTTTGATAGCTTGACGTACGGCGTCCTCCCACGACGTATCCGATTGTCCCACCAACTCAATGACCTTGATAACGGACATGAGCTACCCCCTTTGCAAAACGCATACGAGGATAGTATGCCCTGTGGATTTGCGTTCTATTGATCCGAAGGTTTCTTAGGCAGCACGGAGACCAAGAGGTTGACAAAGCTGCCGCCCATGATCTCCTCTGTCACTTCGACCCCAAAGGCCTTTTCCATGGCCCCACCCAATATGGGCAATGATTCGACTCCGGTGATTCCTTCAGGCAGCCTGTTGACACCGTCAAAATCAGAGCCCAGCCCCACGTGACCTCGACCCATGACAGAGAGCATATGCTCAGCGTGCCGCAGGATATCGGCGAGACCTGCCTCTCCGGCCGATGCAAGAAACGGCGGATAGAAGTTGAGCCCGACTACGCCGCCGCTGGCTGCCACAGCCCGCAACTGTGCATCCGACAGATTGCGCCGGTGAGAGCAGATGGCCCGCGCGTTGGAATGCGAAGCGATTACGGGACCCTCGCATACAGAGATCACGTCCCAGAAACTGCGCTCGGACAGATGAGAGACATCCACCAGCATGCCCAAGCGGTTCATCTCTTTTACGATACACCGCCCGAGTTCCGTAAGACCCCTGCCTCCCTCAGCGACATCCACGCCATCAGCCAGAGCATTGCTTCCGTTCCACGTCAACCCCATCACCCTCACGCCCAGACGGAAAAAGAGCCGGAGTAGTTCAACGTCTCCATGCAGCGGATCAGCACCCTCCAACGACAACAAGCCGCGCACACCGGAGGCGTCTGCACATAGATCCTCACTCCAAAGCACCGGTTGCAGGAGCTTCCGGTCCACCGCCTGCCAAAAGGTCTCTGCCATAAGCAGCGCTTCGTGCAATGGGCCCCGAGCCGATTTCACAGGGGCATAGATGGCGAACACCTGCAAATCCACCCCTGCTGCCGTCAAGCGCTCCACATCCAGGTGCCCTTCGGGACGTTTGTGCAACTCGCCTCCATGGCGCATGATCTGAAACAGTGTGTCGCAATGAAAATCGGCAATCCAGTACGAACCGCCACTCATTTTTTTCGTTTATCTCCTGTACTGCTCACTCTTGTGATATTTCACTCAGAAAAAAGATGCCTCAACGGGGCTGGACGATAAACTTGATAGCCGTTCGCTCCTCGTTACCGATCACCACATCGACAAAAGCAGGAATGCATACCAAATCGATACCGCTGGGAGCCATAAAGCCCCGAGCGATGGCGATCGCTTTCACGGTCTGATTGATGGCCCCGGCACCGATGGCCTGCAACTCAACGGCGTTTCGCTCACGAAGTACTCCGGCCAAGGCTCCTGCTACCGAATTTGGGTTCGATTTCGCTGACACTTTGAGAACTTCCATGCTACTAGACCTCCTATTCCCGTGCTTTGTGGCGATTCTTATTGAAGATCAAAACGCGACCAGCATCACGAAAGCCCATGAGTTCACGCCAAGGGCCTGCACGCCGTACGTCCTCTAGGATGTCGTCGATCAATCCCTCTTCGAACATCTGTTCTTCCAGGTGGAGCGTGTCACTCGTTTCCACGACTAGCGCATCACCGAAATAATCCCTGATCAGCGCTATAAGCATGGAAAGCTCTTGACGGGAAAAAGACTTGACCTCACGGATCACTTCGACCACGGTCAGCGGTCCGTATGTCTTGCACTCGACGGAAACGAAGCCCGTTTCAGATTTTTCAATGGCGGAAAAGGCATCGAGATGCTCAAGGACGGATTGCTCAAATGACGCCAGGCAGACACTGTTTTCAGGTTGCCGGAGAAGAAAAGTAAAAGCGATGCGGCCTTCTTGCGGCAAAAAACGGACTGAACTGACCTCCGGAAAGCGCAGAAGGATCGAAACCAAGAGAGTCGCCTGCAGTGAAGCCCCTTCGGACTCTGCCACGACCGTGGCATCAGAACCATTCATGATATACCCCACCCCACCTGGGATCACGGCGTGAGGCTGGGCCTCAACCACAACCTCACGCCACTTCTAAGACCGATACAAGTATCACTTGGCGTACTCAACCGCTCGAGTCTCCCTGATAACGGTGACTTTGATCTGCCCCGGATACTCCAACTCAGATTCGATGCGTTTCACCATGTCGCGGGCCAACTTGGTCGCCGTGGCATCATCAATGCGCTCAGGCTTGACGATAATACGTATCTCTCGCCCCGCCTGTATAGCATATGATTTTTCCACCCCGTCCAGTGAATCCGCGATAGCCTCAAGTTTCTCCAGTCGACGTATATAATTCTCGAGAGACTCCCGACGTGCGCCTGGACGAGCCGCTGAAATGCTGTCTGCGGCCGTGACAAGAACGGCCTCCACCGATTTCGGCTCGTAATCACCGTGGTGGCTCTCCATGGCATGTATTACTTCACGGGGCTCTTTGTATCGGCGCAAGAGCTCGCGCCCGATCTCCAGGTGAGTCCCCTCCATCTCATGGTCTACCGCTTTTCCGATGTCGTGCAGCAGACCGGCACGCTTGGCCAGACGGACATCGGCGCCCAACTCAGCGGCCATAATGCCAGCCAGATGACTCACTTCTATGCTGTGCAGAAGCACATTCTGGCCGTAACTGGTGCGAAACCGCAGGCGCCCAAGCAATCTGACCAGTTCCGGATGCAGATTATTCACTCCGGCCTCAAAAGCTGCCTGTTCACCCGCCTCACGAATGGTCTGCTCGACCTCACGTTGGGCTTTTTCCACCATCTCTTCAATACGCGCCGGATGGATACGCCCGTCGGCTACGAGTTTCTCCAAGGCTATACGCGCCACCTCGCGCCGCACCGGATCGAAACCCGACAGGATAACGGCTTCAGGCGTGTCATCAATGATCAAATCGATGCCCGTCCGCGTCTCCAGAGTACGGATGTTGCGTCCCTCGCGACCGATAATCCGCCCCTTCATCTCATCATTGGGCAGATTGACTACTGAAACAGTACTTTCAGCCACGTGATCGGCAGCGTACCGCTGAATGGCCAACGAGACAATATTGCGTGCTTTGCGTTCAGCCTGCTCGCGAGCTTCAGTCTCGATTTCTTTGATCTTCAAGGCCATTTCATGGCGCACTTCTTCCTCGGTACGCTGAAGCAGGTACGCACGAGCCTCTTCGCTGGTCATACTCGCCAGACGTTCAAGCTCTTGGTGCCAGTGTTCAGCCATGGCTTGCACTTCGCGCTCGGCGGACTCCAGACTCTTTTTCTGTTCCTCCAGCGCTGTTTCCTTGGCTTCAATCTGCTCCAGTCGTTTGTCGAGGTTTTCTTCCTTGCTCAGAAGACGCCTTTCAAACTGATTTAGCTCGTGGCGTCGATCGCGAAGCTCTCGCTCAACATCCAAACGCATCCTATGAACCTCTTCCTTGGCTTCAAGGAGAGATTCACGCTTTTTCGCTTCCGCCGACTGAATCGCCTGCTCCACGATTCTTTTGGCTTCGGCTTCAGCCGACCCTAATTTAGCCTCGGCTACCGTCCTACGAACGAAGTAGCCACCGGCAAACGCAGCAGCTGCTACGAACAAAATCACTAATACGAGTACTATTAGTTACCCCCCCTTCCCCACTGTTTCCACCGTCTTAACTGCAAATAAAACCGCGGCAGACAAGCCGGGAAAGGGCCACAGGTTGTAAAGAAAGCCGAGACGAGCTCGGCTTCACCTCGGACCATGGCATGTGCCGTTTTATCATCAATCCAGGCTCTGATGCCCGGGACATTGTCGCCGCATACTGGACCAAAAGCCTACAACCTGACCAAAAGCCCGCCATTAATTGTAGCTTTACCACTGATCGATGTCAACCTCAGCGCCCAACTGACGCAGGCACCACCATACGACGCTCTCGCTAAATCCGCGCCGATACAGGTAGTTTGCCAACCGCCGCATCTGTGCCTCGTTGGTCGGAGCGGGTCGGGTTCGAGCCAAAGCCAAAGCCCGTTGACGTTCTGCTTCTTCGGTCAGAGGCCCCAAAGCTGCGTCAATCACATGGGCATCAAAACCTCTGTCCAACAATCTCTGTCTTTTTCGCCAGTAGCCCATGTCACCCCGCTCATCAAACTCGCGGACCAAGCGTTTGGCCAGACCGACATCGTCAATGTAACCCATCTCACTGAGCCTTCTCACGGCCGTGTCGATGGCTGCCGGCCCGAAACCTTTGCGTTGAAGACTCGCGGTCATCTCTCGTTGCGTCCGGGAGAATCTGGATACGATAGCTAATGCTTCTCGTACGGCCAAAGCTGCCTCCGCTTCGGCCAGAATCTCTTCCAGTTCCGATGAGCTAAGTCTTTTTCCGGCTTCCAACCGCCGGCGAACAAGAACATCATCGGGACACAAAAACATGCGGTCGTCGTCGATACACACCTCATAAACACCGCGGCGTTTTTTGCGCACCGCGGTCACCAGCCCCGCCATGGTTTACTTCGCCGTCGCCTCGCTCGCTTCCGAGGCTTTAGCCTTATTCAGCCCGGGCAAACCGAGCTTCTGACGGGCCAAAGCCTCGATTTCATCAGTCAACTCAGGATTCTGCCTCAAAAACTCCCGAACGTTTTCCCGTCCTTGTCCCAGACGAGTATCACCGTAGGAGAACCAAGCTCCGCTTTTTTGAACGATATCCAAATCAACGGCGACATCCAAAACGCTGCCCTCGCGCGAGATGCCCTGGCCGTAGATGATGTCGAACTCCGCCTCCCGGAACGGTGGGGCGACCTTGTTTTTCACAACCTTCACTCTGGTACGGCTTCCGATGTTCTCGTTACCCTGTTTGAGGGTTTCCACACGCCGGATGTCCAGTCGTATTGACGCGTAGAATTTGAGGGCCCTGCCTCCGGGCGTCGTCTCCGGAGAACCGAACATCACGCCGACTTTTTCCCGGATTTGATTGGTAAAGATCACCGCGGTTCGTGATCTGCCTATGGCACCGGTCAGTTTGCGCAGGGCCTGAGACATCAGACGGGCCTGCAGTCCGACGTGACTGTCTCCCATCTCACCTTCAATCTCCGCACGCGGCACTAAAGCCGCCACCGAGTCAATCACGATACAATCAATGGCTCCGCTGCGCACCAACGCCTCGGCAATCTCCAAAGCGCTCTCGGCATTGTCCGGCTGCGAGATAAGTAGGTTGTCGATGTCCACACCGACTTTTTGTGCATAACTCGGATCGAGAGCATGCTCGACGTCTATCATGGCCGCCATGCCGCCGGCCTTTTGAGCTTCGGCCATGACATGCAATGTCAAAGTAGTCTTGCCGGATGATTCGGGTCCGAAAACCTCGACCACACGACCTCTGGGAATGCCTCCGACACCCAAAGCGACGTCCAGAGAAAGCGCTCCGGTAGGTATGCATTCCACGGAAAGCCCGGCAGAGGCTTCTCCAAGGCGCATGATGGACCCCTTACCATGCTGCCTCTCAATCTGCGCCAGTGCCAATTCCAAGGCTTTTTGCCGTTCATCAGTGGACACTTTGCTTCCCTCTCTCTGCTTCTCCGCCTCTTGGGGCGCCGCCTAACTCAACGCAGTCCAAAGCAACATAACTCGGCCCCAGCCGAGAAAGAACACTCTGATAGATCACCATCGTATCAGCCAACCAAGGTTCTCGTAATTTTTCACCGGCTGCCTGTAATCGCTGGCACAACTCCCTGGAACAGCTTGACCGACAGCGGCCTAAAGTCACATGTGCCTTGAACGGCCGTGGTTCCGGGGGAAAACCAACACGTACGAGCTCCTCCTCCAGACAGGTGGCCAGCTGCCGAAGAGACGCCGTCTCGCCCGACAGTCCTGCCCACAAAACGGAGGGTCTGTGCCAGCCCGGAAAGGCCCCCGTGCCTTCCACAACGAGCCTTAGCGGCCCGACGACCCGCGCCGCTCTCGCGCAAGCGACAGAGACGGACTTCACATCATCAACAGGAATGTCACCCAAAAAACGGAGTGTCACATGAAAATTGGCCTGTGCTACCCAGCGGATCCTGGATTGGTCAAACTGCTGCACGAAGCTAGCAAGGGTAGCGGCAACTGCGTCCGGAAGGGGCAGCGCCACAAAGACACGCATTCTCTGACGGTTGTCTTCACCTTGTGCCGAAACGGTTGGCTTGTCAGGACTTCGACGCAGTGAAGCGCACCTCCTCCATAGTGCTACTTCTGCAATAGGCGCAGACGTAACAGATTAAGAGCGGCGGTAGTGGCCCGTGTCTTGAAGTCGAGACGGTTCCCGGGGAAGTTGCACTTGACAACCTCGACCGACTTGTCCGGTCCCGCAAGAGCGATGTAGACCAATCCGACCGGCTTTTTGTCAGTTCCGCCCCCGGGACCGGCTATGCCCGTGGTAGACAAAGCATAGGTGCTTCCGGCGCATCGACAAGCACCCAGGGCCATAGCCTCCGCTACCTCCGCACTTACTGCACCGTGACGGTCTATCAGCTCACGGGGGACGCCTACTTCCGTCATTTTTGATTCGTTGCTGTATGTTACCCAGCCTTGCAACATGTACCGGGAACTTCCCGGCACATTGGTCAAACGATGGGCCAGTAAGCCTCCCGTGCAAGATTCAACGGTAGCCAAAGTAGCGTCTTGAGCAACAAGCAAATCGCCCACTGCCTGTTCCAGAGTGCATCCGTCAGCGCCGTAGAGAAGATGACCGGCGCGTCTGCGTATTTCCCGTTCTAAGGGCTCTATTTTGGCTTGTGCCTCGCTGATCGAACCGGCATGAGCGGTCAGCCGCAGACGGGCCTCGCCCAGGCTGGCATAGGGAGCAATCGTCGGATTGCTCTGCTCTCGGATGAGATCATCGACCAGCTCCTCCAGACTCGATTCACCGATACCGCAAAAATGCAACACGCGCGAATGAGTGATCCGGGCTCCTTCCCGGCCGACCAGCCGGGGCAAGACATACTCCTCCGCCATGGCCTTCAGTTCCGATGGGACACCCGGAAGGGCCACAAGCAGCTTCCCTTCCGTCTCAAGCCAGATTCCCAATGCGGTGCCGCGCGGATTGGGAATAGGAGTAGTCCCCTCAGGCAACCAAGCCTGACGCAACACACGCTCAGGCATAGGTCTCTCGGTATGCTGGAAGTATTGCCGCACGTGCCTTTCGGCTTCTTCACTGTAGACCAACGGGCGGTTAACCACGCTCGCCACAACCCGGCGGGTCACATCATCGTCGGTCGGTCCGAGTCCACCGCTGATGATCACCGCATCAGAGCGCTCCAAGGCTTGAGTGAGTACCAGTGCCAACCGATCGGGATTGTCACCCACCGTGCTCTTGAAGTAAAGGTGGACTCCTATTTCAGCCAGTTTGGATGCCAGCCATTGACTGTTGGTATCCAGCACCTCACCCAGGAGGAGTTCGGTCCCCACCATGACCAGTTCAGCTCGCATGCGACCTCAACCCTTACAACAGAATTCGCGATCCCGTGGCTGCCACTGTGTAAAGCAACCGGTCCAAACCGAAGAAACGCAAGAGAACGAAGATGATCACAAATCCCCAAGGTTCCATGCTCTCCAACGCCCGTCCCCAGTGAGAGGGCAACAGAGCATTGGCCACTTTGGCGCCATCAAGGGGAGGGATGGGGATCAAATTGAAGGCGGCGAGCAATACATTCAGGCGCACGCCCAAATACAACATAGTGACGACCGATCTGCCAACTATACTCGCCGGTGTTACCCAAGGTATGGCCAGACGTACCAACATGGCGAAGGCCACGGCTAATACCAGATTGGCCGTCGGCCCTGCCAGGCTGATCCAGAGCATGTCTGTTTTGGGATTCCGAAGATTGCGCGTATTGATCTCCACTGGCTTGGCCCAGCCTATTCCGGCGATGATCAACATCAAGGCTCCCAACCATGAAAAATGAGCGTGGAAGTTCAGGGTCAGTCGCCCCCGATAGCGCGGCGTAGGATCTCCAAGGCGCACCGCCGTCAAAGCATGAGCATACTCGTGAAAGGAAATAGCCAACAAAAACACCGGAATAGTGAGCACAATCTCACGCAGATCGGTCATCGAAACCCTCCTGTTGCGGCTCAAGGTCAGATTCCGTGGGAGGAGGAGGCGGATGCAAGTATCCGTCTATCCAGTACTTCATGGTACCGACAAGCAAAGTGATGAAAATCAGGTTGGCTCCGGATGTCGTAACCTTGAGACCGAGAATGTTCGTAAACGACGGACTGAATACACTCAAAGCGGCGAGAATCACAGCCAACCACCAGCCTCCCAGATAGGCGGTTGGAATGGGATGGATCGCCGCATCGATTCTGTCGGCAAAGAACATAACGATGCAGAGCACGCCATAATAGGTGCCGCTGATAAAAAGCACCCCGAGCAACTCGCCCCAAGGGCCGGGTCGCAACAGGAAGCGCTCGAGAAAGCCAAACCACGGCAAAACAACGTGCCACATAAAAATGGCCAGCCAAGCGAGAACGAATGAGGCCGCCGCTTCATGGGTTAAGCTGCGCTTTTTTGCCACGCGGGCACCTCCCTAAAACGAGGTTACGCTACGTGCAAGACCTGGGAGGCGATACGAGCCTGTACCCTCCTTGCCCGTCTTCAACAGCTTTGAACAACGCAATACCTGATTCGCGAAGCAGTGAAAAGGAGTGGACATCGGGATACTCAGACAAGTAAATGATCTTTTCTATTCCCGCTTGAACAAGAGCTTTAGCACATCCCAAGCAAGGAAAGTCGGTACAGTAGAGAGTCGCCCCGGCGCTGGACACACCGTTGAGCGCGCAATGGAGAATGGCGTTGAGTTCAGCATGAACGGTACGCACACACGACTCACGTTCACCCTGTTTGGCGATTAGGCAACCTACGTCATCACAGTGGGGCGCTCCGCGCACCGAGCCGTTATAGCCGGTAGCCAATACACGTTGATCCCGAACCAATACAGCGCCCACTCTACGCCGCGGACATGTAGCCCTACTGGCCGTCAAACAGGCCATCTTGATGAAATACGTATCCCAGCTAGGTCGCTGATATGAGCTCAACAGCCTCACTCTCCCCATACTGCAGCTCAAGCGATCGTGCCGCAAAACCGAGCACTAACGGTCCTCTCGTCCAGCACTCCTCCGCGGCAAAGGCCACCAGCTCTATCTCGCTGCCGTGGCGCGCAATAAACTCAACCACTTCGTACGCTTGTCGCGGAGAGACTCCGCCGAAGGTTCCGTCATCTTGTGGCATCATGCCCCTGTTGCTGGCTGCTTCCCGAGCTTCACCTTGAATCCACAAGATGAACTCCTCGAAGATCTCACTTGGGCTTCTGCTGCCGTCAAATGTACGCCGGGCGATGATTTCGCCCTGTGAAAAGACGACCACATTCCTAATAAGGTTGAAGTCGGCCTGCACTATCTCCCCGGGGGCCGCATTAGTCAAAGCGACGAGTTGCACAATCACGCTTTCTGTATTCGGATCTTCCTTGATCGCCTTGACCGCCAGATCGATGACCGTATCCGCACTGACGAGAGTATGAAGGCCTCCTTCCTGCACAATAACTCGGTCAATGCGCACCCCCACACCGTCATCCCTCAATCCGGCTCCGCGTCGGAGTACCTTCTCATTGGCCTCCGCCACGAGGGCTTTCAGCTGCTCACGCAGCACATCGGCAGATTCGCGGGAGTTCACCGTCACTGAACCAAGAACGTCCAGCGCATGATAGACAAAGCTAGCTTGTCGCAGACTGAAGTTGGCCTGCTGAAGACGACTGGCTTGATCGAAATAATACTCACCGGCCTTACGCAGACTGGCTAACTGTTCCACCAACAAGACCCGTTCGCTCTCCAGTCGATCACGTTCGGCGATCAGCAAGCGTGTCTGCTCCGTCAACGCCTCACTTTGTTGTTTCAACTCATCGTTGTGAGCCTGCAGTTCGGCGTTTTCCTTCGACAAACGTGCATTGGCCACAGACAGTTCCGCCCGTTGTTGTTCCAGCAGTTCCAACTCGGTGTTCTTGGCGGTGAGATCCGTCGATAAAGCCTCCACCGATGCTCGCAACCGCTCCATACCAAACAAGGCCTGTCGCACGTTTTCACTCAAGAGGATGAGACTCACCAATGTGAACAAGACGATGATCACACCGGTGATGATGGTGATGATACGCGACGTGTAGCGGGGACGCAAGCCCAGGATACTGAGCCGTTTTTTGCCCGCAAATCTGCCGACTTTGTCACCCTGATAGGCAGCGAAGCCACCCACGATCATCAGGAGGACAATAAAGCCCAGGCCAAATCCCATCCTGATCCTTCCTCTCGCTCACAGACCACCTCATGAATCCTTTCGCTCGCCGGAAACGAATTCCCTGTCATGCCAAAAGATGGCCACAAACGGAAGGTGTTGGTCTACATCTCCTCGGGTGCTCGGATGCCCAGCAGATAGAGCCCATTGCGAATCACGGTTCGTGTAGCATCCAAAAGGGCGAGCCTTTCTGCCATCACGTCACTGCCTACGATACGATGCGCGTGATAAAATCCGTTAAAGACCCGGCACAACTCAAGCAGATACCTGGCTATGGCCGAAGGTTCGCGGCCGGCTTCGGCCGAAGCGACTACCGAACCGAAACGTGCCAACTCCTTCACCAGAGCTAATTCCTCCGGTTCGGTCAACGCACCGGTATTCAGCTCCGCCACAGGCAGAACTTCCGCATCGGCGCGGCGCAAGACACTGCCGGCTCGGGCGTATGTATACTGGACATATGGCCCCGAGTCGCCTTCGTAGTTCAAAGCCGCGGCCCAGTCAAACGAGATGTCCTTCATCCGATTGAACATCAGGAAGTAGAAGAGCACGGCCCCGATGCCCACCATCTCGGCGACTTCGTCCTTGTCGGCCAGACCCGGATTCCGCTCATCGATGATGGCTCGAGCGCGACCTGTAGCCTCATCGAGAAGATCCTCAAGGAAGACAACATTGCCTCTGCGGGTCGACATAGCTTCGTCTCCCAGACGTATGGTGCCAAAGGCGATATGTTCGTATCTGTCTACCCAGTCCATACCCATGAGACGCAGCACGGCAAAAACCTGCTTAAAATGAAGCTGTTGCGGAGCGCCGACCACATAGAGCACCAAGGAGGGACGATAATGCTCCCAACGATACAGTGCAGCCGCCAAATCCCGCGTGGCATACAGAGTACTTCCATCGCTCTTTTTGATCAGACATGGCGGCAGATCCTCAAGCTCGACAATAGCCGCCCCTTCACTGTCTTTAAGAAGTCCCTTTTCCGTCAGGATCTCCAGCACCCGAGGCATCTTATCTTCATAGAAGGCCTCGCCGGCGTAGGAGTCAAATTCGATCCCCAAACGGGCATACACCCGCTCAAACTCCTTTATGGACAGCTCGCGGAAACGGCGCCACAGTGCCAACAACTCGGGATCGCCCTGCTCGAGACGACGAAAGGCCTCTCTGGCGCGGTCATCGAGCTCGGGTTGTGTTTCAGCCTCTTGGTGAAAACGCACATAAAGCTGGAACAACTCCTTGATCGGATCGGCCTTGAGTCGCTCTTCATCACCCCAAAGCTCGTAGGCAACGATCCACTTGCCGCACTGGGTGCCCCAATCGCCCAGGTGGTTGACTCTTTCCACATGATAGCCCTGGTGAGCGAATATACGATAAAGCGAATGCCCCAGCACGGTTGTGCGTATCAAGCCCACCGCTACGGGCTTGGCTATGTTGGGAGATGAGAAATCGATCACCACGGTCCGCCCCTGACCGGTCTGAGACGAGCCGTAGGCTTCTCCCTCATCCTGAATTCGTTGCAGCACTTCACGAACCATGAAGCTTTTCTCGATAAAGAAGTTGAGATAGCCGCCGACAACCTCCATGCGCTCCACCCAAGGCGGCGGCGTGATGGAATCGGCCACCTCCTGAGCAATGCGCTGCGGCGCCTTCTTGAGCACTCTGGCCAAAGAGAACGCCGGAAAGGCATAATCCCCCAATTTTGGATCCGCCGGTATCTCGATTATCGTTCCAATATCTATATGGCGAATGGCCTCTTCAGGGAGGGCCTCCTGAACCAAGCCAGCGATTCGCTGTCGAAACATCATCGGATCTTCCTTCCTCGCAACCTCGTACGCGATGGGTACAGTCTAGAACATGGTATCACTCTCGGCACCATTTGCATACCCATTGCCCATCAGATCCGCCAATTGATTCACAGCCGACGCAAGGACATCGCCTGCATTCTCACGGAATACAAGTGTTGCCCGAGCGTCAGCTATGGTCGGTGTATGGTTGATGATGACAAGATGGGCGTCGGATGGGAGAAAGCTGACCAATGTATTGGCCGGAGAAACCGTGAGAGAAGTGCCAACCACGACAAGCAAGTCGGTCTCTTGCACTCGCTCGATGGCTTGTTCAAAAACGCCGGGAGGCAGCGGATCCCCAAACAAGACCACCGCAGGCTCGAGTATGGCCGCACATCGACGACACCGGGGCAAAGCTTCATCACCGATGATCGCCAGGGGATATTCACGCCGACATCCGGTGCATACTACATGCCGCAGATGGCCGTGGAGCTCGAGGACGACCGATGAACCAGCCTTTTGATGAAGGCCGTCGATATTCTGGGTAACCACTGCCACATCACGGCCCAGCCGTTCGAGTTGGGCAATCGCTTTGTGGCCGTGATGCGGCTGAGCATCCGCCCAGACCAGGAAGCTCTCCCTGAAAAAGGCGTAAAACTCCAGCGGCCGGTCTTCAAAGGCCGGCCGACTCAACAGATACATCGGATCCGTCTGTTGCCATAGACCCGTATCGCTTCGGAAATCCGGAAGGCCAGATTCCGTTGACATGCCGGCTCCGGTCAGAAACGTCACCCGGCGAGCCTTTTGAAGCAGACTCGTAAGACGCGTCATTGCTATCACATCCCTATGAAGCAGCGGCGAGCCTGTTTCCGCTCACTCAAACGGCCCCGGCCAACGCTGCGGTAACCCCCTCTGACAGACTATCGGACAGCGGCTGAGTCGGACCGATGATACGTCGGAAGTCGGCACCGCTTATGTGCTCTTCAGCGAACAGATACTGTGCCACCTCTTGCAACTTCTCCTTGCAGGCCATTATCTGTCTGCGTACGAACTCCTCCTGTTCACGGATCACTCTCCGGGTCTCTTCATGAATCATCTGTGTCGGAGCGCTTTGCACATCGATGATACCCAACTCGGACAGACCCGCACCGATCAGTTTTCCGGCCAAATCCACCGCCTTTTCGAAGTCGTTGATCGCGCCCGTGCTTCGACTCCCCAAGGCGATCTCTTCGGCCACCGCTCCGCCCAGACAGACCGCGATTTGATCCAATAGATCCTGCTTGGTGTACAGATAGCGATCGTCCTGCGGACTTTGGCGCATGAATCCCATGGCCGCACCCCGCGGAGCAACAGTGACCGAAGACACGGACCCGGGACGCACCATTTCACTGATCNNGTGCGTGTCCCGCCTCATGGTAGGCCACACGCGTCCTTTCTTCAACACTCGGACGCCTGTCTAAACGCTCCCCCATGAGAACTTTGTCGATCGCCTCACGCAAATCGGCTTCCTCAATGTACTGCCGACCGGCGCGCATGGCCAGAATCGCCCCTTCGTTGATCAACGCCTCCAAGTGAGCCCCCGAAAAGCTGTAAGTCTCTCTGGCCAACTGCTCCAAATCAACATCAGAGGCCAGCGGTCTGTTCCGGGAATGGATTTTAAGGATGTGAAGCCGACCTTCTTTGTCGGGTAAATCCACCCTTACCGTTCTATCAAAACGGCCCGGTCGCAACAACGCTCCGTCAAGAAGATCGGGACGGTTCGTTGCGCCGATGACAAGCAGACGCACTGAGTCATCGTTGCTGTCTATGCCATCCATCTGCACGAGTAATTCGTTCAGAGTCTGATCATACTCCAAATGACTTGTATGATGCCCGCGGCGCCCGCCTAAAACCTCGATTTCATCAATGAAAATGATGGCCGACTGAAGTCCCTGCTTTTTCGCTCTGGAGCGGGCTTCCTGAAAGAGCTTTCTCACTCTTTGAGCTCCGACGCCGGCATACATCTCCACAAACTCGCTGCCTGAGACAGCCGTAAAAGATGAGTCCGTGTAGTTGGCGGCAGCCTTGGCAAGAAGCGTCTTGCCGGTTCCCGGCGGTCCGGCCAGCAAGATGCCTTTCAATGGCCGAATCCCCAAGGATCTGGCCGTTTCGGGATTTCGTATCAAATCGAGGGCCTCAATCAGTTCCCGTTTGGCAACCTCCTGGCCACCGATATCCTCAAAGGTAACACGCGGCGCGGAGGCGCAAGACCTCCCTTTTCCCAAAACCTCAAATTGACGTCCGATACCCCGCCCGTCAAGCATAAGCCGAACTGCAACTGCAATGCCGCCCAACACAATGAAAGGAGTGACGTCAACCCCCTGTAACGCGGCAACGACCAAGAATGCCAGTGCCGTACCGATCAGAATCTCCATGATCATCCGAGCACCGCCCTTGTCTGGGACGGACGGTTAATCACTTCGTAAAGATGGTGTTCTCCGTCGCTTAAGTGAATGTAGACGGCCTCCTCACCGATATAAACGTGTTGGTGAGTGAGTTCGTCTTCACGGGCTATGGCTGAAACACCATCAGCCATCTCCGTAAACTGACCTGTGGCTATACCCTGCTGGACGTGAAAATGCATTTTATAAAAACTGTCCTCCAGTTTTTGATCACGGTTGTCGAGGACAAGGATATCTGAAAACGCATGCCCCAGACTGTCCAGCGCCATATCCCGGGCAGCACGATAGGCACTTCTGAAATCCGCTTCCGGTTCCAACCGGATGGCCACGATCCGTCGAATACCTGTGTCAATGATCTGCGCATCGGCAATGCCGGGGATATCTTCTATACGGCGCTGCAACGGTTCAGTCACCCGATGATGGTACCAAAGCCGCTGCGCGCTCAGTGTCAGCGCGACAGTGACGATAAAGGTCACGAAGACGATGCGCAAATTGAGCGCTTTCAAATACTATCGCCTCCCTTTACGACTGTCCAGCCGTTGTCAGTCTGTCTGCGCTCTATTATAACATAGCCCCTGTTCACGGACGTACGGCCCGACCCGTAGCAATAACAGGCAAGAGCCCTTGATATGGCCTTGAGCAGTAACCGAAGAACAATCTTCCTGCTCGATGTGGGATAAGTGAGTTTGTCCATGTGAATCTTAGACATGGGAGGTATCCATCCATGAAAGCAACCGGAATCGTCCGGCGCATCGATGATCTAGGCAGAATAGTGATACCGAAAGAAATCAGGCGCACCATGCGGATCAAAGAACGCGACGCGCTCGAGATATTCACGGATCGGGACGGAGAGGTAATCCTAAAGAAGTATTCGCCAATCGCCAATTTGGAAGATTTCGCCCAAGAATATGCAGAGTCTCTTTTTGAATCCACCGGCCATGTCTCACTGATTCTTGACCGAGACACATATATTGCCGTCGCCGGGACAAGCAAGAAAGCCTTCCTGGGCAAACCTGTTGACGATGAAATCACGGATATTCTGGAACATCGCCAACCTTGGAGCGCATCTCTGGAGAGCGCCCATAAGATGCCCATTCCGGGTTTTGAGGACGCAAGCCAGATGATAGTGCCCATCATCCACGAGGGAGACGTGGTTGGGGCCGTCATTCTCGTCTCCCGCGAAAAATCCCTCAGTGAACTCGAACAAACACTCTGTCAGACGGCGGCAGATTTTCTGGCCAAGCAGTTAGGATGAGCATCGCCTCTCAGCAGAAGCGCGACCTAGGCGACACGGATAGCATCCCTGCGGTCGCCTTTTGCTTTCTAGAGAACCTCCTGAAACCGCACTCGCACCCGACTCCCCGTGGCGGCAATATAAACGTCGGCCGAGGAGGCGGCGGTTTCATAGTTAGCTGTTTGATATCCGTCCTGGGAAGGTATAAACCCCGCTTCGCGCAAATTGTGAGACGAAAACAGGCTGTCCGCCTTGACCCGTACTCCGATGTTCTTGGGCACCACCATCGTTATGTCCGCGAGCGTGGCGTTGATGAAAACATCGGTACGCCTGCCCGTTTCCCCCAATCGCAGCTCCAGCCATCCCAAACCGGCGGACATATCCAGAGTGCGCAACTGCAAATCCGTGCAATTGACCTCAAGGTTTACGGCAGCGGCAGACACTTCCACGTCGATCGGGATGGCCCGCGTCAATCGTATGTCCCAACGTTCCGACAAACCGCGCACCCATTTGGGGGCTCGGCGATCTTCCTGCCGAAGCTCGACTATCGTCGACTGACCGTGCGGCAGCTGCACCTGACTCGGTTCCTCACCATACACCTTGAAATCGGCTTCATAGAGACCCGCACCGCCCGGAGCTAACCGGATCATTCCGGTGCCCATGTCGAGTCTTAAGCGAGCATCCTTTATGTGGTCCTCGAGCGGCACGCGGGCACTTAGAGTACGCGGCTGCCAATCCGCTACGTTCACACTGCCGACACTGACCGCAAAGACCACAATCAGCAAAGCAAAAAGAGTCGGCAGAAACCAAAACCGCGTCCGCCTGAATACCAAGTGCAGACCAATAGCAATGAGAAACGCCGGCCACCACTGCAAGAGGTTCCACCAAAGCGACCAATCGAGGAATCCCCAGTTCATCATCAACAGTAGCAGTCCGACCACAACCAGGGCAGCACCCAGGTTAATCCGCCCAGTGTGCACTGTCCGGCCCTCCTCGGAGTACCACGGATGGTACAATCCCGCCGAATCAGTGTCGCGATAGTCATGGCACTTCTGTCGGCGGCAGTCTTGTCATTCAAACACTTGACGCTGTGCGGCGACGGTTGTAAGCGTAGCCGTCAAAACGTTCCTCTTCCCCGAAGCCGTTACCACATCAAAGCCTCCGCGTTCGCGAATCGCTGCACGGCCCACATGCACGCCCCGGCATTACCCCTCCTCAATCACCACACGGACCATATCTCCGGTTTGAAAACCGTGCCCGGATCAATCTTCATACGCAGATGTGTCTCCGCGGGATTGTCAACGGCATACTTAAGAATGATCGTCAATGGGCACCTGCGACACATCACGGCTTTGCCTTGTTTGAGCAGTATCCAAGCCCTTGCCGGATGTGTCGGCCGCAAGGGTTTTTTGTCGGTGTCCGGATCGAAAACCTTGGTCAAGACGTACTCCACTCATCTCATTGAAGGCAATAGTCCTCGCCATCGTTGTCGGACGGCTTCTTGCGGGTGACACTGCCCGTTGGCGTGATCCGTGCTATTTAACCGCCTGCCGCAGAGCCCAAAGCTGGAGAAGCATTCCAGGGCGGATATGTCATTCGATCATAGCGCAGCTCCTCATCGGACGAACCGAGGTCGGTGGCTTGCGACTGTCGCCGCACATGATCGCCCCTTGCAGACTGTGAGGCCTGAGAAGGTCGATCAAATTAAGTGCTTGGCTATTCCACCAATCCCCGCAATATGAGCAGAAGACCCAAACCGATGACGAACAGGGGCCACATATCCGAGATATCTATCCATGGGAAGAAGTTGCGCAGGAAAAACAGCACGCCGACGCCAACCAGCACCAGGCCGCCTATGCGTTGGCGGCGAGCTTCCTCCTCTTCCCATGAAGTATCAGGAGGGCCGCCTACATACTCCTTCCCTTCAGCCTCCGACCGGACATCTGAACGTCCATCAGCCCCTGCAGACTCGCCTTGTCGCCCTTTCAGTCTCGCCTCCACCTGTTTGGCACCGGATACTACTTTTCGCCGCAGGGCCTCGCTTCGAGAAAATAACGATGAGTCCTTTTCTTCATAGTCCCCGGGTTCTACCGGAATAATCACCCAGGCCATAATATAAAGAAGAATCCCAGCCCCGTCGGCAAAGACGACAAGCAGCATGACCAGTCGCACCAACGTGGCGTCAATACCGAAAAACTCTCCCAGTCCTCCGGCGACGCCGGCGATGATGTGGTCCCGGCGCGACCTGTAAAGCTTTTTTTGCATCATCCTCATCCCTTTCGGCCGACACACAACATCCGTCCGACAGCTTGTCACTACAGACTTCCAGTCTACAATAGGCCATCTTAAGGCGAAATTCAACGATCTGCGGATGGCGAAAGGGCAGCGACAAGGGCTTCGACAATGGGATTCTGATGATGAACTTATGCATAAGCCGACTGCTTCTCGAACATATAGTTACATGAAGGGTAGAGGCCACCGGAAGTCTGCATTTGGAAAGGAGCACCGGTTCATGAACGGCAAACAGCGTTACTATGCACACCTGGAGAAACAAAAAGCAGCGGAGGATTCGCTGAGCGCGCCTGACGACAGAAGTTACAGCTCAATCGAAGAAGTCTACATCGATTTAGGGCTGCGCGCCTTTGCCGCCTTCCAAAACTGCTTGGACTGGGTGGGAAGTCTGAGCCGTGTCAGTGCGGATCGCCAGACCCCTCAAGGAACCTCCGTCCACACACCCGCTGTTCCGGAGATCATAGACATGCTTACAAAAATGCAAGAACAGCTTGATCGGCTCGAGACGGCCGTAGCAAATCTCGAGTCGGGAATGAGACGGATTGATAAATATACACTGGATGCCTTTCGTCAGCTGTCGGAACTGGAACAAGCAGGGGTTGGACATCATGCGTCGCAGAGCACTCCGCACCGGCGTTTAGCCAAAGAAGACGCGATCAGGATTGCCATAGCGGCAGCCAAGCGTATGGAAGAACAGGGCTTCCCCATCTCCTTGGCCGCAGTGGCGCGCGAAGCCGGGTTGAAGTATGGACAGATCGTCTATGCCTTCGGCAACAAAGAAAACTTCCTGGCACACTTGAAAGAGATGGAGGAAAAGGAGAAGAAAGACGCCGATACCGAGGTAGCTGTGTCGGCGGAACGCATAGCATCATCGCGTTAGGCAGACCGGCTGGCGCTCCGGCCGGGCGCCAGCTGGGACGAACCCTGCCTTCATTCCGGAGTATCGATACGGTGTTCAATGCAGATAAGGCTGAGCTTTGAGGAAGTAGTCAATCCCTGATGCGACGGTCAACAAGACCGCCATCCACAGGAGGTATTCCGCTCCCGGCAGCTGGATCAACATCGCCGCGATGGCCACAACTTGGCTCACAGTCTTCAACTTACCCCAGCGACTGGCGGGGATCACCACACCTTCGACTGCCACGACTAGGCGCAACCCGGAAACGGCAAATTCGCGCCCTAAAATGAGCACCGCCACCCAAGCCGACACCTGGCCCAACTCCACCATGGCGATGATCGCCGAGGACACGAGTAACTTGTCGGCCACCGGATCCATGAGCTGACCGAACTTGGACACCTCTTGTCGGGCCCGAGCCGCATAGCCATCCAAACCGTCAGTGATGGCGGCTATGATAAAGACAACGGTAGCCCAATAGGCACCGTAGGGTACATTCTCCAGCAAGAGGGTCAAAAAGACGGGTACGAGAAATATGCGGATGAGTGTGAGCACCGAGGCTAGCGTCACGCTGTTGCTTCTCCTCGTTTAGTTATCCTATTCACGTTCACGCTGTAAGACCTTCACGGTGAGATCGTAATCGCCGCTGACCGCGATCACTCGAGCCTTAACCATCTCACCAGGATTGGGGGACTCCCCTTCGATGAAGGAGACTCCATCGACCTCGGGAACCTGACCCATCGTGCGACCGACCCCCGGGCGATCAACCAGAAGATCAACCACCTGGCCCACCAACTCCTCATTCTTTGCCCGGGATATATCTTGTTGAATCTGCATCGCAATTCTGCGACGCTCCTGTTTAACCTCGTCCGCTATTTGGTCGGGAAGGTCTGCAGCGAATGTTCCTTCTTCCCTGGAATAGGAAAAGACACCGACATGCTCCAGTCTCTTCTCCTCGATGAATCGACACAGTTCTTCGAAGTCTCGTTGCGTCTCGCCGGGAAAGCCGACTATCATGGAGGTGCGCAGAACAACACCGGGAACCAACTCCCGTATGCGATCGACCAGGTGACTAAACGTCTCATAGTCTCCCGCGCGACGCATGCGCCGCAACACATCAGGACTCACATGCTGCAAGGGAATATCTACGTACTTGCATATATTCTCCCTTTTGGCCATTGTCTGCAGCACATCATCGGTCAAATGGTCAGGATAGCTGTATAGAACCCGCAACCATGCCAACTGATCAATGTCAGCGAGTCGGTCCAACAGTTCGGCCAATCGCAGTCGACCGTACCGGTCCCGCCCATACAGCGTGGTATCCTGGGCGACCAGGATTATTTCCTTCGCTCCCCATGCCACAAGCCGTTCCGTCTCAAGCACGACCGATGAAAACGATCTGCTGCGGTAGACGCCTCGGACATGAGGAATGACGCAGTAGCTACACCGATGATTGCACCCCTCAGCGATCTTGACATAGGCCGTGTGCACCGGTGTGGTCAACACACGCGGGAACGTATGATCGTAGATAAACGTCGGCTTGTCCGCTAGAACTAAACGCTCCCCCGACAGAGCCCTGTCTATCACGTCGGTGATGTGTGGAACCTCACCGCTGCCGATGACCGCATCCACTTCCGGCAGCTCATCGAGCAGTTGACTTGCATACCGCGTGCCCATGCACCCCGCCACGACAAGAGCCCGGCAGCGCCCGCGTCTTTTATATTGCGCCATTTCCAGAATGCACTCAATAGCCTCACTCGTGGCAGCCTCAATGAAAGTGCAAGTATTGATCACAATCGCATCGGCTTGCGCAGGATCATTCGTCAGAGTATATCCCCGGTCGCGCATCAGCCCCAACATGATTTCCGTATCAATAAGATTCTTGGCGCAACCTAACGAGATCATGCCAACTTTGATCGTCTCTCCCACACTGAACTCTCCTTGAGAAGTCGGTCGCTCCCGGACACGTCTACAAAACAGAGGCGAGTACAACTCGCCCCTGCCGAATCTTCACAAACCAAATCGGACTGACCGCCCTAGGTCTCGGCATTGATGATCTCAGCTACGGCAGCCACCTCGCCCTGGCACATACGTAGCAGCTCATCCGCACTGACGGCAAAAACCGTATTAGGCGAACCCGCGGAGGCATAGACAACAGGATAGTCCCACAGATGCTCGTCAAGAACAACGCGCAATGGCTGTGCGTGCCCGATGGGAGCCACCCCGCCGATCACGAAACCAGTTATCGAGCGCACTTCCCTGGCGTTAGCTTTGCGCACGGAACATCCAGTCAGCTCTTCCAAGCGTTCCGTACT
>LFTP01000304.1 GCA_001513395.1 Clostridia bacterium DTU080
TCACCGCCTCTGTGGCATCATAATCATCACAGATGCTGACATAGGGCGTACCGGCCTCGATCGCCGCTTCGGCTATCAGTTTTTCGTATAAGTAAAAAGGACCCAGTGCCCCCACTGCCACGTCGTGGGATTTCATCACCTCGCGGAGAACTTCCGGCTGTCTTACATCAAGGATCTCCACCCGGGCGCGTGGGCCCACTTCGGCGGCCAGGACCTCGGCCCGCTCCCTGTTGCGGCCGACGATGGTCACTTGCTCGATCCGTTCGTCTCGCCCCAACTCATGGACTGCCAGACTGCCCATGTCACCCGTTCCGCCAAGCACCACTGCTTTCAAGAGGCATCCTCCGTTTCCCTCGGAGCGTTTGTCCGTTGCCATGATCATATCCCTCTCAGCTGCCGCGGACAATGCTCCTCGGTTGCACAAGTGAGTAAAAAACAAACGGGAAGGAATGATCTGCCCGCTAACAGAAGTAGCAGTGCAGACAGCACCAAAGGGAACTGTCGGGGTGCCGAGCCGGAAGGAGGCAACAGGATGATCAAACTTGTTTGTTGTACACTTCCCTACGCCCGCTACAGCTTCGAACGGGCTTTGGATGGTATCAGCAAGGCCGGTTACAAATACGTAGGCTTCGGACTGCGGCATGAGGGCCAATCCGTTCCTTCTGATGACCCGACCGCCGAAGAGCTGGCCAGAATCAAGGAAGAGTTTGCCAAGCGCAACCTAATACCCGCACTGATGTGGGGGATCAGCCTGGCCGGGGATGCGGATCTTGCGCAGTATCGCCGCAAGGTTGATGTAGCCAAAGAACTCGGAGTAAAGGCCCTTTTGGGCGGCGGCACATGGGGCTATCGCCAATTTCCCGATCAACCGCTGTCGGAATCAGAGCTAGTGGAGGCTCACCGGATCTTCGTGGACAACGTCCGTCAGGTCGCTCCGTACGCTCAGGAGGCGGGAATAGAGATTCTCCTCAAGCCCCACACGGGAAACACCGCCACGGCGGCACTGCTCGCCCAGACCATAAAAGACATTGACGCTCCCAACGTAGTGGCCTGCTATGATCCCGGCAACGTCAGCTACTATGAAGGACTCGCTCCCGGCGAGGATATGGCTCCGTTTGCCGACATGATGGCTCATATCGTGGCCAAAGATCACCAAGGCCCGAGAGCCCACGCCGATTTTCCCATACCCGGCGAAGGCGCCGTCGATTTTCCCGCCATCTTCTCCATGCTGGCCAAGGCCGGCTTTGACGGAATCATCTCGGTCGAGCGGGTCGACGGTGCTCCGAGCGAGCCCCTTTCGGCGGAAGAACTGGACGAGCGCATCGCCCGCGCCCGCCGCAACCTGCTCGAGCTGGCGGAAAAGGCCAATCTCGGACCGGTGGAATGATTGACTTAGGCAGCGACGTCGGAGGCACCGCAGTCGGTGCCTCGTTTATTTCACGGCCAGGGTGAGGCTCTTTTGATCTTTTGAAACGGCATCCCAGCGCGGGCAACGTCCTCCCCAACGAGCCAGGACTTCGCCGTCACAGGAGATCTCGATGATCTCGCATCTGTTGGGACAGTGATGGCATTCGAAGCTCGAAGCCTTGTAATCGAGTTCGGATCCTGAAAAACCGCGAAAAGCGGTGGTCGTATCCTGACCCTGTCTGCGCCGGCGCTCCATCTCTTCCCGGGCTAGCATCGCCGATCCCAAAGCGCCCATGCAGTCAAAATAGCGCGGGACTATCACCTCGGTGCCTAAGGCCTCTTCAAAGGCCCGGCGAATGCCGGCATTGGCCGCCACGCCTCCCTGAAAGACGACTATGGGATTGATCGGCTTGCCCCGCCCTACGTTGTTGAGATAATTCCGGACCAAGGCCTGGCAGAGCCCGTAAACGATGTCTTCCTGTCGGTAGCCTAGCTGCTGTTTGTGCACCATGTCTGACTCGGCAAAAACGGTGCATCGTCCGGCTATGCGCACAGGCGTTTTGGACTTCAGCGCTATCTCACCCAGCTCTTCAATGGGTATGCCCAGTCGGCCGGCTTGCTGATCGAGAAACGATCCCGTGCCGGCGGCGCACACGGTATTCATGGCGAAATCGGCGATCACACCGTCCCGAATGATGATGATCTTCGAATCCTGCCCGCCGATTTCCAGCACTGTCTGTACACCGGGAACCAACTCGGAAGCGGCCACCGCATGGGCGGTAATCTCATTTTTTACCACATCCGCACCCACGATCACACCGCCGAGCTGGCGGGCACTGCCCGTTGCCCCCACGCCGAGAACGGTGAACCCTTCCGGCAGATCCTGCCGCGCCCGACGCAGGCCCTCCTGCACGGCGCGGATAGGCTCGCCTCGCGTCCTGAGATATACCGTAGTAAGCGGAGTGCCGTCTTCAGCGATGACCACGACATTGGTAGATACGGACCCCACATCCAGACCCAGGTAACCCCGTGTCGCATTCACTCTGAAATACACCTCGTCTTGTTCCCTCCGGCCCGCTTACCCCGCCAAGCGCCGCTGCTCTCTGCGCCGCACGAGTAAGTCGACAAAGGCTTCCAGTCGGGTGCGAAAACCCGCTTCTCCCGTCTGTTCATCCAAGAAGAAGGAGATGATCGGTATGTCCAAATCCCGACTGACGCTAGGCAACACGCCTTTGGCGACGATCTCAGGAATACAGGTAAACGGCGCCAACTGAATCACGCCGTCATAGCCCTGGCGGGCATACATAACGGTGTGACCGACCGTATCCTGTCCGTGACCGCCGATCATTTCGCACAGATAAGGATAGGCCGCCTCTCTTGCCGTTTGGTTGTCACCTTCACGCACCACGTTCTCCCTCGTCCATCCGGTGAGGAAGATGGACCGATCGACTTCGGCCCCCAACTCGCCCAGGGTCTTTTCAATTTTCAAATTGGCCGCGGGCTCCAACAAGACGTAGATTTCGCCCACGATCCCGATTTTGATCGGATCACAGCTCGGATCGAGAGGCACCCGCCGCATGTCGGCCAACGCTTCCTCAGCGGCTTTTCTGATACCTGCCACCGTGTCTTGGGCGCCAATGGCCCGACAGCCTCTTTTGTAGACTGCCTCGGCACTTCCCTTCTCGGCCTCCCGCGGTCTGATCCGGTGCAGCTCGCGCTCCAGACGGTCCAAAGCCTTGATCATCTCCCACGTCTTAAACGCCGTGTTCACCAATTGCCAAGGCGCCCTGCGAAAGGCATCCAGGCGGTGCAAAGCTTTCAACAATTCAAGAGGATGGCGCCTGGGGGGCTCCAAAACGATCATTTCAAACCGGTAACCCAGACTCTTGAGAATCTCTCGTTGCACGGTACCGTACAACCCGGCGCGACAAGGGCCCACGCCGCCGCTGGTCACGATCACCTCGGCGCCGCGCTCCAGTGACTCAACATAACTGCCCAAACAGATCTTCAAAGGCAAGCAGGCAAATTCCGGACCGTACAGTGTTCCTAAAGAAAGGGTTTCTTTGGTGGGCGGATTGGGCAAGATCACCTCATGCCCCAACTCACGCAAGAGAGTGGCAAAGGCCGGCGAATAATGTCCCATAGGAGGAAATGTGATCTTAGCCATGTTATTGCTCGCTTTCGTTGTCCGAACTGTCGATTTGGCAGTCCATATTTGACCGCCGTCAGCGGACGACGCGGTGCGGATTTCTGCGCAGCATATCCACAAAGGCCTCCAGCCTGGTCAAACAGCCCGCCTCGCCGGTCTCCTCGTCAAGTCCGAGTGACAGAAACGGTTTGGCCCCTTCTTTGCGGGCCTCCAGCTCCAGCAACTTATTGACCATGGCATCAGGTCCGCAGGCAAAGGCAGTGACATGGATAACCCCGTCGATATCCCCGTTGGTCGGGCTCAATGCGTAATAACCGACCGTCTTGACCATTTCGCTGTAGTGCCAAAACAGATCCTTTTGCTCGGGATGGCGCAGTTGCTTTTTTTGCGCCTGAAGGGTTTCGGCGGTAACCACTTCCACACCCATGCTTTCCAGCTTGTCTAACACACCGAGGCTAACATACTCATCGTATACGAGATAGGGATATCCCAGCACTGCCAACCGCAGAGGGCGACGTGCGTTCTCAGTAGGAATCCGCCGGGGGCGACGCACACCGACGATCGATTCGGTAGGTCGCCAGTTCTCACGCAAGCGCCTTTCATGGGCCGCTTGAGCTCTCAGGGCGGAGCGATAGGCCGACACCAGAGCGCTTCTTGTCGCTCCCAAGCGGCTGCGAAGCTCGTCGCAAGCCCGCCACAGACCCATGAAAGTGCGACGATCTATGCGCACCGTGAGCAACGGAGGCAACGCTTCAAAAGCGTACCTGACCATGTCAGGCAAGCCCAAGAATTTTGGGCAAAAGATCAAGCCTCCTTGCCAACTGACATAACGAGGAAGAAAGAGCATGTCGATCTCGCCTCGTTGCCACTTCTCACGCAAATCATTCACGTGACCGAGAAAGACCTTGATCGGTACACAGGCTTCGCTCACGGTCTCCAAAATCCCGGCGTCCAGAATGGCTTTCGTTGTGGGTGACGACGGGATGAGCGACGCGCCCAAACCGTTAAAGAACGCCCGCCAAAACGGATAGAAAGTGTAATACCACAAAGCCCGCGGTATACCAATTCTAGGGCCCGATTTGACCGTCGCCGCTGACTCGACAGACATTACGGATCTACCTACTCCCAACGCTTTCTTATCATGGATTTCTTCTCGTTCCGGATGCCGTATGCCTGCCGAACACCCCGTGGTCAGCTCTAGACAATATGCTTCGCTTTTTTCGCAAACTTGTCGTCAAATTCCGACTCGAAGGGCTAGAAGACGAAGGCGGCACCCACCCGCAATGACACACCCCCGAAATCCACCTTGGGATAATCCACATACTCAGTCACATCGTAGCGTTGGGCATCAAACCCTTCCCCGCTCCTGACGGTCCATTCTCTCACGGGTGCCCCGGTCAGAAACGTCGCATTCAGCTCCAGGCGCAAGCCCTCTCTCCAACCTAGGTAGCATCTGAGACCGGCATCTCCTTTGAGATAAATCTGCCCGCCCGTAGCCGAGCCCCGTGAGGGAATGGTCCAGGGCGTTCCCGGATAACCCCAATACTCCTGAGTGGCCAAGGCGATGCCAAGAGTTCCTTGCATGTTGACGGTGAGACGCTTGGGCACCAGAGGTATTTCCCAAGAGCCGTAAACGCCTAATCCACTCACGTCCACCCCGCTCACCGGTGAGCAAAACATAAGCTCCAAGCCCGTCCCATGCCGAAAAGGCAACTCATAACCCAGGCGTAGTATCCAGGTGTTGCTTACATCCTCCACCGGAGGGTAGTACGGCGAGCCGCTCAGCCGCACGCCCGTCCTTTGCCAAGAGACACCCGTATGAAAAAGCTTCGGGCGACCCTCCTCGACCAGATAGTCTCCGACTCGCGGCGTCCGGGATGCCCAGAGCACGCGGGCGCGAGCCGTCGCCCGACTGACCTCGGTCACCCGAATCAAAGCGATCTCTTCCATGAACTCGCGATCGAAATCGAAAGTTGGATCATCGTCGTCCTCCGCACGCAAAACGAGGAAATGCTGCCCCCGCTTGACTCCGGCATCCTGCCCCAAGGCGAGATACACATCATCGCCGGCGACACGGGAGATCCTGGTCTCCAGGGCAAAAAGCTCCTTCAACTCCCCTATAAAATAAGCGTCAAAACAAGCCTGAAGGGCAGCAATGTGAGCGTCGTCTCTTCGGTCCTCGATACCCGTGCCCGAAAGCGTCAACACCTTCAAAAGCTGGCCCGTACTGACATCGATGATCCTGATACTCACGTTGGCGGTGGCATGGTAATAGCCCGAGCCGTCGGAGTCGCGTTCCCGCTTGGCTGTCAGGCTGTCGATCTGACCGACGAAAGCCGTCGCAATCCCCGCCAGTCTGCCAGCTTCCACAGCCGTAGTCTGATCAACCGGATAGGAGCGCTGAAACTTCTGCTCACGCATGATAAGTTCCAATCGTTCGCGCTCGATGACATCAAACCGTCCCAGATCGACCAGGACCTTGGTCAAGAAGTTCGCAGCACTCTGCCTTTCGTAGTACCCGCCCGCGCCCGCGAAGGCAAACACACCGACCCGCATCCGGCTGGCCTGGACCGAACCCGTAATAAGCAAGACGATCATCAGAGAAAACCATATCCTATGACACCGGTACCGTAACCGCATCGACGCCACCTCCTGGCAAATCGTTTGAACTGCGTCTACGAGTATACATACGCCACTGGAAGATGATTTTCCTGGAAAATCCATAAAAAAGACAGCCATGTAGCGCTCTCCCTGTGCGTGTCGCAGATGAGTTGAAGGTTGCGTGGACAGAGGACGTGACGGATGGATGTCGTCGTAGTATTAGGTGTCGAGCTTGTCGGTTGATTCGCAGGAGTCATTCATGAACCCACACCCGACGCAACGAGTCAAAAAGAGGGAAAAGACGCTCTGCCTCCAATCGGTGTCAGTGGAAAGCCAAACCGAAAAAGACGCCAGGACGTCCGGATAGATAAGCTTCGCGAAGAAATCGCTATCTCCCCCTTCTGACTTGGGGATTGTGCATTTATGCAGGTTTGGCTATCCTTGATGGCAGGAGGTGTTTTTCGTGCTAAAAGGAATAAATCAATGGTGCTTTCCCGGCCACTTAAGTGTGGAAGAGTGTATCGATCTGGCAAAAGAGGCCGGTTTTGCGGCGTTGGAACTCAACGTCAGCGAGCCTCCGTCGGCAAAAGGTACCGAAGGCACGATCATCGAATCCCTCGGACTCAGTGATGCGGCCGGACTGACCACCGAGACCTCGACGGCCGAGGCGCAAGAAATCGCTCAGACAGCGCGCCAGGCCGGTCTGCAGTTGCCCAGCCTGTCCACCGGCCTGCATTGGCAGTATCCGCTGACTAGCCCGGATCCGGCGACTCGGGACAAAGGGATCGCCATTGTAGTCAAGATGCTCGAGCTGGCCGCGGCCGTTGGAGCGGACACGGTCCTGGTCGTGCCCGGCGTTGTGGATGGCCGCACAAGCTATCGGCAGGCTTGGGATCGCTCGATCGCCGTACTTCGAGACTTGGCCGGCGAGGCGGCCAAACAGCGGGTACATATCGGAGTCGAAAACGTCTGGAACAAATTCCTGTTGAGTCCTCTTGAACTTGTGCGCTTTGTGGATGAGATCAATTCCGAGTGGGTCGGCGCCTACTTCGACGTTGGTAACGTGCTCATCAGCGGCTATCCGGATCAGTGGATTCTTGAGCTCGGAGAGCGGATCCGCAAAATTCACGTCAAGGATTTCCGCACCGACATCGGCAACATCCAAGGCTTCGTGCCTCTCCTCCAAGGAAACGTACCCTGGAAGCGGACGGTACAGGCCTTGCGCAAGATCGGCTACGACGGCCCCCTCACGGCAGAGGTCAGCCCGTATCCGGGCAGTCCGAGCCAGCTCGTCTTTGACACCTCCCGAGCGCTGGACATTATCCTGGCCATGGAATAGTAAAAACAGGGGCCTTTGTTGCAGGGCCCCTTTTCAGATCATTTGGGAGTAAAAATCCAACACGGCCTTCCTGACGTCCGCTACGCGCACGATCCGTTCCCGAAGCAAGAACTCAAGAAAAGCGCGGTAATCCTCCAACTCATCCTCCACAGGCGCCGCGGTTTGCAAGCCATCACCGTCGGGGCGGGGCCAAACAAAGGCGTCGGTGCCTCCGTCCCAACGGCAGACGAGATCGTGCGACTGCCTGGGATCACCGGTTCCCCTGTAAACCATGGTCACCCGGCGCAAAGGACGGCCGAATCTTGCGAAGCGCCGCATAAAAATGACCAGATCGAGATGAGCGAACGTCCGGTAACTGAGAGCGATCTCCGTAGCCGTCAGCAGCTGCCTTAGCTCATCAAGGTCATCGGCATGAGCCGTGGTGGCGCAATACCGTCGATCTGCGGCTTCAGCCACCTCCAACAGCGCTCGGGCATCGGCCCCCCAAAGATAAGAAAACCAGCCGTGGCCTAACTCATGACACAGATAGCACACTCCACCGTCCTGATAACTTTCACCGCCGTGCACCACTTTGAGCTCGATATCCGGCGGCAAAAAGCACAACAAGGCTCCCAGAAGCGTCGTCTTTCCGGTGCCTCCCGGTCCGGCGCAGGTGATCACTGAGGCGCCGCGGTGCATACAGCGCATGAGATAGGCCATGAGTTCCAAATCGACCGTCCCGGCGGCCAAAAGATCGGCTGCCGTAAGCATGCGGCCCCCTCTTTGATTGAGTCCTTCTATCTGAGCTACTACGGATCTCATTGTTCTTAATCCCGCCACCAATCCAAATCGAGAAGTTCGGGCAGCCTGTCGATATGAGCCCATACGGGACAAGGCATAGGCCCCTGTCGAAAGTCCCCCACAGCCACGAACCTGGCTTCGGCCGCCTGTGCGGCCACGCCGTCCAACCAGGCATCGCCGATCATAAAGGATCGTTCGGGTTTTCCCAGATGCTGCATGGCCATTAGCAGCCCGTCGGGAGCGGGTTTGAGACGCGGCACGTCTTCGCGGGCCAAAATCACCCGGAAAGGATCCGTCAGATCGAAGGCTTGCAGAATCGCTAAAGCCGAGGCCCGGGAATTGTTGGTCACAATGGCCAAGGGATATCCCTGAGCGGCCAAGGTCTCCGTCACCCGGCGGGCTCCTTCTTCGAGGGTGGCTTTTTTCATTCCTTCGACCTCGTAGTGTTCGATTAGTTGCCAGATGCGCTCATATGAGTCGTCGGATGCATCCGAACCGCGGGCCAACTCGGCCAAACGCCCCACGGGCCATCGGCGCTGCGCGTCGGTCACGGATATGCCCGCTTCCTGCAAGACGTCAAAGACGGCGGCCCGCATGGCCGCGAAATCTATCTGCGAGGCGACCAAGGTATTGTCGAGATCGAAAATGAGACCGACAGAAGGCCTATCCGACATCCTCTCCTACACACCCCTCCAGGCTTAGTTCCGTCCGTATCAGGCAGGGATGACGCCCGCCGTTCACACGGGCATCATCCCTGTAAATAGCTTCGCATGGGCTCTTGTGCGACACAAATGGCCGCCGACATGCCTATTTCTCCAGGAATGACCAGAAATTGCCGCCAAAGAGGTTATTCACGTCACGGCGAATCTCATCCTCGCTCACCTGCCAGCCGGTGCGAGCGAGATCGGAGTACTCGTCGACCAGCACCTTAGCGATGATCTCGCGTGAGTGCGCCCACTTGTAGATCACCTGATCGAGAACCCGGGCGTCCGAATGCTGCGGAATGACGCTCACTCCGAGCAGCTCGAAGCGCATCCTGGTGATCTCCTCGATCAGACTGGGATTGTTGAGGAACCACCAGCAGCCAAAGACCAGCAAGTTGCGGAACTTGCGGGCATTGACCGCCAGCTCATGCTGGTTCTCCCGCGACAGCATGGTGCACAGGAACTTGTTGTCCGGGTAGTTGGCGCACAGATACTCCACGGCACTGATGTCCGATTTGCCAAGTCCGTCGCCGGCCAAGCGGAGTCCGGGATTGACCTGCCGCTTCACTCCGATCATCAAGGCAAAGGGAACATTGTGCTCTCTGGAAACCGGCAGGACGCACTCCTCGATGATCTTGGCGCAAGCATTGTCAGCGGGATAGCGGAAAGACGAAGGCAAGGAGACGGCCATATACACCGGATCCATGCGCTTGATCCAATCGGACAGGAAACGGCGGATCTCTTTCAAAGAGCGCGCTGACAGGGCCACGTCCACATCGTAACCCCAGGCTTTCAGATCGGCGTAGCTTTTATCCCAAAAGACCAGCAAGGGATCCAAGCGCAGGGCGGCCTTAAAGCGCGGATCGACCTCAAAACCTTCCAGCCACACTTTGCGCTCCTGGGCATCAAACGGATCGTTGGTCATCACGACCGAGTCGATGTTGGCTACCTCAAACGCCTTGTCGATAAACCCGTGTACCGTCTGGTTGCGATAGTACTCCCGGAAAGCGGAAACGTCGCGACTGCCTACATCCAAACCCAGTTCATTGAGTACGGTCAGTACCCCGCGGCATGCCTCGCTGTAGGGCGAGTTGTCGAGAAAGAGAGTCTTCCAAATCAGATCCGTTCTTTGCTCGCGGCTTAAGGCCCAAAACTCCTCGTACGGTATATCGGAGATGCGCAGGGTTTCAGCGACGAGATAGTGATAGTTGACCAGCTCATCAAAGCCCCATAGCAACAAATCCCCGAAAGCGGGCGAATACAGGTGCGTATGGATGTCGGTGATCTTAGCCTCCGCAACGGCCCGCTCCACCTGTGTCTTCAGCTGTGTCAGATCCTGTACAGGCATTATGTTCCCCTTTCCAACCGTAGTGCGATCATCTGTCTATTGAGCTGTGCAGGCTTCCTGCACCAGCGCCAACCAAAAGGCTACACCCGTTACAAAAGCGCTCTCGTCCACTCGCAACCGCGAACTGTGCAACGGGAAGAGCTCACCGGACGAAGGCGCCACCCCCAGTCTGCCTATTGTCCCTGGCACTTTCTCCAAATAGTAGGCAAAATCCTCGGCCCCCATCCCCAACTCCATGACGTCGATCTCTTCTTCGGGCACAATACGCCGCGCCGCCCGTCGGGCCACCTCGGTCTGCTCGGGGTCATTATGCACCGCCGGATACCCCGAGACGAATTCCACATCCGCCTGGCAACCATGGGCCGCAACGGTGCCGTCGATGACCCGCTTCATCCACTCCCTGATCTTAGTGCGCAGCGGCTCACCCATGGTTCGGACGGTTCCGCTGAGAACCACCTCGGAAGGGATGACGTTGGGAGCCTCACCGCCGTGGATGGCGCCGACACTGACCACCGCCGGCTCCGCCGGCATCACGTTTCGGCTAACCACTTGCTGCAAGGCCTGGATAACACTGCTGGCGGCGAGAATGGGATCTTTGGTCAGATGCGGATGAGCACCGTGCCCTCCCCTGCCACGGATCACTATTTCGAACTTGTCGCTGGCCGCTTTCATCGGACCGGGTGCAAACCCCAGTCTGCCGGCCGGCACCATGGCGTTGACGTGCAGGGCGAATATCGCCTCAACATCGGGATTTTGCAAGACATCGTCCTTGATCATCAGACTGGCTCCGCCCGGCCCCTGTTCTTCCGCTGGTTGAAAGATCAGGACTACGTTTCCCGCCCAGTCGCCATCCATGAGCTTCAGCCCGCGGGCGGCCCCCAGGAGCATGGCGACATGGCAATCATGTCCGCAGGCGTGCATCACCCCGGGATTGACCGAAGCGAATGGAAGACCGGTCTCCTCCTGGATGGGCAGAGCATCCATATCGGCCCGCAAAGCGATGGTCGGCCCGGGACGCTTGCCGGATAAGACCGCTTTGACACCATAGCCTCCGATACCGACCTGCGGCTCAAAGCCCAGCTTGCGCAACTGCTGCGCAATATACGCCGACGTCTCTTTTTCCTGATAGCTCAACTCCGGGTGTTGATGAAGCCAGCGACGATCAGCGACCACTTCGGGATGTACCGCTTTTGCTATTTCCCACAGACGTTCCTTCACAGCCGCATCCCTCCTCAAAGTCAGGCCTTACCACCGGCGGCCCAAGCAAAGCCGCGCTTCATGAGCGTCCGAACAGGTTCGGCGGCAACCGTTTTGTTGTCATGACCGAGTGAGTTGTAAAAGACCCGCCCCGCTCCCCAGTATTTGATCCATATGACGGGCATATCCACTCGTCCGTTGGGAGAGTGCGGGCCGTCGACAACGGGGAATTCGGTCGTCGCCAGGACTTTGACTGCCGGATCGACGTGCAGATAGTACTGTTCACTGCGCACCGTAAAATCGTCGATCCCCTGTACGATGGGATGTGAACCTTTCACGATCTCCACCCGATACTCCACATCGGCGTTGCCTGGGTGGGCCACCCAGTTTCCGCCGGTCATGAACTGCCATTGAGTGCTCTCGCGAAAAGCATCGCACAAGCCCCCGTGGCAGCCGGCGATGCCCACTCCGTTTTCCACCGCTCGCAATACCGGTTGCAGCTGGTCATTGGTGATCTTGCCCATGGTCCACACAGGCACGATGAGATCCAACCCCATCAGCTTCTTCGCATCCAAGAAAGCATCGAGTGTCTCCGACAGCTCAACGGAAAAATCTAGCTCCACCAATATCTGACGAAAGGTCTCGGCCACAAGATCCGGCTCGTGACCCTTCCAACCTCCGTAGACGATCAGGGCCTTTTTCATGGGTATCCCCCCATATACCAGCGATATAGATCCATAGCAAGATCTTCCACATATCTGAGAGGCTCCCTGCCCGCTGAAGCTATGAAGGGAATCAGCCCGTCTTGGGGAACCCTACCGAAGCAGCAAAGACCGAAGGTGACATCCATGTCGCAAGTTGAGTTGATTGCCACGGCCGCCTTTGGAGTCGAAGCGGTTGTGGCCAGAGAGTTGAAAGCCTTAGGGTTTAATGATTGCTTCACGGAAAACGGGAAGGTAACCTTCCGAGGGGGTCTTGAGGCCATAGCCCGCGCCAATCTCTGGTTGCGCTCAGCCGATCGGGTCCTGATCAAAATGGGCTCTTTTCCGGCCACAACCTTTGAGGAGCTTTTTGAACGGACCAAAGCCCTGCCCTGGGCAGACTGGTTGCCGGAGAATGCCTGCTTTCCCGTCATCGGCAAGTCCGTCAAATCGACTTTGTACAGCGTCCCGGACTGCCAGGCCATCGTCAAAAAGGCTGTGGTGGAGGCCCTGCGCACTCGCTACCGACGCAGTTGGTTCGACGAAGACGGACCCTTATACCGCATCGAGGTGGCCCTGCTGAAGGATGAAGCCACCCTGACCATCGACACCAGCGGCGCCGGGCTGCACAGGCGGGGTTATCGGCCACTGGCCGCGAACGCCCCTTTGCGGGAGACGCTGGCCGCAGCCATGATCCAACTCAGCTACTGGAACGCCGAGCGCGTTTTTTTGGATCCTTTTTGCGGTTCGGGCACCCTGCCGATCGAGGCGGCTTTGATCGGGGCCAATATCGCTCCGGGTCTCAAGCGAAGCTTTTCGGCCGAGCAGTGGCCGCTCATCCCAAAAAGAATATGGCTGGAGGCGCGCGAGCAAGCCATGGACGCCATCTTGCCGCAGTCGAACCTGCGCATTTACGGTTCTGACATCGACGGCGAGGTGCTGCGTCTGGCGCGCCGACACGCTCAGTTGGCTGGCGTCGACAAATGCGTCTTCTTCCAGACTCTGCCCGTAGCCGAGGTTCGCAGCCGGTTCAAATACGGGTGCGTGATCTGCAATCCGCCATACGGCGAGCGCTTGGGTGATCAAAGACAAGCCGAATCCGCCTATCGCGATATGAGAGACTCGATCGGAAGACTCGATACCTGGTCGATTTACGTGTTGACCAACCATCCTCGGTTTGAACAGCTGTTTGGACGCCGAGCGGATCGCAAGCGAAAGCTATATAATGGACGTATCGAGGTCACATACTACCAGTTTTTCGGTCCGCCTCCGCCGACGGGCCGCGAAAACAGCGCCACGTCTCGATTATCCGCGGCTACAATCGAACAGAATGAGACAAGGTAGCTCGCCGCACGTCGCTTTGCGGGTTATTTCACCATTCAGCAAGGTTTCCGACCTCTGTTGCAGAATCTATTGACGCATCATGACGCTTACAGGGAGTGAGCATTTTGATCAAGGTAGGCTTAATCGGTTGGGGCTCTATCGGAAATGTGCACGGTCGCGCCTATCAAGCGCTGCCTGACGCCAAAGTGGTCGCCGTAGCTGACGTGGAGCCTGACCGGCGTGCCAAGGCAGCCGAATTCTTCGGCGCCACGCCCTACGCTTCAGCCGAAGAGCTCATCAGCAACGCCGACGTCGATATGGTGGACATCTGTCTGCCCACATACCTACATGCCAAGTACGCGGTCCAAGCCCTGGACAAAGGTCTGCACGTCATCTCAGAGAAGCCGATGGCTCTCACCCCCGAGCAGTGCGATGAGATGATCGCCGCCGAAAAACGCAGCGGCAAGATGCTGATGATCGCTCACTGCGTTCGTTTCTGGCCGGAGTATCACTATCTGAAGTCGGTCTATGACAGCGGTGAGTTCGGCAAGCTTCAGCTTTTGAGCATGACCCGTGTCGGAGCCAAGACCATGTCCTCGTGGAAGAACTGGATGCTTGATCCGGACCTTTCCGGCGGACAAACCGTCGACCGCCATATCCATGACACGGATTTCATCCTCCTGTCTCTTATACACATCTG
>LFTP01000077.1 GCA_001513395.1 Clostridia bacterium DTU080
AAGACCCTTGTTCACTTGTCAAGGTCCAACTGACAACTCCAATGTACTAGGGGGTCAACGCGATTGACGCAGCTGCTGCCGGAAGCATGTTGCGAGCGGGCGAGAGATCGCCCTTGATGGCATATACGCTATCCGCGCCAGTGTGCCCGCAAAGAAGATGACCTCAGAAGAGGCCGTTTTGAGCTATGAAAGGCGCTGAGAGAACCTTTCGTACCCTCAAGTCCATTGATCTGAAGATCCGCACTATCCACCACCGGACTTAAGAACGTGTGCGCAGCCACATCTTTCTTGGCATGCTTGCCTCCTACATCGGATGGAACTAGCGTGAAGCCTGGAAACCGATGCTCTTTGATGATGAATATCCAGCGGTGCATGAGGATGACTCAGTGGCGCGCCTGCCATTTGTTCGGAACGGGAGCGCCGAAAGCTCCACGCAAGACTCGAAGCAGTGGCCAACGCGTACATAGTCTTCAGACCTTGCTCGCTGAACCGTCGACCATAACCCGCAACACCGTATGGGATCCCGGCCATGCCTGAGTCTGAGCTCTTCTTACGCAATGACAACCCCCACCCCGTTGCGGCAGAAGGCGCTGGATCGGGTGGGGGCATCAGTCAAGTTGAGTCCCCGCAGACAGAAAGGATAATCTCGGACTCAAAAGACACGGTCAAAACGGTTTTTTCTTCACATATGGCACGCCGGCCTAATCACTTCGCTGATCGCAACATGGCCGTAGCCGTGGGCAACACTTCTTCAATGGCTACACGGACACTTTTTTCTCCTCGCCAAACCGGGGTTAACGCCGCATTGATGGCCGCTTTGGCCTCGGCCCAACCCGGGGCCTGAGGTTCTGATTTGGTGGCTTGTAACAGAATAGGTGTCAGATCGTACGGCGGCCCCTCGCGATACACATGCCGCCGATCAAAAGCCACTGAGCGCAACAGCGCGGTTCCCGCTCCGAGCTCAAAAACCTCTCTTTCCTGGTTCTCTTCGGAAACCAAGAACTTGAGGACTTCCCATGCTTCCTCCGGGTGTTTGGTCTGGCTGGAGATGGCCACTACATTACAGCCTCCCATGGTGTAGGAGCGTTCGGACCGAGGACCGCGAGGAGTCTCGGCAAACGTCCAATCCAACCCGGCAGGAGCGACGCGTAAGAAGCCCCCGGTCGACTTGTAGGCCATGCCTGCCGTCCCTCTTTCAAACGATCCACCCACGATGCCGAATTCATTGGGCCATTTTGAGTACCACTCTAAAGCCTCGATGGCCTCCGGAGTGTTGAGCAGAATCTCGGTTTCGCTCTCGTTAAGTAACTCCCCTCCGTTGCTCCAGACATGACGATACCAGCCCGTCGCCTCAAATGCCGCTCCCCACACGTCCGGCTCGGGGCCACCGCTGACCGATCTGGTCAGTTTTTTCGCCGTGTTGACCAAATCATCAAAGGTCCAACCTTGCCACGGGTAACGCAATCCGGCCTCGTCAAATAGCTTCCTGTTGTACACAAGGACCCCGGTGGCATATGCCGTGCCTTTAGTGGCCCGAGGAAAGGCCCACAGCTTGCCGTTACGCCATGTATAGGCCCAGGCCCCGGGTATGAAACGGTCAAAATCGATTCTGTCTCGCCTGGCCAGCTCGGTCAGATCGAGAACCATGCCTGTGTCAAAGAACATCGAAGTATGACCGGCACTGCCGCTGATGGTATAAAGATCCGGTGCGATACCCGCCGCATGCTGAACGGTGATTTTCTCGTTATGTGAAGCTATGCTACCAGTGGCACTGACTTTGATCTCAATGTGCGGATAGCGTTTCGTGAAATAAGAAAACAGGTACTGTTCGTTTTCTATGGTCTGGATATCGCTGCCCCAAGTGTAGTACTCAAGGACCACCTTCTGCTGCGCCGCCAGTGTAACGG
>LFTP01000147.1 GCA_001513395.1 Clostridia bacterium DTU080
GCCCAGATCCTCGATCATCTTGCCGTAGCTGGCGAGTTTGTCGGTGGTCGGGAAGTGCACCTGCTCGATCGGCGGCCGCAGTTCGGGATCAACGCGCAAGAAGAAGTTTCTGGCCATAGCCTGCTGGAACGAGCCGGGCCAAGCCGCCGGAGCGGTGTTACCGTCTTTGTCCGCATACTCATCCATGGCAAAGAAGTGGCAGTGATCCAAGGACAGACGCATCTGGTTGATCATCGCCGCCGCCATGGCGAACTGAGGCACCGGACCTACGGGGAAGATGCCGACGAACTGGCGACCTTCGTCGCGAGCCTCTTTGATCCGGGAGACGATATCCAGAGCAAAGGCCAGATAAAACTCGTGCTTCTCCTCAATGACCTCAATTTTAAAATCCGGATTCGGATGTTCCGTAATCTTGGATTTGGGGATGGCGCGTACCCTGGCGCAGGCCTCGGGATCCTGGAACGAGATGAACTTAGCCAGGCCGTACTTGAAATCCGCTCCGCGCTCGAAATCTTTCATTAACGCATCCCAGCTAGCTGCCATGAAGACTCCTCCTTATAACGTAATCACGATCCATGCTATTTTCTTCCCTGTCTTCATCAACTTCCCTTCTTTTACACAACAGAAGTTGCCTGCGATACACTAACGGCCACTACCGGAGTGACCCGTTCGAGGGCCAAAGAGATGGCTCCGTAGATCTCCGCGTCACGGCCGAGCCTCGAAAGCTTCATCGGCGGCGGCGTGGCCAACAAGGTACGCACCTCGTCTTCCACCATCCGCAAAACCAAAGGACCGGCCTCGGCAAACTCCCCGCCCAAAATGACCAGCTCCGGATTGAGCACACTGATGATATTGGCAATGGCTCGCCCCAACGACGCCGAGGCCCGCCGCAGAATCTCCAGAGCGATCTGATCATTTTTCAATGCGGCCTGCAGTACTGTTTCGGGTGTGATATGATCGGGATCGCCTTGGCAAAGCTCGCACATCAATGTCTCACGGCCTTCTCTTACAACTTGCTGAGCCCCGGCGACCAAAGAGGAAAAACCGGCCGCTTCTTCCAGATAGCCGCCTTTATCCAAGACGGATCGCTGTCCGAGTCGGTCGTGAACGATTAAATCACCGATCTCTCCGGCCGCCCCGGTGGCACCCCGGTATGGTTTGGCATCGATCAGGATACCGCAGCCGATCCCTTCACCCAGAGTGACCCGCACCAGGTGACTCAAGCCCTGACCCGCGCCTTTCCAGGCCTCGCCCAAAACGGCCATGAATGTGTCTCCGTCGGCCACCACGGGGACGTTGAACTCGGCTTCCAGCACTTGTTGGATGGGAAAATCTTCCCATCCCGGCAGATAGCGTCCCCGCACCACGGTGCCTTTTTCGATGCGCGTTATCCCGCAGACCGCTACACCGATGCCCAGGACCTTCTCAGGCGGCACGTCCGCTTCTTGCAAGGTCCGATACAGAAGGCGGATCAGCTCCTCTTCCAAAGGCGGCGGTTCGTCGCCTTTGACGTTTCCGACTTCGCATTCCCTCGACGAAGAGCGGCGGGTCAGAGTCTTTTTCAAAAGAATGTTTCCGCATAGATCGGCCACCGCGGCGATCAGGCTGCTGTCGCCCACCCAGGCCCCGATCACAAATCCGTGCTGAGCATTAAAC
>LFTP01000059.1 GCA_001513395.1 Clostridia bacterium DTU080
CGTTCCGTTGACCGCCGAACATCCGTAGAGCCAGGCGGTGGTGGCGTTGATCAGGCCCTTGTGGAAATCATTGTGTCCGTGCCACTCGAGCCACTCTCCCGGTACTCCGGCTTCATGGATCAAAGCGTGCACCAAACGGGGTACACTGCGAGGCAATGTGGCTCCCGGATAGGTGACTCCATATCCCATGGTATCGCACATACGAATCTTGATCGGGATACCGCTCTCCTCGCTCATGGACATCAGAGTCTGAGCAAAGGGAACGACAAAGCCGTATATGTCCGCCCGCGTGAGGTCCTCAAAGTGGCACCGAGGTCGGATACCCGCTTCCAAAGCCGCCGCCACAACGTCGACATACTGCATCATAGCCCGCTGACGATCTAAGCCCAGCTTGCTGTAGATGTGATAGTCAGAACAAGATGTCAAAATCCCGGTTTCGGGGATCTCCATCTCTTTGACCAGCTGGAAGTCCTTCCGTGTCGCCCGAATCCAGGCAGTGATCTCAGGGTACTTATAGCCGCGCTCCTGGCACCGTCGGATGGCCTCACGGTCCTTCTTGCTGTAGACGAAGAACTCCGACTGCCTAATAAGACCCTTAGGACCGCTCAGACGATGCAGGAAGTCGAAAAGATCCAGAATCTGTTCCACCGTATACGGTGTGCGCGCCTGTTGACCGTCACGAAAAGTCGTGTCAGTGATTACCAGGTTGGCAGCCGGATTGAGGGGGACCTGCACTCCGTCAAATGTGATGCGAGGCGGAGCGGTATACGGAAATTGCTCGCGCATCAGATCCGGTTCAGTCCGATTGACCAGAGTGTAAGGCCGTGGTGAAAGGCTAAGCATCCAATCCTTCTTCTGCATAGGTGTTCCCCTCCGTAAATCCGCTGTTTCCCATGAAGCACCACGGATGGTGCGACCCCGCCGAACGCTCCGGCATAAATCCTTGTTGCCGGATGATCGGCGGCCAACATTCTTTCTGATAGGTTGTGCTCCGGATAGCAGGGTGCACTTAAACACGCCTGCCCAAGCGCCTTGCGATGGCAGGGGTCTCCCCGCCGATTCCATCAAGCGGTTTTGGCTCTTTGTTCTGATCCGTTCCCTAGTAGATCTCCGCAGATCCCGGAGCCTAAGAAGCATGCCGGAATGGCTGGTTATTTGCTCGAAACGCAGTGCTCAAAAAGCTCAACACCCTCACCGCACATGACCCGCTACAGAACGACAGGTCCAGAGAAGATCAAGTGCTCAGGCGTGTCTCGTTCGTACAACCCGGAAAAACAGACAGAGACCCGCTGCTTGACCCCCGAAGCGGATAGTCATATCCTAGCACGGCTTAACCCAAAAGGGAAGTTGCTTCATGTTGTTGAATCGATAAGAATATCTAATAGGTCGCCTTATGGAACGGGCTAAAGCCCGGGGCGTTCATCAAAGGAGGCCGCGTCCTTGGATCTCAGACTGCTGCGTACCTTTCAAGTGGCCGCACGCCACCTCAATTTCAGTCAGACGGCCGAAGCCTTGTATCTGTCCCAGCCTACAGTAAGTAACCACATAAAGCAACTCGAAAGGGAATTAGGCTGCGAGTTGTTTGAGCGTTCCGGTCGCTCGGTGCGTCTTACGCCGGCCGGTGAGCAGTTTACGGCATACGCCAGCCGGCTCTTGGAACACGCCGATACAACTCTACAGGAGTTCTTCTCCTGGCTGGCCGGGCGCGAAGAGCGCCTGAGCGTAGCCGCTTCGCCTATGGTAGCTCGCTCCGTACTCCCGTGGATTTTGCGCACGTATCGGGAACGTATGCCGACCGTCCAGACGGTTATTTCCGTCTTGGTCTCTGAGGAGATCCCCGCCGTCGTGGCCAACGGCGAGGCGGAGATCGGCTTTTCCCGCATCGAACCGGACGATCCGCGCCTTACCGGGGAGATCCTGCATCCGGACCCGGTGATCTTCGTGGCCCCGCCCTGCACCTACAACGAAAACGCCGCTCCCTACCGTAACTGGCAAGAAGCGGTGCGTCGCTTCCCACTGATCACACACAATCATCCGGGCTACTGGGATGATCTACTACTGGCGATCGATCAAATCCTGCCGCGTCTTTTTACCATGGTAGTCACGCAGGTCGACATCACCAAGCGCCTAATCGAAGAAGGTTTGGGTACTTCCTTTCTGCCGCGATCGGCCGTCTACTCGGAGATACGGACCGGAAAAATGGTAGAACTTCCCGTACCCGAGCTGGTCTTGCCGATTTCAGCTTCCTGGCTCGTCTTCCGGGCCGATAAACACATGACCGCCGGGGCCAAAGCCTTCGTCGAGTTGGCCAGGAATCTGCGCGACGAACTGACCACAAAAGACTTCGATGAGATCCTGGGTTAGGGGGCAAGCTATGGACAAACAGCTCTGGGAGGTAATAAACATGGCCGATCATCGATTACCTCAGGCACCCCTGTGGACGGCAGAACGGCACAACCGCCTGATTGAGATGTTTCGGGCCAGAAATACCATCGAAGAAATCGCCCGAGAGCTCAGCCTGCCCATCGACGAAATAGAGGCCCGCCTCGAACTTCTGGCCCTTGACGAGTACGATTCACCCTATTATGACTGACCGTCGTCGGCTGTGTCGGGCGGTGTGTAACGGCGAACAAACTCTTTTAGCCCTCGTTCGACTTTGGGACGCGGCAGCAACACCACCCGACCGCAGCCTTGACATTTCAGACGTATGTCCATCCCCGTGCGCAGGATCTCCCATTCATCTGACCCGCACGGATGCGCTTTGCGCAATCGGATGATATCGCCAAGCTCAAAACGAATGGGCATCAGCAGGGATCACCCTCTCTGTGTTTGGTGACAAGAGCTCCATATATTGTACCCGCAATGATGGGGAGACTGGAAGAAGCAGTGTCAAAACATCGAATGTGGTGGTAGTCTAACCGTGAGAAGGCGGTGGCTCGTTGTCGTCCTGACTATCTCGGTATGCCTGGTGGAATTCTGTTGTGTCTTAGCTCTTGCTGCGCCGCGTCTTTTTCTGGTGGTCACCGATGGGCTTGATCTGACGGACATCTCCGCAGATCCTGTTTGGCAGCATCTCGTGGGCCAGGGGAGCCTGGGTCTCATCAACACCCGCACCGCAAGTCGCGTCCATGCCGCGGCCACACACCTGAGTATAGGGGCCGCTTTTCGGGCTGACGCTCCCACCACGGCTATGCTGGCTCTCGAGGCCGGCGAAGAGCTGCAGGGACTTAAGGCCGAGGCCGCCTTTACCGCCCTAACACAACAGCCCCCCGCACCCCAAGGCCTGATGGTGCTCAGCCTGCCCCAACTGCAGCGCGCCAACACCTACTCCGCATCCGATGGCGGAGTGGGCTGGCTGGGGCGCCGCCTGCGCGAGATGGGATACTCCGTGGCTTTGGTCGGCAACTCCGACACACTGGACCTCAAAAGACGCCCCGCCGCACTCATAGTCATGGATGAACAGGGGCGCATCCCGCTGGGGAGAGTGGGGCAAGATCTCGTCTACACCGATCCAGATTGGCCTTTCGGCAGACGCACCGATTACGAAGCCTTATCCGCTGCGGTCTCGGATTATTCGCATGCGGATCTTGTCGTCATTGAGCTCGGCGATCTGGCCCGTCTTGATGCTTATCGGGAACGCATGAGCGAACGGCAATGGATGAGTCACCGTGCCCAGGCGGTAGCGCTGATGGGGAGTTTTATCAATACCCTCTGGCAGCAAACAAGAACCGCAGTGCTGATCGTTACTCCGACCCCGCGCGCCGATCGGTTGGGACGCGGTTATTGGCTGGCACCTATACTGCTGTTGATCCCTGACCAACCGGCAGGATTGATCACCTCCCGGCACACCCGCCGACCTGGTATCGCCGCCAATATCGAGGTGGCGCAGGTCGTGCTCTCGCTCGTCGAAGGTTCCGATCCCGAGCCGTGGTTTTCAAAAGCCCATCCTCAAGCCCTGAGCAGACTCATTGCCGATTATCGGTTCATCATCAATACCTATGATCAACGAAAGCCCGTGTTGCAAAGCTATGTCATCTTTTGTATCGCCGTCTTTTTGTTTTCGGCTTTCATCATCGTGAACCGGCAGTGGCGCGCGACCGTATGGCATATAGCTTTGTTGAGCATTACCGCCTTTCCCCTGGCTTTGCTCATTTTACCTCTATTGGCACCTTCGTCTGTAGCCGCCGCGCTTTTTTACTCCGTCATAATCGCTGTTGTTTTGGCTTTGATCGCTTGGCATCTTGGCCGCCGTTCGTTGCGCAGCTTCTTGCTCATCCTGGGTGCCACCGTCGCTGCCCTTTGTCTGGATCAGATCTGTCGCACTAACTTGATTCAGCGCTCCATCCTAGGCTACGACTGTATAAGCGGAGCACGATACTACGGCATCGGAAACGAATACGTAGGAGTGTTGCTCACCTCAAGTGTAATGTTTGTCGGCATACTACTGCAGATGTTCGGACGACGGCACGTACGCCTCATGACAATCTTGTTTTTTGCCGCAGTCGCTCTCGTCGTGGGTGCCCCTTGGTGGGGAGCCAACAACGGCGGTGCCATCGCCGCCCTTTTTGGTTTTTCGCTGACGATCCTTCTCATCCTGGAAATTCCTGTCTCTTGGCGACACCTGGTGATCATCGTGCTGAGTGTTTTCGCCTCGGCAATACTGGTCATCGCCGCCGATCTTTTGTTTTGGCCCCAAGGACCCTCGCATCTTGCTCTTTTGGCCCGTAGAGTGGCGACCGAAGGCTGGCAGCCGTTGATCACCGTCGCCGGCCGCAAGATCGCCATGAACATACGCCTATTTCGTTACACCATCTGGACCAGAGTATTGGTCGTTTCACTGGCCATCACCCTATGGCTGCTCCACAGACCGGCCACCTGGGTGCGCAAGCCACTGGAGCGCCTTCCAATGGTCTTGGCTGCCACAAAAGGGGCCCTGATCACGGCCATTGTAGCTTTGTTGGTCAACGACTCCGGAGTAGTGGCGGCAGCCACGGCCATGATCCCGGTGACCACAATCCTCCTCTTTCTCAACATAAGGCACGATGAACAACGATCCTGATCGTCCGCCCGAACGAAGTGCCTAAATGCACGGCAAGGGTGCCACTATTCTTTCTTGGTCCGCCAATCGTCTTCAGCAATGACGCTCACGTCGCAGGACTACCCAGGTGACAGCGCGGCAGCCCGAGACTCAAGACAGCAGATGAGGCGGGCGGTTGAGCTACGAGCGATAGGCGCAAGCAACAACTTGGTCCAATACCCCTCAAAGGCCTCTTCGCAATGGTGCGTACAACATTTGTTGCGGGTAAAACCCTATCCGTTGCATAAACAATCAGGGAGAACAGCGAGAGACGATCTTTCGGCGCAGCAGCCTTATACGGAGTTCAAGTCCGGCGAAATGTCGTATGACGCGTTTGGGACTTGACCGCGACAGGAGTAGCTGATTTTATGGGCAATAAGAATAGAAGCGGCTCAATACATACGGGGGTGTTATTCGAACATGCTGTCCGATGTCCAGATCGCCCAATCTACGAAGTTGCGTCCCATCACGGACATAGCAAAAGAGCTTCAGTTGCACGAAGACGAACTGGAGCTCTACGGCAGATATAAAGCAAAGCTCTCTTTATCAGTCTTGGACCGCCTGCAGGACGCTCCAAACGGCAAACTGATCTATACCACCGCCATTACCGCCACCCCGGCCGGAGAAGGAAAGACTACAACCGCGATCGGGCTTACTCAGGGAATGGCCAAGTTGGGCAAGCGCGTCATGGTGGCCCTGAGAGAACCTTCTTTGGGTCCTGTCTTTGGTATCAAGGGCGGAGCTACAGGCGGCGGCTATGCCCAGGTGCTGCCCATGGAGGATATCAACCTGCATTTTACGGGCGACATCCACGCCGTAGGAGCGGCGCACAATCTACTCGCCGCGGCCATTGACAATCACATCTATCAGGGAAACAGTCTAAACATTCATCCGTGCCGTGTTCTGTGGCGGCGTGTGATGGATATGAACGACCGGCAGCTGCGCAATATCATCGTCGGCTTGGGAGGTCCCCTTAGCGGAGTTCCGCGTGAGACCGGTTTCGACATCACCGTGGCCTCCGAAGTGATGGCCATCCTCTGCCTCGCCTCCGACCCGGCCGATCTCAAAAAACGCCTGGAGCGCATGCTTGTGGCCTTCACCAGGGACAACAAACCCGTCTATGCCGGTGATTTGGGTGTCGCGGGTTCCATGGCCGTCTTGCTCAAGGATGCTCTCAAACCCAATTTGGTGCAGACTCTCGAAGGACAACCAGCTTTGATTCACGGAGGACCGTTCGCCAATATCGCACACGGCAACAACTCGATATTGGCCACGCGCATGGCCCTCAAACTGGCGGATTATGTGATCACCGAAGGCGGGTTCGCCGCGGACTTGGGCGCCGAGAAGTTCTTCAACATCGTCCACGGTTACTCGGGATTGACGCCGGATGTGGCCGTATTGGTGGCTTCTGTAAGAGCGCTGAACATGCACGGCGGAGTGGAGCGCGATCGCGTGGCCGAAGAGGATCTGCCCGCTTTGAAGGCCGGACTGGCCAACTTGGGACACCACATAGAAAGCATCCGCAAATTCGGTCTACCTGTCGTCGTGGCGATCAACCGCTTCCCCACCGACACCGACGCTGAATTGGAAACGGTCAGAGAGTACTGTGAGCAAAAAGGAGTACGGGCAGCGATCTCCGAGGTTGTCACCAAAGGCGGAGAAGGCGGGCGCGAACTGGCCCAGGTCGTACTGGAAGTGCTCGAGAGCGAGCCCTCGAACTTCCGCCCGCTCTACGAC
>LFTP01000338.1 GCA_001513395.1 Clostridia bacterium DTU080
AAGCAATTGCCGAGACGACCAAGGCATTGGAGTCGCTGCGATCAGATGAAGAAAAGACTATCTCCAAGCTCTCGGTTATTGAACAGGCCCATGCACAAAGCGAGAACAAGGTGCGGTCCCTGACCCAGTATCTCGAACAGATGCGCCAACGTCTTGGGGAAAAGGAACGACTGGCAGCCTTGTGTGAAGGTGAGCTGCGCAGCGAACAGGACTCGGAGAAAGATTCAGACCGACGGCTTCAACTGCATCGTGAGCGTGCAGATTGTCAGCAACGTATCTCTGAGGTCACTGCAGAGCGTGAGCGGCTCAAGTCCAGATTAGCCAAGATAGACTCCGCTCTAGCGGAACTGCAACGATCTGTTCAAACCACCGAGAGCGCTTTGCGTGAAGCTACGGCAGAGAAAGCGAAGCTTGATGCCCGATACGTGGAACAGCTTCGCCTGCTCGGCGACGCAGAATCCCGTTTCAGGGTCCTGGAAAGCATGGCTGATTCCTATGAAGGCTACTTCCAGGGCGTGCGCAGCGTCTTGGCCTCTAAGCGCGAGATTTCCGAGGGTATCTTAGGCTCAGTGGCTGAACTCATCCGTGTGCCCTCCGATCTCGAGTTGGCCATAGAGATCGCACTGGGCAACTCAATGCAAAGCATAGTGACACTCTCCGAAGGTGACGCAGAAAAGGCCATCGCCTTTTTGAAACGCACGCGCTCAGGCCGTGCCACTTTCTTGCCTTTGGATGCCCTGCGTTACCGAGTTTTTTCTGTAGCGGAACGACAAGCACTAGCCCATCCTGATTTGGTGGGGATTGCCGCCGATTTGGTCTCCTGTCATCCACAGGTTAGACCTGCCTTGGATTTTCTTTTGGGTCGTGCGATCTTGACCCGAACTCTGCAAAGCGCACTCGCCTTGAGCAAGAAAGTGCGCGGCTTTCAACGTGTGGTGAGCTTGGAGGGAGACCTCGTCACGCCTGGCGGAGCGATAACGGGAGGATCATCGAGTCGGCACGCTTCCGGGCTTCTGTCGCGTCGCCGAGAGCTAGATGAACTGGGTGAGAAAATCGTCGCCCTAAAACAGGAAACGGCATCACTCGAGAAGGCGCGTATCGATGCTCAGCACCGCATAGACGTTCATGAGCGCCGCCTCGAGATCCTGAACGCTCAAAGGCACAAGGCCGAGATTGAGCGAACCGCAGCTATGGCTGATGCAACTTCCTTAGAGAAAGAATGGCAACGCCTCCGTGATCTGGACCGTCAGTTGACACTTCAAGAGCAAGAAATTGACAGGGTGGCCCGGAAACGCTCCGATCGTCTGGCTCAATTGCACGAGCAGTTGAAGTCAGTCACCGCCGAAATACAGTCCTTGCAAACTGACATGGCCGACATATCCGAACAGCTGGATCTGGCTGTTCGTCGTCGCGACGAAATACAAGCCGAGCTCGCTCAAGTCAGGCTCACAGCGGCGAAGATCTCTCACGAAAAGGAAGCGGTAGTCGTCAAATTGAGTGAATCCGAGCAGGCCCTGTCTGACATGCTTCGCCGTATAGAAGACGAAGAAGAGCGGATACGCGAGGCGAAGCAATCGCTCGCTCGACTCGCAGTCACACTGGAGGAGCATCGCCAACAGCTGACAGCCGCCCGTGTCGAATCCGGTGAGTGTCAAAAACAGCTTCATGAGCTTCGGGAGCATAGCCAAACCCTTCAGACGGAGTCGACCGCTTTGGCCGCCGCTGAAAAGGAACTACGCGACAGGCGTGATGAAACACAGGATCAGATTCAGATTCGGGCCGTGGCCTTGGCCCGTGTTCAGGCGGCGATAGCCAACATCAATGAAAAACTGGACGATCTGGATGCAGCGAGCGACGTTTTGGAGGCCTGTGAGATACCCGCCGGGGGAGTGACTGAGTCCCGGCGCAAGCTTGACCAGATACGCGCCCAATTGAGGGAGATGGGCAGTGTCAATCCCACTGCTCCCGAAGAGTACGCTAAGGTTAACGAGCGCTACCAATTCTTGCTTAATCAGCGTCAGGACCTGCAAACGGCTCGTCAACACTTGGAGACGACGATTGCTGAGATAGATGCTACGTCGGTCAAGCGACTTCTTGAGACCTATGAATCCGTTCGCAAGCAATTCACCAAGCTATTCCAGCGTCTGTTCGGCGGCGGAACGGCTGATTTGATCTGGACCAACGAGGCAGATCCCCTCGAATCCGGCTTGGAGCTGATGGCTCAACCGCCGGGCAAGACGATGCAACACTTGTTGGCCCTGTCGGGAGGCGAACGCGCCCTTACAGCCATCGCTCTCATATTTGCCATTTTGGCCATCAGACCCAGCCCGTTTTGCGTTCTTGACGAGGTCGATGCGGCCCTCGATGAGCAGAACTTAGGCCGTTTCGCGTCCTTGCTGGTAGAGTTCTCGGCAAAGACGCAGTTCGTGGTCATCACTCATCGCCAAGCGACTATGGAGGTAGCGGATACACTGTATGGCGTGACCATGGATCGATCAGCCATATCCAATCTGATCACCTTGCGCTTAGCCTCGCTTGAACAAGAGAAGGCTATATGATGAATCGAGCGCACGACGAAGCAAGTAAGGGGGAAGCATGTTGCGCACCGGAGGATTCCTGGCTCGCCTAGCCAGCAGCTTGACGAAAACACGAGAAGCATTTGTGGAAAAAATCACCCACGTGATATCACGACGGACCGTTATAGATGAGTCCCTTTATGAGGAACTCGAGGAGATCTTGATCCAGGCTGACGTCGGGATGCCTACCACCCTCAGGCTCATCGAAGCCGTGCGCTCCAGAATACGTCGGGAAAGGGTTAAAGATCCTAACGCGGTGTACGATATGCTCAAAGAAGAGATGCGACGGATCTTGGAGGAAGGCTCTGCACCCCTGGTACAGACCGATAGGACTAAGCCGTTGGTTTATCTCATGGTCGGAGTGAACGGTACCGGCAAGACTACCAGCATTGCCAAGTTGGCCAACCGTTTCAAAAACGAAGGTCGACACGTGATGCTGTGTGCCGGCGACACCTTTCGCGCCGCCGCCATCGACCAATTGGAAGTATGGGCACAACGAATAGGTGTGGATTTGATCAAACAACAGGTGGGCAGCGATCCTGCGGCCGTAGCCTTTGATTCCATCCAAGCGGCCAAGGCCAGAGGAACGGATGTTCTTCTGATCGACACCGCCGGTCGCTTGCAGACGAAAACGCCTCTGATGCAAGAACTGGCAAAAATAAACCGCGTGATAACCCGCGAGCTGGGACGCGAACCTCACGAAGTGCTCCTTGTCTTGGATGCCACCACGGGTCAAAACGGAATCTCTCAAGCCCGACTCTTCTCCGAAGCCATACCGGTAAGCGGCGTTATTCTCACCAAACTTGACGGGACGGCCAAAGGCGGGGTTATTCTGGCCATCGCTTCAGAGGTCGGTCTTCCCGTGAAGCTGATCGGAATCGGCGAAGGTATGGACGATCTGCGCGACTTCGATCCGCAGGCCTTTGTAGACGCTCTATTCGAAGGGCGCGAAATCTAAAGCTCGGCTTGACCCGGCGCGACCTCTGAGCTATACTAACGCCTGTAAAGGATTATCGCTTGACAGGGAGGTGTCGAAGAAGGAGTGGAAAAAACTCTTCGTATGGCTCTGCTCTTCGACGCCTATAGTGATCTGCTCACCGAAAAACAGCGTTTGGTGTTTGCGTTATACTACCACGAAGATCTCTCACTCGGTGAGATCGCTGAAACATACGGGATCTCCCGTCAAGGCGTATACGATATACTCAAACGCTCGGAAAAGGCGCTGCTCCAGTTTGAGGAACGGCTGCAGCTGGTGAGGCGCCGTGAGCGGACTCGGCAGATCGTCGAGCAAATGGGCACTGCCGTGAATCGTTTGCGTTCGCTCATCAACGGCCTTGACTCAGCGGTCTGTGAAAAGGCTTCACTGGCTTTGGATACCCTCTCTGAGGGCCTTGCGGAAATCAGCCGGTTGAACGATTGACTCATTCGCTTTTTTGGATCGTCCCCGGTCTGCAAGGATCGTCGGTTCGGGGGGCAGACACTCACCGTGAGTAAAGCCGCGATCGGCAACGAGATCGTCTGCAGAGCGGATCGTGCATGCGGAGCGCTTGACCTGAGCGACCTTCTCGTCCATCGACGCTCTGCAAGGGCCGATCATGTGACGGCTCGAGTCTATCGCGCACATGAGACGATCCGGAAGTAACCGTTACCGTAGTTGGGACGCCATGTGCGGGCCATAGGTCCTGTCTGTGGCCACACAAACCAAGAGATTTGACAAAAGACGTTTCCGCCGATCGAGTGCCGGAGCGCATAATCATCGCCGGGCTGATTCGGCGGCATGGCACCGTCTCGAGTGCTTCAAGGAGGGCTTTCTGTGTTCTCCAATCTCACCGAACGGCTACAAGCCACATTTAAGCAGTTGCGAAGCCGTGGTAAGCTGACCGACAAAGACGTCGACAGCGCTCTGCGAGAAGTGCGCTTGGCGCTCTTGGAAGCGGATGTCAACTTCAAAGTGGTTAGAGATTTCACGACGAAGTTGCGCGAAAGAGCCATCGGTCAGGAGGTCCTTAAGAGCCTGTCACCTGCACAACAGGTCATTAAAATCGTCAACGAAGAGCTTATCGCCCTTCTTGGAGGCAGCCAAGCCAAGCTCGTGTTGTCCTCAAAGATTCCGGCAACGGTGATGATGGTCGGGCTCCAGGGATCCGGTAAGACAACCACGTGCGCAAAACTGGCGGCTTTGTTGAAAAAGCAAGGAAAGCGCCCCTTGTTGGCCGCAGCAGATATCTACAGACCCGCCGCTATTCGCCAGCTTCAGGTTCTCGGTGAACAGATTGACGTTCCGGTTTTTTCTATGGGAGACAAAGCCAGTCCTGTAGATATCAGCCGAGCTGCGGTGGAACATGCTCGCAAGAACGGCTATGATGTGCTGATCATCGACACTGCCGGTCGTCTCCACATCGACGAGGAACTTATGGACGAGCTCGAGAGCATTCGAAACAGCATTGAAATCAGCGATGTTCTTTTAGCCGTTGATGCCATGACCGGGCAGGAAGCGGTAAACGTGGCAGAGGCTTTTCATAAGCGCCTAAATGTCGGCGGTATAGTACTCACCAAGCTTGACGGCGATGCCAGAGGAGGCGCGGCACTATCCATTTGGGCAGTGACCGGTTGCCCGATCAAATATGTTACGCTTGGTGAAAAACTCGATGCCATTGAGCCATTTCACCCCGAACGTATGGCATCCCGTATCCTGGGTATGGGTGATGTGCTCACGCTGATCGAAAAGGCGCAAGCCACTATGGATGAAGAAGAAGCTGAAAAACTCGCTGAACGCATGTTGAATGCCCAATTCACGCTGGAAGATTTCCTGTCCCAAATGCAACAGCTCAAACAAATGGGGCCCCTTGATCAGCTGCTGGGCATGATTCCCGGGTTCTCCAACCAGAAGGCTCTCAAAGGTATCAGCTTCGACGATAAACAAATGAAGCGCGTCGAGGCGATTATCCAGTCGATGACGGTTGAGGAAAGGCGAAATCCCAGTATCATTGATGGCAGCCGACGCAAGCGTATCGCCGCCGGCAGTGGTACCCGGGTACAGGATGTCAACCGCCTCTTGCGGCAATTCGAGGATACCCGAGCCATGTTGAAAAAACTGGGGGCTCAACAAAAGGGCGGAAGAAGACGGCGAATGCCGTTTTTTGGGTAGCTCAGTGCCTGAAAGCCGCTCCGGGTGAACGGCGTCAGGCATCTATATAAAGGATGATGAAGGAGGTGACGCGCTTGGCCGTACGCATTCGCTTGAGGAGAATGGGTGCCAAGAAACGTCCTTACTACCGCTTGGTGGTGGCTGACTCACGAACAGCCCGTGACGGTGCCTATATTGAGGCTTTGGGGAGTTACGATCCCATCGCCAATCCGGCCCAGATTAAGATAGATAGCGAAAAGGCCATCAGATGGCTGAAACGCGGAGCTCAGCCGTCAGACACCGCACGACGTCTTCTGGAGAAAAGTGGCGTTTTTGACATGCTGAAGGCTGAGAACGCGGATTCAACTGATCAGGGGGAGTAACCCTTGCAACAACAGATAGTAGAGTACATTGCCAAGGCCCTTGTTGATCATCCTGAGGCCGTCCAAGTGCGCACGATCGAAGGTGACAAATCACTGATTTTCGAACTCAAAGTGGATCCGTCCGACATAGGAAAGGTGATCGGGCGTCACGGTCGTATCGCGCGAGCCATACGTACCGTGTTGAGGAACGTGAGCGGCCCCAAGGGGAAGCTCATCCACGTAGAGATCCTCGATTAGGCACACTATCCGAAGGAGGCCTGGGTTGTCTGAGCAGTTGATGGTGGTCGGCGAGATCACCGCCCCGCACGGTGTAAAGGGATGGGTACGAGTACGCCCTGAAACAGACCTTGACCAATTGGCGGGCATCAAGCGATGTCGCCTGTTTTGGCCCGACAACAAGGAGCGGCTTTTCGAAGTCGAACAGGTGCGGCCTCACAGACAGATCTGGCTTCTCAAACTAAAGGATGTGTCATCACGCGATGAAGCGGAGGCCTTACGCGGAGCTTTGTGGATGATCCGCCGCGATGAGGCTCCTCCCTTACCCGAGGGACATTACTATGTGCCTGATCTCGTCGGCTTGGAGGTCGTCACGGTCCAAGGGGAATCCGTGGGTGAGGTATCTGAGGTTTTGTTCGGGCCAGCAAATGATGTCTTCGTCGTCCGGCGAAGCGGACTGCCTGACACTCTCATCCCGGCCGTGCGCGAGGTAGTCAAAGAGATAGCTCTCAACCAGGGCAAGATAATCATTGATCCCTTGCCGGGGCTTCTCGACTAGGGGGCGCAGACATCGTGAAGATCGATATCATCACCCTCTTTCCCGCCATGTTCGACGGCCCCTTGAGAGAATCCATGCTTGGCCGAGCGTTGAGGGCCGGTCTTTTGAACGTCAGGCTCTGGAACCCTCGAGGGTTTAGTCGCGACAAGCACCGCACAGTCGATGACAAACCCTACGGTGGCGGTACGGGAATGGTGATGAGGATCGAGCCACTTGCTCTATGTTTGGACAGCATCCTGGCTGACAGTCACGATGGGAAGCCTTGTATCTTGGTCACTTCACCGCAAGGCCGTGTGCTCGATGACACCTGGGTGCGAGAACTAGCTGCCAGTGATCACCTGGTGATCGTCTGCGGGCACTACGAGGGTATTGACGAACGGCTACACGTGCTCTACGACACGATCGAATATTCGATCGGAGACTACGTACTGACGGGCGGCGAACTACCGGCCATGGTTTTGATTGACGCGGTTAGCAGATTCATTCCCGGCGTGCTGGGGGATCCTGCCTCCGCCCTTCAGGACTGTTTTTCAGATGGGTTGCTCAAGTATCCGCAGTATACACGCCCCGAGACATTCCGCGGGACGTGCGTTCCGGAAGTGCTTTTGTCCGGACACCATGAACGAATACGCCAATGGCGTCGCAAGGAAGCTTTACGAAGAACACTGCAGCGTCGGCCGGATCTACTGAACAAAGCCCATCTGGGCGACGAAGATCAAAGACTGCTTGACGAGCTGCGCAAAGAGATGGAGAATGGTCCACAGGCTCGGTAGGGGGGAGGGATGCATGATGAACCTCATACGACAGATCGAAGCTGAGCAACTCCGCTCGGATATGGCGGATTTCGGTCCGGGCGATACCGTGCGTGTACACGTCAAAGTGGTGGAAGGCGAGCGTGAACGCATCCAGGTTTTCGAGGGTACGGTCGTAAAACGCTCAGGCAGCGGACTCAGAGAGACCTTCACCGTTCGTAAAGTCTCTCAGGGAATCGGGGTTGAACGCACATTCCTGGTGCACTCGCCTATGATTGCCCGGGTGGAGGTCACTCGCCGCGGTAAAGTACGACGGGCGCGTCTTTACTATCTGCGCAAGCGTGTTGGCAAAGCCACGCGTGTCAAAGAAAGACGCTGATGGATAATGGCTCAGTAGTTCATGTCGGCAGTCACCGCCGGTGACGCCGACATGACTTTTCATCTTCATCCTCGCCAGTATCCCAGCCGATCTGATCACTGTGGAGGGATAGATCGTGTCCGACCTGAAATCGGAGGTACGCGAGTACATCGAGGCTTTTGGTGTGGCCGTTGTACTGGCCCTGTTCATTATTACGTTTATCGCCCAATCGTTTTTGGTACAAGGGGCCTCTATGGAACCCTCACTCCATAACGGTCAACGGTTGCTTGTGGACAAAATTGTCTATCGGATACGGCCCCCTCAGCGAGGAGAGATCGTGGTTTTTCGCTATCCCGCCGACCCTCGCCGACGATTCATCAAACGAGTCATGGGGTTGCCGGGTGATCAAATCGAGGTGCGACGGCACAAGTTGTATATCAACGGTGTGGCCGTTGAGGAGTCCTACATCAACGGGCCCACGTACGGCGATTTCGGTCCTTTCATCGTCCCGGAGAACACTGTCTTCGTTCTGGGAGATAATCGCAACAACAGTGACGACAGCCGTTTCAGTGATGTCGGAGCGGTACCGCTCGAGTTGATTGTCGGGCGCGCCCTTTTTGTCTACTGGCCTCCGTCACGTATTTCAGTGATCAGAATACCCGAGGAACTCAGAACGGAAAGCAGGTGAGGGATTTCAGCAAATACCCGTTGTCGGAAAAAGAGCTGAAAGAACGACTGGCTTCCTTCGTGCCGCATAGCGTGCAGTGGTTTCCCGGGCACATGGCCAAGACGCGCCGTGAACTGAGCAGACTGGTGTCCCTGGCCAACGTCATCATCGAGGTGGTCGATGCTCGTATTCCCCAAAGCGGACGCTACCGTGACTTATCATCGATTATCAGAAATAGGACACACGTGATTGCGTTGACCAAGGTTGACCTCTCAGACTCGGCGGCGACCAAGAATTGGATTGAGCATTTGCGTACTCCTTCACGACCGATATTTCCCATTGATGCTCAGCGCGGTCGAGGTGTCAGGACCCTGTTGAACAACATCAAGAGGATGCATCGCCCGGTGAGAGCGCTCGTAGTGGGAGTGCCTAACAGTGGGAAATCCAGTCTCATTAACCGGGTCTGTTTTCGGGCCGCGGCTCGGGTGGGAGCCCGTCCCGGAGTTACTCGCGGTCCGCAATGGCTGCGAGCCGACCGTGAGACACAGTTTCTCGATACTCCCGGACTGCTGTGGCCTCGAATAGAAGACCCTTTGCAAGGACTCAAACTGGCCT
>LFTP01000134.1 GCA_001513395.1 Clostridia bacterium DTU080
AGATGTGTATAAGAGACAGCTGCTGGAAGAGGCGGGCCTGAGCCCAGAGCCCTACAGTATTCGAAGCTGGGATGAGTTGGTCAATGCTGCCAAGAAGCTGACGCGACGGGTGGATGATCGGATCATGGTGAGTGGTTTCAACGTCGGATTGAGCACAGCTCCATTGGCCGGGTGGCTCTATGCCAACGGAGGGCAGTTCTACAACCAGACGTTCGACGGTATTGGCTTTGATGATCACCGCGGCCACCAGACACTGGCTTTCCTGGCCGATCTACACAACGTTCAAATGCCCTTGGTGCGAGGTCCCGGTGGAGCTCAGGCCTTTCTTGCTGGGCAAGTGGCCATGATGGGTAACAACCTCCCCGCTGCAGGTTACCTGCGAGATGCACCTTTCCGGGGCGGGCAGACAGACTTCCCTCCCGGGCCTTCCGGCACACATCGCTCTTCCGTATGTTGGAGCAATATGTTCGTCATTCCGGAGGCGGCCCGCAATCCTGACCTTGGCTGGGCTTGGATAGAGACCTTGCTCGACCCTGATCTTCAGGCGAAGCTCATCGAGATGCACGAGCTAATATCTCCATATCGACAGCCGTACAGCTCCAGAGCAGCAAGAGAAACGGTGCGGCAACGGCCCTATCTTTTCAACACCGCGGAGATCCTGGCCAATGCAGGCCCCTACCCGTACATAAGATTCAGGGAAATCTCGGAAGTGATCAACCCGATGCTGACCCGAATGGCCAACGGGCAACTGGCACCCGAGAGCCTGTTAAGCGAGGTCACTCGGCTAGTCAATCCCATCTTAAAGCAAGCTTCTCTGTCGCGCTAAGGCTGACTAAAGAAGGCGGCGTGGGACGACATGGACGGTTCTCCGTCAATGTCATCCACGCCGCCGATTTATTGGAGCCGATAATCCAAGTCTTCATCCGCGGCCTGCTGTCTCACGCTCCGCTCGCCAGAACGCGTCGCTCATCCCCAGGATTGCCAATCACCGGCCAGGTTGGTCATCGGGGCTATGGAGTCTTGGCATGGCACGACCGGGAGTCGATCTTCACCGGGCTCACCATTGAAGCAGTCGGAACCCCACGGCCTGAGAGATACTATCGATCCATCAAGGTTGCAACCTCAAAGGAGAAGACACGATCCAAGGATACGAGTCTGTCGCAAAGCAGACCAACGCTCGTCGGCAATTCAGGGGTATGACACAAAACCGGAAAAAGCCTCTTTGTGGGCAACGGTTCCACAGGCTTCGACAATCTTGAGCGACCGAGAGCACCGAGAACAACAGTTTTCAGCACTGTCTTCCGCCATAGAGCGGTATTGAGCCTATCAAGAGACGGCTTAGTGCGTTCCTGACCGCATCCGGCCACGCGGGCATCCTAAGGCGGAAATCACATCGCCGTTGATATCCCATTCATCTCTCGTCCATCCATCGCCGCATCTCCTCACCACGAGAAGCATAGCCGTTGACAAGGCTGCACTGCAGGTCTGTCGGCAGCGGGATTGCTCAGAAGCCTCCGGATGCCAGATCTGAGAAAACCCCTCGATCACGCTGAGATAAGCCCTCCAAGCCAACGCAGCCCCTTCGATGGGTGCCCGGGCATGTACACTCCGACAGCTTTGAGAGATCACGGGTCCCAAAAACGGCGATCCTCGGGAACAGCCTCAACAAGATGCATCTTTATGCCGATGAGTTCCGGAACGACAGAACCGCTCGCTTAAGGCCGCACCTCACCATTCAGAAGTCTCGACTGACCTCCCGCAAGGAAAAACTGTTGTCCTGTTAAACTATTTCGTCGAAAGGTAACTATGTTTCACATCTCTATGCAAATAGTAAGACCACGATTCGATCGCTTTTACACACCGATCAGATCGGATAGACACAGAGTCTAACCTAAGGAGGATGGGAATGCTTCACAACCACGACGGTCGTTTCGCCTTAGTCTTCGTTGTGCTCCTCACCTCGTTTCTCTCCCTACCCGTGTCAGGACTGGCTTTGGAAATCGAGCATCTGGCCTATGGAGGTCACCATCAAGAGCACGTAGACTACCTGAAGGACAGAGCCGAGGTATTCGAACGAACAACGGGTATCAAGGTGACGGTAAACGTATCGGCGGCAGGCCCCCAAGACTACGCGGCTCAGATCCTGCTGAGGTATGCCGCAGGGTCTCCTCCCACGATCACCGATCTCTATCCGTCCATCGCCGGCGAATGCATGACCCAAGACGTCCTTGAAGATCTGCAACCCTGGTTTGAAAAGGACAACACCGTGCGGCTGCAAGATCTGGTGCCGCCTGCGGTAGAGCTGTGGAGAGGACCCCGGGGCGAGCTCTTCGCCTTCCCGCCGGATATCGGTACCGTGGCCGTAGCCTATAACGCCACGATATTCGCCGAAGCGGGAATGCTGAATCCCAGGGAGTTGAAAAGGGAATGGAACTGGGATTCCGTTTTACAGATCGCCTCCCGCCTGACCGTGGACAAAAACGGCGACGGAGTCATTGATCAATGGGCCTTTCGCACCAACTTCCGCGATCTGTTAGGGATCGTCATTCCATTACAGCAAGCCGGCGGCTACATCTTCGATCGACCTATCCTCCCCACTCAGGCCGCCTTTGAC
>LFTP01000254.1 GCA_001513395.1 Clostridia bacterium DTU080
CCTCAAACCGCGGCAGATCGTCTTCCAGCAGTCGCTGCAATAGGGCTCGATACTCAGATCCCGCCTCTACGCTCACATCGATCTCTTGTGTCTCAAGCGGCCACTCCCGTCTGAACTCGCCCATGGCCTTGATGATGCGCTCACCGATCCTCTTGAGGCGGGCGCCCTCTGTATCAATGCGCGCCTGCAACCATTCGCGCATCTCACGCTGCACGTTGTCCGCTGATTCGACCGTGATCCTCCGTGTCGGTATCGCTTCCTGGCGATACTCTTCAAGCCGGGGAAAATACGAGCGAAGCCGCTTCGAAGCTCCGACCAGCTCTCTTTGCGCCTCTTTCAACTGCTTTTTGGCAGTCTCAAAGCGTTCAACCCGCCGCGAACGCTCGTCACGCATCCTCAAAAGGTTGTCGGCGGTCAGCCGCATTTCGTCCTCCAACGTGGCGAGCTGTTCCTTCAGAGTACGCAAGCGGTCGGATGCGGCCGTCAGTGCCCGAAGCTCTTGTTCGAGTTGCTCCTTCTGCAAGGCTGAGCTCCGCCAGTCGATTTCCTCGAAGTGGCGGAATCCTTCAAAGCGGATCAATAGCTCGAAACGGCCGCGTAAGGCTTTTTCCGCCTCCTGAGCCGCACCGTATTCCCGAGCGATATCCTGCATCCGGCGCTCCAAGCTCCGGGCCTGCTTTTCCAGAGCCTCGATCTTCCGCTCGTTGCTCCAGCCGAGAATGTAGCGGGTCCGATCGTCTATTGCGTAGCGATCATCTTTTTCGTGCCGCCCGTCCCTGCCCTTGATCTGTCCGGCGCGCGTTAAGGCCCGCGGCTCCCTGCGGAACCGGTTCATATCACGGCAGCAGAGGTAGTTGAACCTGTGAGCCAGTTCCTGTTCGAGCCAGGTGTAGAATTCGGTGTCGTGACGAATGGAGAGCTTGCGTACGACCGAATCAGGATGAATCTCGGGAACGGATGGATCACGGGTTGGTCTGGTCCGGTAGTAGATCAAGCGTCCCTTGAGATGCGTGCGGTCGACCCACTCGGCAACTGCCTTGTAGTGGCGGTCAGCCACCAGAAGTGAGAGTCCGAAATTGTGGAGTAATCTCTCGATGGCTCCTTCCCATTCCTTCTCATCTTCACGCACCTCAATCAGCTCGCCGATAAAGGGCACTTCATCTTCTCGCAAATCCAGTGACGCACACAGCTCGCTGCGCAGCTGCAGCATGTGGGAGGGGATATTGGTCGGACGGCTGCGCAAGGATGTGATCTCGACCTGGACTCTGTCGTAGTCGTCACGCACCGTCTTCAGTGCGACGGCGGCTTCCATGAGAGCATTTTGGATCTGGGCGCGCTCATCCTCCAGCCTAGTTTTCTCAGCCTCGGCAGCGCGCAGATTGGTCACGAAGCCGTCGGAATCACTGATCCGATCAAGACCCAAGTCATGAACAAGAGCATGGTATTCCTTAAAGCGCTCTTCACGCCTTCTGAGCTCCGATGCCAGCTCGCTGATGCGCTGCTCGAGTTGAGCGATGCGTTCACCGCCGCTTTCGGCGATGGCCCTTTGCAGCTCATCACGCCGATTCCGTTGTTCCTGCTCGATTCGCTCCAGGCCCTCAATCCGCAGGTTGGATCGCTCGATCTCATCGCCGAGCCTTTCCATACGTTCCTTCAGCAGATCCGCTTTCATGAGAGCAAACCATGGACTCAGGGCCTCGCGGCAACCTTTAAGTTCTTCACTCTTTTGTGTGGCTTCGTCGTGGCGCTCTAAGTCATTCGCCAAGGGCTGTAGCATTTCAATCTGTTTCTTGGCCTTCAAGACGGCGCGATAGGCCTTGTCCAGATCTTCGAAATGCCTGATGAGCGCTTCGATGCGTTCTTCTACAGGGAAGGATTCGATCATATGCTCGCGGACGAAGTCAGTCAGATTTCCTACGGACTTCATCGAGATCGTCTGATGGAAAAGCTCCAGAGCTTGCTCGCTCTCAATGCCGAGGAGGCGGCGGAAGTGCGCGCCGTATTGAGGGAAGTGGTCGAAGACCTTCACACCGGACTCATTGCGCAGTCGTTTGCGCAGATCGGAAAGATCCGATCCGAATCCGGTGAAGTGCTCGGCGATGGAGAGCTCTTTCTCGCCGACAACGTAAAACCGATTCGGCTGTCCTTGCCCGTCGGGTTGCCAAAAGACTTGCGCCAATGTGACCTCCTGGTTGTAGTCGGCATTGCGAAAGTAGCCCAGGATCACCGTGTACGAATTGTGATCGCGCAGGGCGATTGGTTTGGCGCTCAGGCGGTCATCACTGCGCGCCGCTTTGTAGTAGCCGAGGACATAGGAGCGCAGCGTACGCTCGCCTGCCTCCGCTCCGGCGGCCTTGTTGTATGCCACACGGTGGGCGGGAACCAGCAGGGTGGTGATGGCATCGACAAGCGTTGATTTGCCTGAGCCAATGTCCCCGGTGAGCAGACTGGTCTTACCGCCTGGCTTTATGGACCAGATCTTGCCGTGAAATGTCCCCCAGTTGTACACCTCAAGGCGCTCGAGGCGGAAGCCGGCCTCAGTGAACTCGACAAACTCCAGAATGCTTTGTTCCATATAATCACTCATCTCCGCTAACTACCAGCTCGCGGTAGTGAGCAAGCTTACGTTCAAAATCCGACAGCCACTGGGCATCGACAAAAGAGGCAATAATGCGTAAGACCTCAAAGCGATCCTCTTGCCCCTTAAGACGCCGCATGAAGCCCATCTCCACGATTTGGTTGATGTCTCGATCAATCCGCCGCATGAACCGTACCTCGTCTGCGGTCTCCGGCAAGAACAGGCGCAGCATGTCGGCAATCTGGTCCCGGGTGATAATCAGTCGGGGATCGCCACCCGTTGCGTCATGCTCCGCTAGCTTCTTCCGAAGCAGGGCAATAAGCAAGCTGACATGATATCCGAGCTGTCTGCGCGCTACAAGACGCGGAAGCTCCTCGTCTTCCTCCGCGGCTTCGATCTGACGAAGATATGCGTAACCTTCGGCTTCGTTCAGGAAGAGATGCAAGCCAAGGACGCGGACATAGTCAGAGACCTGAGCATGGAGGTGAAGAAGACTCTCCCACAGATGAGGGTGTTCTGCCTTGTAAAGGACTCCCTTCATGAGGGCGATCAGGACGAGGGAGAGCTCTTTTGCAGCTCCCTCCTTGAGCGGCTCGGTCACGATGACGACACTCCTACAATCGTTCGGTACAAAAACGGGGATTCGCTGAGGCACCCTTCGAACCCTACCAGTCGTACCTCCTAATGTCTTGCTGATTATCCGTCGTCGCGCAGGAAGATGATCGAATGCAGACGTGCCTTGCGCAGTTGGTTTTCGCCGTTGACCCACTCAACGGTGATGAAGCGCGTCTCATCGGTTACGCTCTTATTCTCGCTGGCCAGAGAGAGCCAAGCTAGCAGCTCAGTCAGGCCTTGCTCCATCGGATAACGCTGCAACAACTCATCGAGAGCGATCCGCGGGCGACTCATCAGCTCCCGACGCAGTATGCTGCGCAAGCGCTCTTTGTCCACGTAGATCTGGTCGAATAAGAGCTCGACCGACACGTCGGCATTCCCCTCGCTGACTAACTCGGACTCCACACTGGGTTTGAAGGGAGGCTCGTAGAGCGGTCGCTCCATAAGAAGCTCGATCGTCGGGCTCAGACCGTCGACCTCCATGATCAGGTCTGTCGGCTCGCGGCCGCGGACCGCTAACGCGTGCTCCTCGATCTCGCGCAACAGCGTCATGATCCGCTTGTTCTCGAGCAAAGCCTGTTCATCGAGAAAACGGCGCAACTGCTCGGAGAGTCTGGCCACTGTCCTTTGCGCCTGCTCGCCGGCGGTAAGCCAATCGTAGTGAATAGTGCGCAGACTGGCATCCGGGCGCAGAGCGGCCACGTCGTCCAGGCTAAGGACTCTGCTCAACAGCCGCGACAACTCCTCTTGCCGTTCAGGAGACATGAGGAAGTCCCAGAAGGCCTGGAAGCTGCGGCCCTGATCGGTGTCGGCGATCAGATCGTGTTCGGTGAAAACGTCTTCTAAGACCTCTCCCTTACTGCCGTCCCAGGTGGCGATGCGCTCTCGCACTTGCCGGTCCAGGTCGCGGAAATTCTGCTCCACCTGTCGGAAATCACCGAGGAGCGCATACGCCATCTGGACAACCTGCAGGAAGCGTTCTCGCAGTTGGGTGGGCTCGAGAAATGACAGCTTTCCTTCGGAGATCTGGGCAATCTCAGCGTCAATCGCCGCCCGCTTGGCCGTAAGCGCCTCAAGGCGTGCCACGGGATCTGGCTCGGTTCCTTGGACAATTTCGCGCGATAGGTCGAAGATCAGCTTGAGTCGGGATTCAGCTCCCACAAACTGACGTTGACCCAGGCTCGACACCCACTGAATGGCCTGTTCCGCGGCAGGCGTGAGATCGAAGTGGGGTTCATCGGAATCCATGGGGTAGTACCTGCGGAGCCAGCCTCGTGACTCACTTGTCCATTCGTTGAGATACTCGGACGCTGAGCGAGGATACGCCTCATCCCCGAGTCGTTCCCGAAGATGAAACAGGTAGTCATCTAGCTTAGAGATCAGCTCTTGTTCGGAAACAGCCCTCTCGTTGGGCTCTATATAAACCCAGTGAAGGAAGCTGATGACAAATGGGGCAGAATCGGCCGCCAGCAGCCGCCAAGCAGGATGATTGGCTCGCAAGTTGACTAAGCGATCGTAATCCATGCGAAAACAGCTCCTGTTTGACTCTGTATCGTATCCGGCGCCATTCTTCTAAACGGGGAGCTGACTGAATCTAAGCGTCCATCGGCCCGTTTGGAGGGGCCGGTCAGGTTGTAACAACAGTCTGTACAGGGAGTCTCCCCACGAGGACCTCAAGCGAGCATCCTCGATGGATATATGCTCCACTCTAAGCAATCGCAGACCTTCACCTTGGAAGACGAGGACGATGTCGCCCAATAACACCGTATTGCCGTCTTTGATCTGAGGCTCCCGGGCGGCCATGAGCGACACAACGAGATCGCTCGAAGGGGCGTACAGGCTGAACTCGTCGATCACCTGTATTTTTGGATCTGAGCCGCGCTCGAGCCGTAGCGTGCGCTGCCAGCGCTTGAGGCCAGCGGCTTCGGGATAGGCGGAAGCGATGTCCAATCGAAGCTCAGCGCCGAGCTCATTACTGCAATAGCTCACGTCTTGTGCTCGAAAGGCCCTTCCGGCTTGCTGTTGCACCCCGTTGATCGTCGGCAGATTATGGAAGGTAGATTGCATGGTCCAGATCTCGTAACGCTTTGATGAGAAAGTCTTGGCGGTGTAGGTTTCCACGCCAATATCGATGATCACCGGACGACCGTTGGCGTAGACCACAAAATGCCCGACGTCATTGTGGTTGTGACTCTCCGCGTTGTGACCCCCTTTGGCAGCCAGATACAGCCCTTCGTCTGAGCACTTTTCACGGGCAGCCATGAACTGTATCTCAGGCAGCCAGACATCTTTGACAAAGGGTGGTTGCGCCGTGGCCTTTTCTATCTCGGAGAAGTTGAAGACAGCGGGAAGCAGGCGCAGCAGGGAGTCTCGCAGCTTAAACCTTTGTTCGCCGCGAGCGTGATGCGCGCCGGAGCCCAGGGCGGACAAGAGCGGATCGTTGATGCGGCGACCGTAGCGATAGACCAGATCAGCCGGGATATTGACGATGGCATCACCGTCGGCGAAGTTGACAAAGTAGCGCCCGCTGATAAACGAACGGTACATGTAACGCCCGATATCTTGAACCAAAGGTTCATCGTAGAGGCAGATTTGCCCGTCGGAGGCCGAATAAAGGAGTTCTAGGCAGTCAAACAAAGAACCGCCTGCTCGGCCCCAATATGAGGGTCCCTCGTCACATCCTCCGTCTTTGGGGTAGGGGATGAGGAAGTTGTCCAGGATGCGCAAGGCTTTGGCGATGCTTTTCAGACGACGGGCGGGATCGTCTTCGCATATGAGCACCGCCGACAGACAGTTGGACACACACCACGGAGTCCAGTTATTCAGCTGCCGTTTGGGAGCTGTCAGACCCATCCACCAAAAATCATCGCGTTGTAAAAACGGGTCCAAGATCCTTGTACGCACCTCACGGAGAACGCGTTCTCCGATCACGGGGCTGACGGCATCGAGCCGGGGCTGTAACAGATAAAGTCCCCAGGCCATCAGCGCACCGGTCTCAGCGGCGAAAAGATCGATGACCGGGCGCGCCGTATCGGGAAGTGGCTCGCTTGAATAGGTGTGCGCGGGTATACCCCAAAAAGACTCCTCGCATATATGCCATATGCCGTTTATGGTCTCATCGATGAATCGTCCCTGATCCTCTATGCACTCGGCAATGATCATGGCCTCTAGAGCCCGCCGGCGGGCAAAATGCTGCTTTTCATATCGTCGACGATCGCCGTAACGCCGAAACTCCATAAAAAGAGTGGCCGGCAGTGCGGGCCACGACCAGCCGATATACTCCCTTGCCGATTCCACAAGAGCTGTCCGCAATGCTTCGGGGAGGCCATCCCAGGCTTGTCGGTCCGTTATCTTGGGGAAAGGCTCATAGTCTTCCCGCGGGATGATCACTCGCTCTAAGTCTTCGACAGCGTACCATCGGGTTAACATCATTCCATCCCCTGTTCTAGAAGTTCTCGTCCTTCTCGGCCATGGAAGAGCCACGCCGGGCCGCCTTCCGGATCATCGCCGGCGATGCGTCCGGCCACTCCTCTGGGTAGGCGTCGGTACCAAAGAGCCACGTTGACCTGCCAGCCTTCAGGAAGGTAATCGCTGGCGATAACCACGGCGATACGATCTGCTTCTATTCCCCAGGCGCGTCGGTCGTTTCTGGGCGGGGGGTTTTCTCCGGTCCAGGTCACATTGAGCTCAACGACCCGGTTGCCATGGGCCTTGATTTTGTCCAACTTGACATGGGGGAGAGCTTCTTGCGCTTCGTTGATCCGGGCGATCACGGCTTGCTTTTCTTCTTCGGAGGCGTCACCCGGCCGTTGCGGCGTGGGGATAAGCCACACGACGATCATTCCAATGCACACTAGGGCGACGAGGGCCCACAAAACACGTGACCAGAATTTGGACATGCATCTCACTCCATCCGATCCGTTCCAGACTCACTTGTTTTGGGTTATTCAGGACTGAGGCTCTCGCCTCCTGCCCCGGCGCTACGTTGGCACAGTATAGTGTCCTGCGGCAAGACATATACTGTCCGCCAAGAAAGGGGTGTGCCCCGTGGGCGAGATCATAGTCGCCACAAGATCTCACAGCGCTCAAGTGCGTCGATGCCTTGAGCAACTTGATCCTCTGATACGCCGTGACGGACTCATACTGCATTGGTCCGAACAAGAATGCTCAACGGAAAGCCGCTTCCTGTGCCGTTGTCGGGAGGCGGAGGGTTCGGGATTTGAGATACTCACTTACCATATCGCTTCGGCACTGGCGGATATCATCAAGGCAAGCTTTATAAGACAGTGGGTGCCCAGGTTATTGAAGCGCGAAAGCATTGGACGGGATTATCCGGATCGTCGCCGACTCCGGGCGCGTCTGGCCCGTCTGCTGCGGATGGCGACGTGGATGGCCGGGCATGAAACCACGGTTGAAGTGATGGATTTCTTGCTTAACCACGGTTTTGTCCACCTTGAGGGCTTTGCTGATTTTCGCCTTGGTTGTTACGTGCAACGGTCTGCTCCTTTGGTCGCGCAGGCTATAGCGGAGCTGAACGACGAATCTGCCTGCCGTGATATCATACAGTTATTGCGCTGCTTCGTTGAGGAAACGGACAGCTTCGTGAGCCGGATCGATGTCTTTGTCTATCGTAGTGGCCGTTTTCTTCTTTTTGACGAGACAGGAGACACGATTGACCACGGACTCATGTCTCGTTTTCTGTCGGATATCAGCGTCGACGCGGTCGATTCTGCCGATCTGCTTGTGAGTATACTGATCATTCTGGCTCCGTTGGAACTCCATTTATACTGCGATGCGGATCTGCCTGTTGTGGATTTGATCAGGGACATATTTCAAGAGAGGGTGACCTATCATCGGGCCTAGCAGGAGCCAGACGCACACGATGAGAATAGATGTGGCAACACGTATACAGGGGGCGACGCCGGTTGCTGAGCGCCGAATGGTTGATACTGCCCGTCATAGGCGGTCTCATCGGCTACGTAACAAATGTCATTGCGATTCGCATGCTCTTTAGACCGCGTCATCCCGTGACCATTCCGGGTACGAGCCTTTCTGTTCACGGGCTCATTCCGCGGCGCCATGAGGAATTGGCTCGAGCCATCGGCGATATCGTGGAAAACGACTTGCTGCCGATCGACAGTCTGGTGGACATGTTTGACAACCAAGAGTATCGCGAGGTCATTGCCGATAGCATCGCCTGTCATGTGGACAAGCGTGTCCGAACCGTTTTGCCTGATTTTCTCCCCGGTGCCGTGCAAGATGCGATTGCCGGTTTTGTCCGCGATGCGGCGGGACGCGAAGCCCATCAGATGGTGGCCGCGGCCACAGAGGGGATGCGAGGACGCATAAAAGAGAATCTTCACGTCAGCGAGATGGTTTACGATAAGATCATGGAGCTCGATCTCGATGAGCTGGAGAAGATGGTGCTCAGCATAAGCAAGCGTGAACTGCGCTACATTGAGATCCTCGGCGGTATTCTAGGTTTTTTGATCGGGATCGTCCAGGCGGTCATTGTCGTTTTTTGGCGTCGGGGGTTGACATGATGACGCGACGAAGGCTATAATGGCCTCCATAATAAGCAAAGTGCAAGGCGATGACGAGGATCCGTCGGGAAGCTACCCCTCTCAGAGAGGCTGGGTCGTCGGCTGAAAGCCCGGCTGAGTCAAGGTAGTCCCGAAACCACCTCTGAGTTGTAGACCGAAAGGCTCAACGAGCTGATTAAGGATACCGGCAGCGGTCCGATATCATACCGCAACATGAGGCGGACGGAAGTTTTTTCGTCAACCCGGGTGGAACCGCGAGGCATGCTCGTCCCAGGAGTGTGCCTTTTTTTGTTTGTCAGGGCCCTTGTGATTCGGTCCCCCGAGATGCAGTTATCATAAAGAAGGTGGATGAGATGTCGGTCGTAGTGCGGCTTCCGGATGGTTCGCAAAAAGAGTTTCCCCTAGGATCAACTCCCCTTGATGTGGCCAAAAGCATCGGTACCCGGCTGGCTCGGGAAGCAGTGGCGGCCAAGATCGACGGACAACTCGTTGATCTTAGTTGTCCCATCGAAAAGGATGCTGACGTGAGCATCGTCACCATGGACTCGCCCGAGGGGCTGGAGATACTGCGACACAGCGCAGCACATCTCATGGCTCATGCGTTGCAACGGCTTTTTCCCGGCATCCATCTGGCCATCGGGCCTGTGGTGGAGAACCGCTTCTACTACGATGTGCAGAGTACCAGAAGCATCACCAGCGATGATTTCGCCGCTATAGAGGCCGAGATGGCAAAGATAGCCAAAGAGGACTTGCCGATCGAGCGCATAGAGGTCTCCAGAGAGGAAGCTGCAGAACTGTTTGCCGGGGAGCCGTTTAAGCTCGAGATCATCGAAGAGCTGGAAGACGACGAACCCATCACGCTGTACAAACAGGGTGATTTCGTGGACCTGTGCCGAGGCCCGCACGTGCCGAGTACGGGGCGCATCAAGGCTTTCAAATTGCTCTCCGTTGCGGGCGCTTACTGGCGCGGCGATGCTCAAGGCATCATGTTGCAGCGCATCTACGGAACCGCCTGGCCTCAAAAAAAGCAGTTGGACGCCTATCTCCATCAACTGGAAGAGTCGGCTAAGCGGGATCATCGCAAACTGGGGCGCGAGCTCGATCTGTTTTCATTCAAAGAAGAGGCGCCCGGATTCATTTTCTGGCATCCCAAGGGATGGATACTCTACCGACTCTTGGAGGATTTCTCCAGACAGTTGCAGGAGGCCAGAGGTTATCAAGAGGTGTCCACGCCGTGGATTCTGCGCTCAACCTTGTGGCAGCGCTCCGGACATTGGGATCACTACAGGGAGGACATGTTTGTCATCGACAATGAGGAAGAACCCATGTCCTGCAAACCGATGAACTGTCCGGCGCATTGCTTGCTCTATAAGAGCGCGCCCCGATCATATCGGGATCTGCCCATCAAGCTGTCGGAGTACGGACCGTTGTCTCGCTTTGAGGCCTCCGGTACGCTTCACGGGGCCTTGCGGGTCCGTGGCTTCCATCAAGACGATGCCCACTTGTTTGTCCGCGAGGACCAGATCACTGAGGAGATCAAGGACGTCCTGGAGCTGGTCGACGTGATCTACACCACGTTTGACATGCCCTATAAAATCAAGCTGTCGACCCGGCCGGACGATTTCATGGGCGATGAGGCTCTGTGGGACAAAGCCGAGGCATCGTTGGTTGAAGCTCTGGAAACCCTAGGTCGGGAGTATGAGCTCAATCCCGGCGACGGCGCGTTTTACGGACCGAAACTCGACTTCGACGTCACCGATGCCATAGGACGAACCTGGCAGTGTGCCACGGTACAGCTGGACTTCCAGTTTCCCATCCGTTTCGATCTGACCTACGTGGACGCTGACGGTGAGCACAAACGTCCCGTAATGATTCACCGGGCCATCATGGGTACTCTGGAGCGCTTTATCGGAGTACTGATAGAGCACTACGCGGGAGCCTTTCCGGTCTGGTTGTCTCCCGTACAGGCCAGTGTCTTACCGATTAGTGAAAACTACGTTGACTATGCTTTGCAAGTAGCCAAGCGACTGAAGACCGAGGGTATTCGCACCGAGGTTGATGATCGAAACGAGAAGATCGGTTACAAAATCCGCCAGGCTCAGTTGCAGAAGACCCCCTATATGCTGGTGGTTGGCGAAAAAGAAGAACAGAATGGCACCGTGGCTGTGCGTCGGCGCGCGGGAGGAGAGCAGGGGACGCTGTCGGTCGATGAGTTCATCGCTCAGGTGAAGAAAGAGGTTGCCGAACGCAAGTAATGTTTGACCGCCGCTACCAGGCGTGATATGATGTGCCCAAGTAGAAGCCAGCCGCTTCTCACCCTGCGGCGCCTGATCGGTTGCCAGCAGGTGTTTGAACGAAGACGCCTATGCCACACCGTCGTCGGTGAGGCTGAGACGTGTTGTTTTTAGCGAGCGGCTTGCCGCTCGCTTTTTCTCTGCCCCGATGTCGATAAGCCGGGGGTCAGAGCTGATGGAGGTGTGGATCGTTATGCCGAAGATGAAGACGCACAGAGGAGCAGCAAAGCGGTTCAAAAGGACTGTGAGCGGTAAATTCCGTCGGAATAAAGCTTTTCGTCGACACCTGCTGGGTTCAAAGACGTCGAAGCGCAAGCGCGGTCTGCGTCAGCCCGGGGTGGTAAGTGCCAACGATGAGAAGCGTGTCGCCAAAATGCTGCCGTACGCCTAAGGGCGTATGAAAAGCGCCGACAATCTGTCTGAGGGGGTAAAAAGAAGATGCCACGGGTAAAAAGCGCCGTAGCAAGGCGGCGTCGTCGCAAGAGAATCCTGAAGCTCGCCAAAGGATACAGGGGGCACCAAAGCAAGCTCTTTAGACCGGCTAACGAACAGGTCATGCAGTCGTTGATGTATGCCTACAGAGACAGGCGTGTCCGCAAGCGGGACTTCCGTCGGCTTTGGATCACCCGCATCAACGCTGCCTGCCGTATCAACGGCATCTCTTACAGCCGTTTCATCAACGGTTTGAAGAGGGCCGGAGTGCAGGTCAATCGCAAGATGCTTGCGGATATGGCGGTCAATGACGCCGCGGGATTCACCGCCTTGGTTGATTTGGCCAAGAGTCAACTCGGCTAGATAACATGAGCATCTCCAGCCCTTCCAACAGC
>LFTP01000324.1 GCA_001513395.1 Clostridia bacterium DTU080
CCGCCACGGCTTGAGTCTCATACGCGTTAACCTTACACCCCAGTGTCATAAAGGCTGCTCGTTTGGACTCCGCTGTAGCGCTCAGTGTCATCCCTCCGTCCACAGTGTAGCGACTGAACTGCCCGGTGGCAAGAGCTCATTGTTCTCGCGATGCAGGCGGCCTGTTGTAATATCATCTCATAGAACTCCACCTGAGTTTCGCCGGTGATCGTCAGATGGCTCCGAAGAAGGGTCCATTAGATAACCTGCCGAAGAAAGCTTCTAAGGAACAATAGTGCATCCTCACCAAGATCCGGCCCCCAATCTTTGGTATCCTGCCGTTAAGGGCGAAGATAAGGCAGTTCAGCATCGACAAAGTCAAGAGCATGCCGTCACTTGGATCGACTTAATCTCGCATAGCCCATCCGCTAAGGCACTCACGTTGGACAAAGGTTTTGCGATCCAGCGGAGGGCAAGTTGATCAATCTAAGTAATACAGGAGGTGAAAGCGGCACTCTTCCGCGCTCGGCAGCGGGAGTCTCCTGCCGCTGAATTCCATGAAACAGCGCATACTGGTTGTCGATGATGAACCGGCAATCCTCGAGCTAGTCTCCTACAATCTGAAAAGAGACGGCTACGAGGTCATCACGGCGGCTGACGGCAAGAGCGCCTTGGAGATGTTCATGAATGAAAAGCCGGACCTAGTTATCCTTGATCTGATGATCCCCGAGCCCGACGGATATGAGGTTTGCAAACGGATCCGGGCTCAAAGCGCCGTGCCGGTCATTATGTTGACTGCCAGAGGCGAGGAACAAGACCGCATCCGCGGACTTGATCTGGGTGCTGATGATTACGTCGTCAAGCCCTTCAGTCCCAGGGAGTTGCTAGCCCGGGTGCGCGCCGTGCTGCGCCGCTCGCCAATGGTGCAAGAAGACGGTCGTCTGGTCGCCGGGGATCTGGTCATCGACAGTGAGCGACATCAGGTGACTATCGCTGGGGAGCCCATCGAACTGACTCCCAAAGAGTTTGATCTGTTGAAGACGCTCGCCGAAAACACCGGCAAAGCCCTCGAAAGGGATTTTCTTCTCGAAAAGGTTTGGGGCTATGCATTCGCCGGTGCAACCCGTACTTTGGACGTCCATATCCGCCGTCTCAGACAAAAGATCAACGATGATCCTCAAAATCCGCGCTACATTGAAACCGTTCACGGTGTAGGATATCGATTCAGAGAGCAGGTTCCGCAAGATGCCTGAACATCTGGGGCTGATCCTCATTCTAGCCGTAGCGGCGGCGCTCACCGGTCTGTTCCTAGGTCTTGGGTGGTGGGGCTGGGCATTGTTTCCCGCTGCGGCAGCGATATATCTGGTCTGGGATCTGAATCGGCGCATTTACGGAGCAAAAGAAGGGCTGAAAAAGCTCGAGGAGGCTATATCGCAGCTACCGGAGGGCAAGCTGCCCAGTCTGTCCGTGCTGCCGGGACCGCAGCTTTTACATTTGGCCGCCACGATTCAGGAGACGCAAGAGCGGGTCCAGCAACGTCTGACACAACTGGAGCACGATCGCGATCGTCTGCGCGCTGTCTTCACGAGTATGCGTGATGCGGTCATAGCTTTGGGCGCCTCCGGCCGTATAGCACTTATCAACCCCGGAGCCGAACGCCTCTTTCATGTTGAGGCCGAAGAAGTAGTGGGTCGCAATGTGCTGGAAGTGATCCGCCATCGCCAACTGGCACGTACTATGCAAGAAGCCCTGGGCGGAGCCCAGCCGACCACTTTTGAGTTCGAGACCATTGACGTTCCGCCTCGCCATCTGCAAGCCGAGGTGGCTCCCGTTCGCACGGCCTCCGGCAAACTGTCCGGAGCAGTCGCTGTGCTACATGACGTTACACAACTGAGGCAATTGGAGAAGATTCGTTCTGAATTCGTGGCTAATGTCTCCCACGAGTTGCGCACTCCCATAACATCCATTAAGGGATTCCTCGAAACCCTGCTTGACGGAGCGATGCACGATCCGGAAGTGTGTGCCCGCTTTCTTAATATCCTTTCCGGTGAGGCGGACCGGCTCGCCCATCTGGTTGACGACCTGCTGGAGTTGTCACGCCTCGAATCAGACGACACTGAATTGACCCTGGAAGATCTGGATCTGCATACCGAAGTGACACAAGCCCTTGAGCTTGTTGCCCCCATGGCACAAGAAAAGGGGGTCACGCTCGACAATCAAGTACCGCCTGGTCTCCACATCAAAGCTGACGCGTCCCTGTTACGGCAAGCGCTGCTCAACCTTCTGGACAATGCAATCAAATATACTTCGAAAGGCGGACGGGTCTGGATCGAAGGAAGAACGACGGAAGACGGAAGAATCGCTATCAGCGTCTGTGATACCGGCCAAGGGATTCCCTCCCAGCATTTGCCCCGCATCTTCGAGAGATTCTACAGAGTAGATAAAGCCCGCTCGAGAGCCATGGGCGGGACCGGGCTCGGACTTTCAATCGTCCGCCATATTGTTGAGCAACATGGCGGTCAGATTCATGTTGAGAGCAGATTGGGTCACGGAAGCCGCTTCACCATGGCCTTTCCGCAGTGAACTATCGCGCTAGGGGAGTCTTTACATATTGTTAACCACCCTGTAAACAGGGTGTGCCCCGCTAAAGGTGTTATACTTGAGGATAGTGAAGCTTTTGGGGGGGATCGGGCTGAACTCATTGGCCTCTTTGCCGGCAGTAACCGGTATAGCGGTAGGGAGTCTACTGCTTGCTGGTCTTATAAGCGCGACCATAGCCTTTTTTATGCCGCAGCGCGTCGCCGGATGGGTACGCTTGGGTGTAGAGTGGGCCACTGCCCTGTCAGGGGCCGGCTATTTGGCTCTCATTCTGACTTTCAGGGAGCGGATCTCGTTTCCCCTGTGTAGCGGAATCATTATTCTGTCACATCTGCCGCTGGGCGTCCTTCTCCTCTTACAGGCTCTCGAGCCTCGCGGTGAAGAGATGGCTGCCGGCCGCGCCTTGGGATTGTCGATCTGGCAAATCGGACTGGCTACCGTCTCCAAGGCCTCTGTTGAACTCCGGGCCGCCATCGGTCTTTATGCGTCACGGCTTTTCGCGGACTTCGGCGCCTTGTTTGCGGTCATCAACGGACGCGAAGGTGTTTTTTGGGCGATTGCTCTGTCAGGCATCTCTATGTTTTGCCTTCAGAAGTCACTGGCCACCTTTGTAGGCCATACGGGACGGCCTATCTATCCCCCCTTGTTCGGCCCGCTTCCTGAACTTCCGCCGCGCCTGCGCGTTATACCTCGATCGGAGTTTTCGGTGTCCTTTGCGCTGCACTTCACCCTGACACTCGTCGCTGTCGGCGCCATGTCCGAACTTGTCGGTCTAGCCGTTTTGCGCACGTGGATCACCGGCGGAACCCAGGCCGAGTTGGTTTCCGCACCCTCACCGCCGGGAACCATGGCCAAAGCGTTTACGGATGCACTGATCATCGTCGCCGGTGCAGGTCTTATCACGCTCGTAGCCAGCCGGATCCGCAGGGTGACCAAGTCCAAAGCCGGCTCGCACATCGCCGTTTGTCTGGCCGCTTTGTCGCCTATCATCTGGACGTATCCGGTGGTCATCAGTTCAAGAGTCAAACGCCCCATCCGGCTGTCGATCGCGGTAGTGGGACTCACCGCTTATGCCCTACTTCAGCTAGCAGCCGCCAGATGGGCGCATGCTGGTGCCGCCAGACGTATGCTAAGATTAGGCCAGGCTACAACTGCCGCCGCGACGGGGGCTTTGGGCCTGCCCACCCAAGAGCCTCATCGTCGCCTGTTTTTGCCTGCACAGATTCTCTCTTCAACCGCTGCTTGGTTGGCGAGTGCGGCGTTCTTAAATGCATTGTACTTTTCGCGTCAGAGACTATCAGCGGCTCCGGCTTTGGTTTGGACCCTGCTGGCCGGAGTAGCTCAACTGGGCACTCTGATCTTGCGCTCTTTCGAGCTTCGCCCACGTGTTCGTGAAGGCGACCTATCCACTACGTTGGAGGATTTGCGCCATGATGCTACCTGAACCACCGAGTCCGCTGTCCGTAACGGTCAAAAATCTCACTGCGCGAGTCGACAAGGAGCAACAGTTGGACAACGTCTCCTTTGAAGTGGCCGCCGGTGATACTCTGGCGATCGTTGGTCCGGTCAATTCGGGGAAATCAGCTCTAATGTGGGCGATCAACCGTCTTTTGGATGAAGTGCCGGGTGCTCGGGTTGAAGGGCAGATTCTTGTGGAAGGAATCGATGTAACCCGCATTTCCACGCGTTCGCTGCGACGACGGGTAGGATTGCTTATTCCCACGCCTTTGGCTCGCACACCTCTTGAGGAGATCGGTTTGGCGCTGCGAGGTCACTCAAGCGAAGAGATCGGCGAAGAGACTGAACGGGTCCTGCGTCTGGTGGGCCTGTGGCAAGAGATGCGCGGCCGCCTGCGACGACCGTATGACGCCACTGATCCGGTCATACTTCGTCTGATGGCACTGGCTCGCACCCTGGCCACCTCTCCGGGTCTGTTACTGCTGGATGACCCTACCCGGGGACTCGACAGCATCGGGCGTGCCCGTTTCGAAGATACGGTGATGGCAGCCATGGCAGCCGGAACCATGACGTTGATATGGGCGACCAGAGAACCTGATCAGGCCGGGCGGATAAGCAAGAACATGGCCTTTCTCTGCTGTGGTAAGATAATCGAGATGGGATCCACGGAAAGCCTTTTCGAACGTCCTGAAGATCCGCGTACCGAAAGCTTCCTCACCGGCAACTACAAGAAGCTGCTCTCATTAATCGGTCGTTCATCATCACAGGAACCGTCTGGAGGTACAATTCCATGAACGAGGGACGTTGCTGCCATCAGTTAGAGATCATCCACGACGACATCTTGCGCATGGGCACTCTGGTGGAAGAAGCTATACGCGATGCTGATCGCGCCTTGTCAGAGCAAGATCTGGAACTGGCCAAGTCGGTCATCGAAGGTGATAAAGCCATCGATAACCTGGAAAGAAGTATAGAAAGCGATTGCATCCGCATCTTGGCCCTGCATCACCCTTTGGCCAGCGACCTGCGAACGGTGACCACCGCCCTCAAAGTTATTACGGATTTGGAACGCATGGCCGATCACGCCACCGCTATCGCTCTTATCGCCTTAAGGATAGGCGCCAACCCGCTGATTAAGCCTCTGGTGGACATCCCCCGTATGTCGACTCTCGCCCGCCAAATGGTTCACGAAAGCCTCGACGCCTTTGTCAGCCGTAACACGGAATTAGCGCAGAAAGTGCGCAGCGAAGACGATCTGATCGACAGACTGTATTCGGAACTCCATGACGAACTGCTGGGCCTGATCATCCAAGGGACCAACACGGCAAATGCAGAGCAAGCTCTCAATCTGCTCTTCGTGGCCCAGCACTTGGAGAGAATTGCGGATCACGCCACCAATATCGCTGAGCGTGTGATTTATCTGGTCACCGGAGAGCGTGTCTCCTCGTAATCGACATCACTGACCAACCATGGACGAAAACCCAGGGCATCGGCGGAGACCAACCGGTAGTAAACACCGCGATGGCGTCCTCGGAGGGCCCGTCTGCCATAATCGCCGTGAAGATGACCATAGACGCAGATGGACACACCGTATTCCTCCATAAGACATGTGAACCCCGTTGGCATACCCCCTGTCTCAGCCGGAGGAAAGTGCATCATGGCCACCAGGCGGCGGGCCCCCGATTGACGAGCTTTCTCAAGCGACATCCGTAGGCGCTGAAGCTCACGTTCATAGATACGGATGTCCTGAGCGGTCACGCCCTCCTTAGTGGGAAGATCCCATCCGCGCGTCCCACAGATCGCCGTATTGTCGGGCAGCAGTATACAATCGTTTTGTATGGCGTGAATATTAGCCGGCAATGCACGGCGCACCTTGCCGATGGCCTGCCACCAATAGTCGTGATTACCCCGCAGCAGAATGATCCGGCCGGGAAGGCGACCCAGGAAGTCCAAGTCAGGCAACGCTTCCTCCAGGCGCATGGCCCAGGAGATATCACCCGGCACCAAGACCCAGTCTTCGTCGCGCACCAGATCAACCCAAGCCTGTCGCAGATGATTCACATGATCCCGCCACTGCACACCGAACACGTCCATGGGCTTATCTTGGCCGCCCGGCAAATGTAAATCAGCGATGGCATATAGCTTGAACCGCTCAGTCGAAATAGACAATCTCGCCCTCCAACCCTGCCGCCGATACGGTTAAGATAGCGTACGAATGCTTAGGACTCAAACGTCTGTCAGTCGGCGATCCGGGATTCAACAACAAAAGATCGCCGTAGCGGGTGCAGACAGGCCGGTGCGAGTGTCCGAAGACAATGCAGTTCACATCCTCAAAAGCACTTAAGGCACGGGTAAGCACACTGCCGTAACGGCCATCGCCGTGAATGACACCGATGCGGTATCCCTGTACTTCCACCACTCGCGTCCGCGGCAGGGCCCTTCGCAGCGGCGGAGGATCCATATTGCCATGCACCGCATGGACCGGAGCAATGGCGGCCAGGGTCGATAAGACACTCTGCTCGACTATGTCACCGGCGTGAATGATCAGATCCACTCCCGTCATACCGGAAATAACCTCAGTCGGAAGTTCACGGGCGCGAGTCGGGATATGGGTGTCGGATAGGATCCCTATACGCATGACCAACCTCCGTCACCGTCTTTGGCCACTCTATCAAGTTCACCAAGGGCATGGGCTATCAGCGTTACCAGCACCACTCCGGCAGTCTCCGTGCGCAAGATGCGGGGTCCCAAGCCGCCTACAACGGCCCCTCGCTCTATCAAGCACTCCACCTCTTCAGATGACAAGCCACCCTCAGGCCCGATCACCGCACCCCATCCTATCTCGGAGACCGGATGAGGTCGGTCAAGCCACGATCGCAACGGCTCCGTAGCTTCCTCCCAGGCCACGATCAACGGCCGGCACGGATGGCGACTCACTGCCTCCTCCAGAGGTTCTACCATAGACACTGACGGATAGCGCGCCCGTCCGCACTGTTTGGCGGCCTCACGGGCTATTCTTTGCCAACGCTGAGTGCGAGCGGCGGCCTTACTACCCTCCAAGCGCACTACGGTGCGCTCGGTAAAAACAGGATGGATGGCCGTGACCCCAAGCTCGGTGCATTTTTGTATCAGGTAATCCATCCGGTCGCCCTTGGACAGGCCCGCAAAAAGATGCAGCTGAACACGCGGTTCAGCAGGACCGTAGCGTTCGGCGATGATCTCAGCCAAACATTCAGCAACCGACACCTGTCTGAGAACGCCCAAATACTCCAAACCGGATCCGTCGCAAATCACTACCCGATCGTCGACAACCAAACGGAGCACACGTGCGGCATGCAGTGCCTCATCTTCGGTGATGCGGGCTCGCGTCACAGTCCCTTGGGTATCTGTCTCAAGCTGATCCGGTGTCACAAAAAAACGAGGCAGACTCATCGGCTAAACCCGCCAATCACGCAACACCATTCATCCTCCTGCCTCGTTTCGGTAACCACCAAACCGTTGGCAATCCAAGCCAGGCGTACATCCTCCAGACGCCCTTCGATAATCCCCGAAGCGATAAAGACCCCTTGCGGACGCAAGCGTTCGGTCACCCGAGGCAAGATGTCGATGATGGTGTCGGCAATAATGTTGGCTACAATGATATCAAAAGACGCTTCTTGTATGTCCTCAATGCTTCCTGCAGCGAGCGTAACATGGGCAGTAACGCCGTTGGCCTCTATGTTGTCCCGGGCCACCGATACCGCTCGTGGGTCGATGTCGATGGCATGAACCCGGGCTCCGAGTTTCGCCGCGGCGATAGCCAAAATGCCGGAGCCCGTCCCTACATCCAACACATGAGCTCCGGGCGTGACTATCCGTTCCAGGACCTCCAGACACAATCGGGTGGTGGGATGTATGCCGGTACCGAATGCCATGCCAGGATCCAGATGGATTATCACTTCCCCGGGTTGAGCTTCGTATGCTATCCACGAGGGTACGATCACCAATCGCTCACCGATGTGCTGGACGGTATAAAACCTCTTCCATGAGTGAGCCCAATCCTCATCACGCACTCTGCGCGCTGAAACCTTCGCCGCGCCGGGATCAAGGCCTATCTCGACCAAGTTCTTTACTCTTTCGGCCAAACTGGCCAAGTCCTCATCAGAGACCTCGGTGGGCAAGTAAGCCTTCACCGTGACAGTATCTGCTACTGTCGACAATGCCTCACTGCCTGGCATCGGACGCGCGCCTGGCTCATCGATGAGTTGCGTACCTAACTCAGCAAGGCGTCGAGCCACGACTTGCGGGTCATCGATGACCACGCCATTGGCTCCCAAATCCATCAGCATCTCACTGACAGCTTCCACGGCCTCCGAGCTGGTGATCACGCCGACTTCAAGCCAATCCTGATCATACACAGCATCCGTCCTCCTCGCCTATTCGGAGCGTCCCTGACTGCCGAAGGCTTCGCGCATGCGGCGAAACAGGTTCTTGTCTTGTTGCTGTTGCCCGTTCGCGCTGCCGTCCTCTCCCGAAAGACCGGCGAACTCCCGAAGTAATTCACGCTGTCGCGCCGTCAGACGCGTCGGGGTGACCACCTTCACGGCCACCAGTTGATCGCCCCGTCCGCGCCCGTGGATCCCCGGAATGCCTAAGCCCCGCAAACGGAAGACAGTGCCCGTCTGCGTGCCCTCAGGAATCTTGAGTTTGGCCTTTCCGTCCAAGGTGGGCACGTCGATCTCGTCGCCGAGCGCCGCCTGAGCAAAGCTGATCGGGATCTCACAGACAACATCGTTGCCCTCACGGCGGAAAAAGCTGTGCGGCTTGATTCTGACATACACATAGAGATCGCCAGGCGGGCCGCCTCTGCTCCCGGCCTCACCTTCCCCGGGAACCCGCACTCGCATGCCGTCTTCGACTCCCGCGGGGATGTTGACCTTGATCTGACGGCGCCGATGGACAACCCCACGCCCGTGACACTCGGAACATGCCTGCTTGAAAGTCTTGCCTTCTCCCTGACAACGGCTGCACGTGACCACGTTGATCATGCGCCCAAGAGGCGTATGCCGTTCTTGACGCACCGAACCACTGCCTCCGCAGACCTCGCAAGTCACGATAGGTGTTCCCGGTTCGGCCTTATTGCCGTGGCAGTGCGGGCATGTTTCATTGCGAGGTACGGTTATTTCGATGGTGGTTCCGAATGCCGCTTCAGTGAACTCCAAGGTCACGTCATAGCGCAGATCAGTTCCTCGCACCGGACCGCGCCGTCGTTCACTCCTGGTCGCCCCGCCGAAAAACGCATCGAAGATGTCACCGAGATCCTCAAAGCCAAAGCCCCCAAAGGGGTCAAAGCCGCCCGCTCCCATGCCTTGCCCATCAAAAGCGGCGTGGCCGAATTGATCGTATTTCGCACGTGCCTCCGGATCCGACAAAACCTTGTATGCTTCCGTGGCTTCTTTGAACTTCTCTTCCGCTTGTGGATCGTCTTTGGCTACATCAGGATGGTATTTACGAGCCAAACGGCGATATGCTTTTTTTATCTCAGCCTCCGAGGCGTCCTTACCAACCCCCAAGACCTCGTAGTAGTCCCTCTTCGCCACGCCTTTTCTCGCCCCCTGGCAGCTATTCCACACTGTACGCGGCGACACATGGGCACGGCGCCCATGTGTCGCACTCCACCGTCACCGTACGCTTACGGCTCACTTCTCGTTATGATCATCGACCGTAAAATCGGCATCCACGGTCTTTCCGCCCGTCTGACCGTCACTGGCTTCGTTCGACTGAGACGTCTGGGTCGCCTGGTATACTCGAGAGGTTACCTTATACAGCGCTGCGCTTAAGGCTTCTTGTTTCTCTTTAATGGCCTGGATATCCTCGCCACCCATGACCGCTTTCAAAGCCTCTTGGGCCTCAACGATTTCCGCACGTTCTTGATCGGTGACTTTGTCTCCCAATTCCTTGAGAGTACGATCGACTGAGTAGATCAGGCCGTCCGCCTCGTTGCGGGCGTCAATCAGTTCCTTGCGCCGTTGATCTTCTTCGGCGTGAGCCTCCGCCTCTTTAACCAAGCGGTTGATATCCTCGTCGCTGAGACCCGTGCGTGCCGTAAGTGTGATCTCCTGGGCCTTTCCGGTGCCGAGATCCTTGGCGGAGACCTTAACTATGCCGTTGACGTCTATGTCAAAAGTGACCTCGATCTGCGGCACGCCCCTGGGAGCGGGCAGAATACCCGTCAGCTGGAACCGTCCCAAGGTGACATTATCGGCCGCCATCGGGCGTTCACCTTGCAACACGTGAATATCGACGGCAGTCTGGTTATCCGCCGCCGTGGTAAAGATCTGTTTTGCCTGGGTCGGTATCGTCGTGTTGCGCTCAATCAATTTCGTAAAGACCCCGCCCAGGGTCTCAATGCCCAACGACAACGGAGTCACGTCCAAAAGGACGATGTCCTTGACTTCACCGGCCAGTATCGCGGCTTGAATGGCTGCTCCCACAGCCACAACTTCGTCAGGATTGACACCCTTGTGAGGCTCTTTACCGATGAGTTTACGAATGGCTTCTTGGACGGCAGGAATGCGAGTGGAACCGCCCACTAAAATCACACGATCGATTTCATGCGGTTCCAAACCGGCGTCAGCCAAAGCTCGCTTAGTCGGTCCCATGGTCGCCTCAACCAGGTCTCTCGTCAGATCCTCGAACTTGGCTCGTGTCAAGGTGATGTCCATATGAACCGGTCCGTCCTGCTTCATGGCGATGAACGGCAGGTTGATCGTAGTCTGTGTTATTCCGGACAGCTCGATCTTGGCCTTCTCGGCCGCTTCCTTCACCCGCTGCATAGCCATGCGGTCTTTGGTCAGATCGATGCCGGTGGTCTTTTTAAACTCACTCACCAGATAGTCTATAATCCGCTGATCGAAGTCATCGCCACCCAAACGGTTGTTCCCGCTGGTCGCTTTTACTTCGTACACTCCGTCACCGAGTTCAAGGATGGAAACGTCAAACGTTCCTCCGCCAAGGTCAAACACCAGCACCGTATGGTCTTCGTCGCGCTCTGAACCATAGGCGAGCGCGGCGGCAGTAGGCTCGTTGATAATCCGCAGGACTTCAAGGCCGGCGATGGTGCCCGCGTCCTTCGTGGCCTGGCGTTGAGCATCCGTGAAGTAGGCGGGAACGGTGATCACGGCCTTCGTGATCTTCTCTCCCAGGTATTCTTCCGCATCGGCCTTAAGTTTCTGCAAAATCATGGCCGCGATTTCCGGCGGTGAGTAGTTGCGACCGTCTATACGGACCTTGTAATCGGTACCCATATGCCTTTTGATCGACAGGATCGTGCGCTCAGGGTTGCTGACTGCCTGTCGCTTGGCCACCGCACCTACAAGGCGCTCCGCCGGTTTATCGCCTTCCTTTTTGCTGAAGGCTACCACCGACGGTGTCGTTCGGCTACCCTCAGCATTGGGGATGACCGTCGGCTCCCCGCCTTCCATGACCGCGATAACCGAATTGGTGGTACCCAGATCAATACCGACCACCTTGCTCATATATTCCTTCCTCCACTCTCATAGCATCCGTCGGCATTAAGATATGGGCCGACAACATGCACAACTGCTAGTTTGTCGGATTCTCCGGCGCAGGCCCCACCTTCACCTTGGCAGGACGCAGTAGGCGACCGGCAAGACTGTAACCTTTTTGATATTCCTCAACGACGTATAGTTCGCCCTCAGCACACTCCTCGCGTGCCACCGCCTCATGACAATGGGGATCGAATACCGATCCCACACTCTCCACTTGCGACAGCCCTTCGGAGTGGAGCGCGTCCAGCAATGCCTGCCTGACCATGCTTACTCCTTGAGCCAGGCCTTCAGTCGATCCGGAATTGGCCGCTGCCTCCAAAGCCCGATCCAAATCATCCAAGACAGGCAACAGCTTAATGATCAAACGCTCGGCCCCCCGTTGGGAGTACTCCTCGAGCTGTTGCCTACTGCGGCGACGATAGTTGTCGAAATCCGCACGCAACCGCGTGTAACGAGCGATCCATTCTTCGATCTCCCGCTGCTTATCGGTCACTTCGGGTTCTTGAGCACGATCGGCTTCCTCAGCTTCGGCAGTCTTTTGCTCGGCTTCTTCTTCAGCCGATTTTTCCTCAGCTTCTTTTTCTCCGACCGCCTTATCTTCAGCTGCCTCTACAGCCTCAGCCTGGTCACAAAGCGCCTCCTTGCCCGCTTCCGGCTGGGGCACGTCTGAATCCACCAAGTCACAACAACCTCCCTAACCATGACGCCAACATGCTTCATTGGCATGAGCGTGCATGGATATGCTCATGCACGCTCCTTATCCTCGTTATAGAAAACCGGCTGAGATAATATAACGGCTAAGCAGACATCGTGCCGCTGAGCATTTCCGAAAGCATGTCAGCTACAAGCTGAACCACGGCTATCGCCCGAGCGTACTCCATGCGCGTGGGTCCGATAACACCCACTGCCCCTACCGTCCACCCTCCGCCGCCGTAGGTTGCGCTGACGACGCTGCAATCACGGACCCCTTCATAGACGTTCTCTTCGCCTATGACGACACCGATTTGCGCACTCATGCTGATAACCTCATGAAGGCGCTCCCGCTCCTCCAAAGCCGCAAGCAAAGCCTTGGCCCGAGCGATCTGCCGGAATTCAGGATGATCCATAAGGTTGATGGTCCCGTCCACCAACACTTTTTCGGAGGTGTCGGCAAGTCCCTCCATCAGCATTTCCATCAGAACCGGATAGAGATTCGGGTCGGGCACCTCTTCGGCGAGCTCCATGCAGATGTCAATGTTCACATCGCGCAAAGCTCTGCCCCTCAGCCTGGCACTGATACGTTGACCGGCTACGGTCAGCGCCTCCGATGCCACGCGATCTACTTCCACGATGCGGTTTTGCACAAGCCCAGGATCCGTGACCACGACGACCAAGACATGACGGTCATCAATGGGCACAAAACGCACCGCACGGACGACACTGTCCATCAGACTGGGAGTAATGGCCACCGCGGCATAATGAGTCATGAGCCCCAACACGCGTAAGGCCCGTCGGAGAACCTCGTCCGCCTTGACCTGCGGGACACTCATTTTGTCTCGGACAAATTGTTCTTCTTCTTCAGAGATTTTAGGATCAGGTATGAGTACGTCCACATAGAAGCGGTATCCTTTGTCAGAAGGGATGCGCCCGGCTGAAGTGTGCGGCTGGTGCAGGTAACCCAACTCCTCCAAATCAGCCATCTCGTTGCGAATTGTAGCGGGACTTAAGCCCAGACCATACTTGCGGGCGATGGTCCGCGATCCTACCGGTTCAGCTGTTTCGATGTAGTCGTCGGTGATAGCCCGCAGGATAGCCTCTTTCCTCCTATCCACCCTGCTTCACCACCGGAAAAGTATGTCGTGATAAGGACTGCCATCCTCCTTGAAGCACCACAGATGGTGCGACTCCGCCGAATCGCCGGGCGTCAATCATTGCCCGATGAGCGACGGTGATACCCTTGTTCAATCGCGGGCGTTGGACGCCGGGAAGATCCCTGCTCACGCACCTGTATATGGCCCTACCTTACGGTGGTTACGGCGCCAATGCCATCAAGCGGTCTCGACCGGTGACACAGTCCGTTGCTTGATCCGTGCCGTTTGACCCCCTACCGCGGAGCCGGGAGTTGAAGAAGCTTCCCAGGCTGCCCAAGACACTTGCCCGTTACTTGAGCGTCGAGTTCGATCGAGCTTGCTACCGTCGTCGCACATAACCGACCCTCGCAGACAGGCAAGGCCTGCGAAGGTCGGTCATGTCACGTGCTCAAGAACTTCGTTAGCACTCTGGCGAGGGGAGTGCTAATCACTAACTTCAACATAGCATCGCCTCCCCCGCTTTGTCAAGGAGAACGCAAGAAAGCGGCAAATACCTGGTTGGCGATGAACAGTCCTTTACGTGTCAATCTGACGCCATGGTCATACTCAACAAGGCCCAGCCGCACCAAACGCTCGATCTCCCGGCCGTACGTCGCCTTGAGTCCGCGTCCGAAGCGAGCCCGAAATGTCTCTTCGCTCACACCCTCCAACAGACGCAGGCCCATGAACATGGTCTCATCCATCTCGTCGTCCGCGGACAGGGGAAATCGTTCCGCCACGGGAAGGACTCCTCTGTCAATCGCCTGGCAGTAAGCCTCGACGGTGGGCTCATTGGCCCAGCGTTGACCGTCCCAGTGCGAATGAGCGGCGGGTCCCAAGCCTCTGTACCATCCGTTACGCCAGTAAAGTTCGTTATGCCGACATCGATACCCTGGCCGCGCCCAACTGGAGATCTCATAGTGGTTATATCCCGCATCATGCAGCCTAGCCATGGCCCACTCATACATGGCCAGTTCCGTTTCTTCATCGGGAAGGCTGAGTCTTTCTTCCTCGAGTTGCTTGGCCAACGGTGTTGTCGGCTCAACGATCAGGCTGTAACAGGAGATGTGATCCGGAGCAAGCTCAATGGCGCAATCAAGGGTCTGCCTGAAATGATTCATACTTTGTCCCGGCAGACCGAACATGAGATCGATGTTTATGTTCGCAAAACCGGCCGCCCGAGCGGCGCGCATGCATTTCACGGCCTCCTGAGCCGTATGCACGCGCCCCAGTCGCTTCAACAAGCCGTCATCCAGACTCTGCATCCCGATACTCAAGCGATTGATCCCCGCGGCGACCATGGCCTCCAGATCGGTCTCTTGCAATGTCCCAGGGTTGATCTCTACGCTTATCTCCGCATGCGGCTCGAGATGGAAAGCAGATCCGATATGACCGACAATGCTGCATAGCGTGGCAATGGGCAACACGGAGGGAGTGCCGCCGCCCAGATAGACACTCGTCACCGGAACATTGGACAACTCAGCGGCGACAATCTCAATCTCACGGATGAGGGCAGTGAAATAGGCGTCCATCTCATCGGGCAAAGCGGGATAGGAGACGAAATCACAATAAAGGCACTTGCGCAGGCAAAAAGGGACATGCACATAAACGCCGGCCCTTACGGGTTCAAAGGTCACGTCCTCAGGCATCTCCGATACGCAACACAGCCAAGAAGGCCTCCTGCGGCACCTCCACGGTTCCAAGCTGTTTCATGCGCTTTTTGCCCTCTTTTTGTTTCTCCAGCAGCTTACGTTTACGGGTCACGTCGCCTCCGTAACACTTGGCCAACACGTCTTTGCGTAGGGCGCGCACGGTCTCCCGGGCAATCACTCGGTTACCGATACTGGCTTGAATAGGCACTTGNNGAATAGGCACTTCAAACATCTGACAAGGGATGACTTCCTTAAGCTTTTCCGTCAGTTGCCGGCCGCGTTCATAGGCCTTATCGCGGTGAACGATGCATGACAACGCATCGACCGGCTCGCCGTTTAACAAAACGTCTAGCCTGACCAGATCACTCTCCCGATAGCCGATCAGCTCATAGTCCAAGGATGCATACCCCTTGGAGCGGGACTTCAGCTTGTCATAGAAGTCCATCAAAATCTCAGCCAGGGGAAGATCGTATTCCAAACGTACCCTTTCGGGGTTGATATAGCCCATGGTCACATAATGCCCGCGGCGGTTTTGACACAACTCCATAATCGGACCGACGAAGTCTTTAGGCACGACTATGGCCGCCCGAACGTAGGGCTCCTCCACCTTCTCAATCGTGGCCGGATCGGGATACGAAGCGGGATTGTCGACGTCGATGATCCGTCCGTCAGTGCGATGGATCTTATACACCACGCTCGGAGCCGTAGCAATCAGATCAAGACCGAACTCACGCTCCAGTCTTTCCTGGACGATCTCCATATGCAAAAGCCCCAAGAAGCCACAACGATAACCAAAACCTAAGGCCATCGATGTCTCCGGTTCAAAAACCAAGGACGCATCATTGAGTCGCAGTTTTTCCAAGGCTTCACGCAAGGCTCCGTAATCCTCATTGATCACCGGATACAGACCGCAAAACACCATGGGCACGGCCTTACGGTAGCCCGGAAGCGCTTCCGCTGCCGGCCGTCGGGCATCGGTAATGGTATCGCCGACACGGGTATCGCTCAGATCCTTCATCTGAGCAATGACACAGCCCACCTCGCCGGCCTTGAGTTCGTCGACTGAACTCATGTGAGGTCGAAAAACACCCAGTTCAGTGACCGTAAACGTTCGACCGCTGGACATCATGCGGATTTGGGCTCCTACCCGCACCTGGCCGTCCACGACCCGCACGTAGGCGATGGCGCCGCGATAGGGATCAAAATGGGAGTCGAAAATCAAAGCGCGCAAAGGCGCCTCGATGTTTCCCCTGGGCGGGGGAATCCGCTGAACGACGGCCTCGAGGACTTCGTCGATCCCGACGCCTGTCTTGGCGCTGATTAGCAGGGCATCAGATGCATCCAAACCTACACCGTCTTCCAATTCTTTGCGCACCGCATCGGGATCGGCGCCAGGAAGGTCTATCTTGTTGATGACCGGAATGATCTCCAGATCGTGCTCCAGTGCAAGATAGAGATTGGCCAGTGTCTGTGCTTCTATGCCCTGGGAGGCGTCAATGACGAGTAGCGCTCCTTCACAGGCAGCCAACGACCGACTCACCTCATAGGAGAAGTCGACGTGACCGGGGGTATCGATCAGATTGAGCGTATATATTTCACCGTCTCGGGCCTTATACTCCAGCCGCACCGCCCGCAGTTTGATGGTGATGCCACGCTCACGCTCAATATCCATGGAATCGAGGACTTGATCGGTCATCTCGCGCTCGGACACGGCGTTCGTGCGTTCCAGCAGCCGATCAGCCAGCGTGGATTTTCCATGGTCAATATGAGCAATAATACAGAAGTTCCTTATACGGTTCTGCAAACAGGGCCACCTCTCGCCTCATTGTTGCCATCCAGGCATAGCACACTTAAGTATAGCATTGACATTTGGCCCTAACAAGGTTGCACCTGGCCTCGTTGGCCTCCACATCCCGGCAATTACCGCGCCAAGTGCGACGCTCGGCAACAGATCGACGCGCTGCATCTATACAGCGAAATCACATTTGTGAGTTAATGAAAGAGGGGCATGGTTATATGGGCCTGAAGGAGAAAGACGAGATAAGCGACGCATAAAGGGAGGCAGAAATTGTCCGAACGCCCGGTAGTCAAAACGGCCGGCGGCATCATGCTGCTGATAATGGTAAGTCGTCTTCTGGGATTCATCCGTGAGCGGGCTATCGCTCAGGTATTTGGCATGGACTGGCGCACCGATGTCTTCCGAGCCGCCTTCAATATACCTGATCTTATGTTTTTTCTTTTGGTCGGTGGGGGGCTCAACGCAGCCTTCATACCCGTCTTCACCTCATATCTAGCGCGGGACGAAGAACACGAAGGCTGGCGCATGGCTTGGACCTTCTTCTCGCTGTCCGTCGGGATGCTCGTCCTCATGACAGCCTTAGGTTTGATCTTCACACCGGCTTTGGCCCCCTTCGTGGCCGTTGGCTTCACCGGGGAACAAAGAAAGCTACTCATTCTGCTCATGCGGGTCATGTTTCCCGCCGTGGCTTTCACCGCTTTGGCCGGTCTGGGCATGGGTATTCATAAGTCCTACAGAAGCTTCAAGGCGCCGCTGGCAGGCCCTATCGCTTACAACGTCATGATCATTCTGGGCACGTACGCGCTCGGCCGCCGGATAGGCATTATGGGCATGGCCATAGGGACGGTAATCGGAGCGGTGAGCAATTTTTTGATTCAATTGCCGTTTTTCGTCCAAAAAGCGTCACCCCATCCTTTCTCGTTTGATGTCCGCCATCCGGGCATCGTTAGGGCCTTCCGCCTGATGGGCCCCGCCGTCATCAGCTCATCGATTACTCAGCTCAACTTCACCGTCATCACTTCTTTGGCCTCCAAACTCCCGGAGGGCAGTATCAGCGCCCTGCGTACGGCAAATACCCTTATCCAACTGCCTTTGGGCGTCTTTGCCATGGGAGTATCGATGGTCATTCTTCCCACCCTGTCCGGATTGATAGCCCGCAACGACAAGGATGCCTTCCGTACTACTTTCTCGCAAGGTTTACGGCTCACTTTGTTCCTCACGATTCCAGCCGCCGTCGGGCTGGCCGTGTTGCGGGAGCCCTTAATAAGACTGCTTTTTCAGGTGGGTGAATTCGGCGCAAAAGATACCGCCATGGCCGCCCATGCCGTCTTGTTCTATGCCCCAGGGTTGATCTCTCAATCGGCCATTCAGATCTTGGTTCAGGTCTACTACTCACTGCAAGACACCAAGACGCTCGTCCGGGTCTCGGCAAAAGCCATAGTCATCAATACTCTGCTCGGGCTCTTTTTCATCCGCTTCACGCCGCTGGGCCACGGCGGATTGGCTCTGGCTTATTCATTGACCAGCATATGGAACATGATGAGCTATCTTCGTGGCCTGCGCCGGACGATCGGCCATATCGACGGTCGGCGCCTGTTGCGCTCGTCATCTCTGGCTCTGCTGGCTTCAGCGGTGATGGCTGTGGCAGCCGAGGCCGCCGCGTCTGCCGCATCATCCGGCGGACGACTCATGGAGGTAGCCGCCGGAGTCCCGGCGGGAGCGCTGGTGTACGTACTCGCGGCCTTTGCATTGCGCATGGAAGAAATATCGTTGTTCCGACAAGCCCTGAAAACCGGTCGCGGTGTCCGCGCCCGGCACTGATCAGCGCTTGAGCGCTCCCGGCTTGGGTGCTTGCGGCGAAGGCGGTTGTATAGCGGTGCGCGGCGTCTTCGTCGACTCCGACACTACAGAAGAGCCGGCCTGACTCGCCCTCGTTGGCGCGTGCAGTGATACGGCCGGCAGTTCACTGAGCACACGGGCCACCACATCGGCCATCAAGACCGCGCTGCGCAGAGCATACTTCTCATCATCAATGTAGTTGCCGATCTCCAACAGCAACATGTGCGGATGCAGATGCTGATTGTAGCGGTTTCTGCCCACGATCGCATAGGGCCTGAGTAAACCGGGATACATCTCTTCCATTGCTTTTTTCATCAGATCGGCAACCTGCACGTTTTCAGCCCAGCGCGGATGCAAGGCTTCGGAGTAGCTGACCGGCTTGGTGACGACTACCATCACCTGCGCCGCCTGTTGAGAGCCGACTTGTCGTACAAACGACACGTTTTGCGCTCCGTCGCGGTGGATATCGAGCACCAGGCGAATGGACGGGTGTTTATCAAGGATCCGCTGCACGGTAACGGCAGATCGCTGATACGATTGCGCATAGTTGGGGAAATCGTGAATGGCCTTTGAGTGAAGAACGGGAATACCATAGCGTTCACTCAGAGTGCGAGCCAAAGTCTCACCGACCCGTACTATTCCCGTATCAGTGGTATTGAACAGATGATAGTTCTGAGGCGACTTGGGCGGATCATCACCGGTGGCATACATCTCCGAAGTGTGCGTATGGAAGATCAACACCAAGGGCTCCCGACCCCAATCCCGGTTTTGCCAAGGAGACGAGCCGACCGCATCATCCTCTGTCGGCTCAGCTTCGGCGACGGGTTCCGTTTGGGGCTCAACCACAGCCAACTCCACCGCCTCTTCCGGAGGTGGCATATACAGACCGGGCATGGCCGCCAAGATCAATGTTCGGGGCTGTGACATATCATAGCCAAGGACTACATATAACCATGAGCGCAACGTGTGCCGCCAACCGAAATGGGGGATCGGATCCCGCCCCTCTTCCGCCACGGTGGGCAATGCCGCCTGCAGAATCGCCTTTCCCCGCACCGCATCCATGCTAAGCCACCCGCCTACCGACGGGCCCAAACGAGCGGTTTCCCGCGCTATTTGTCCGATTAGCGGCTGAAACCACGGATGAGTGATCGCCGTGAACAACATCAGCGCAACCATAATGATCATCAGTATGCGGATAATCCAATCACCACGCTGTCCGTTGGTCTGCCTGCCCGACAACCTCCTGAGATACGCCCGGAATACTGCGGTCAGCATCGACTCACCCGCTCCCGCCACACAAAAGCACTTACAAGATATGACAGCTCACAAGTGTCTATGAGTATGTATGTGTGTAGGACGCGACACCCAGCGATTCTAAAGGACGAAGACGGGCCATAGTCTTACACTGTGCGGAGGTGATTCAATATTGACCGGACATGATCGTCTCTGCAGGCTCACCTTCATCGTCCTACTAATGCTCTGTTGCCGATCGATGCACGCCTGGACCCCCACTTGCGGCCTTGAACCCGGCCCGTTAATGCCCGGACCGCAAGCCAATGCCGCGGAGGTGTCAGAGCTTCAAGAACGGCTGCAGGCTTTAGGCTATTTCAGCGGGGTCGCGGACGGGATTTTCGATCAGGCGCTGGAGCTAGCCGTTCGGAGGTTTCAGCGCGATCAAGGACTCATAGCCGACGGTATAGTGAGCGATGCCACTTGGCTGGCCTTGGCCGGGGACTCTGTTCCCGCTATCAGGAGTTCGACGGCCAAGCCGGAAGGGACCATGCATCTGGTCATCGATACTCGCAACCTCAAACTTACTTTGTTCGTCGACGGTCAACCGTTCAAGAGTTATCCGATCGCCGTGGGCAGACAAAAAGACTGGTACTGGACTCCCGTGGGAGAGTGGAAGATCGTCAACAAAGGCGTCAACTGGGGCAGTGGTTTCGGAACACGGTGGATGGGGCTCAACGTACCCTGGGGGACCTACGGCATTCATGGAACGAACAAGCCCTACAGCATCGGCACGCGGGCCAGTGCCGGCTGCATTCGCATGTTCAATCACGACGTCGAGGAGCTATACAGCTGGCTGCCGCTGGGAACCAAGGTGATCATCGTCGGTGACACGCCGCCCATCAACTTCGGACGCACCATCTCCTTAGGCAGCAGCGGAAAAGACGTGGTGGCTGTGCAAAGCCGGTTGCAAGAGCTTGGCTTTCCGGTCGGCGGCGCGGACGGTCGTTGGGGGCCCAACTCCGAAGCGGCGGCGCGCAGTCTGCAGAAGCTGTACGGGTTGCCGGCCGACGGGACGGTATATACCGACATCTACTACATCCTCGGTCTGAAGTGAGACTGTGCGGGGGAGAATACGTATGGCGCGCAAACGCATGTCCGCTGTGCTTGTCACTGCGGCGAGCCTCGCGGTGGTGTTGCTGCTGTGGAAACCCTGGATGCCCAGACTGAAGGTGGGAGCCGTGCGGATCAACCCACGAGTTGCGATCAACGAGAACAAAGACTACCACATCACAGTCTGGGACTATGAGTTGTTACTGCCATGGAGCAAGCCCTCCTACGAGGAGGCTCTAAAAGAACGAGTCGAGGCTTTCCACCGGGAGCATCCAAACATCATTATCCACGTGATACAGCGTCCTTGGAACGAAGATGACGGCCCCCTTCGCGATGCCGTGGAACAAGGCGAGGCTCCCGATGTCGTCAACATGCCCAACGGCATAGGACTGCTGTCGCCTGAGTTTCAGGTGCCTCTGCAGCATTATCTGAGTCCTGATCAGGCAGACGATCTTTTGCCCGCAGCTCGCCGGGCGGCAACGCTCCGGCATTTGTGGGCCTTCCCCAGCCACATACATCCGGCACGATGGATCATTCGCGTTCAAGACCCCGCTGTTGAACTCCCGGTCGCCCGCACATGGGATCAATGGAGTGAGGCACTGGCCGACAACCGGACAAAAAGCGGCGGGAGCGGGCTGGCGGTCAACGTACTTGATCCGGATTTCTTCCGCCATCTAATGATCTCGGCCACCGGTCATTCCCTGCTCGGCGATGACGGGACCGTTCAATGGACGGAAGCTGATATCGAAAAGGTGGCCAAGGAAGTCCTCACGTGGGTGGAAAAAGGCCTTATACCCGCCGATGTGGAGAAAGCGGCCCGCTCACGTTTGGCGCATTTTTGGGACGGCAAGGCTTTAGCCGTCGCGCCGACAAACCCTTGGCTTCTCCACCATATTCTCCGGCGGGCCGGCATGTTGGACTCTCCGGCGGGCGGTTCTGCTTCGGGCGACGCCTCAAAGCCTTTGAAATCCGTTGAACGCAGCGTCTATTGGACACCCCCTCCACAGATCGGTGAAAAACTCTGGATTGCGGCCGATATCTACGGTTACGCCGTCTTTCGCCAGGCCAAATACAAGGGAGACGATCACACCCGAGCCGCAGCTGTTGTGGCTGCCTATCTGAGTCGCGAGATGGGCTCTTGGGTAGCCACCCGTACCTTCTCCGTACCAGCCCACCAATCGTCACTGGAGCGCTGGCTGGCGGAATCTCTTCTTCCCGAAGCCGATATGCGTCTGCTGTTGCAATGGTGCGAAAACGCCGTCCCCCCACCGATCGATGACCGCCTGGCCCGTCTCGAAGCCCGCATCATGACCGAAACCGTGGTTCCCAAACTGGTCGCCGTGCTGAAAGGGGAGATGTCAGCCTCTCATTTTGCCCGGGAGATCCATAACGTCCCGGTATCAGCGTGGCTAAGAAGATGAGCTGACAGGGTTATCTCGTGCGACTCAGGTAATTGGCGATCTCCGTCAGATCAAGGGCCGGATGCAGGGCCGCATTCAGTGCCCCTGCTACCGTCGTTGAGATGTCGTCAATGTAGGCGTCTATATCCTTAGGGGTGACAATCATGCTCCCCATGTAGGGTTGAAGCAGCTGCGCTATCATGTAGCGTTTCTGCTGCGGATCCACAGGCAAACCGAAGGCGTCATGACGCGGTCCCTCCTGTTCGACGGCCGATGGATCAGTCTCTCTCACTCTGATACGCCTCGGGTCAAGGCGGCCGGAAACCTGAGGCGGCCAGTCATCCAGACCGACCGGAGGTCGAAAACCCATTTCCTGAGCCAACAGTTCCATGGCATCCCCGGCAATCGTCACCGCATGGACCACTGTCGGAACTCCGATCGCTAAGACGGGGACTCCCAGGGTCTCCCGGGAAATGGCCATGCGCTTGTTGCCCACGCCTGAGCCGGGATGGATGCCTGAATCGGCCAGTTGAATGGTGCTGCACACACGCTCAGAAGAGCGCGAAGCCAGAGCATCGACACAGATGACCAGATCGGGCTTGATTCTGTCCGCCACACCCATGACGATCTCGGCGGTTTCAATCCCGGTCAGCCCCAACACACCCGGAGCCATGGCCGCCAGAGGACGCAACCCACCTCTGAGCTCCGGAGGAGACATCTCGTACAGATGCCGGGTGATCATCAGCTGTCCTACCACTTTCGGCCCGACTGAGTCAGGAGTGGCATTCCAGTTACCCAGCCCTATGACCAGCACACAGGCATCCTCCGCCAGACCGATATGCTCAAGGAAACGGGAGATCTCTTGAGCCACGGTCTGGGCTACCTCTTCTTGCGCCTCTTTGTTGTGTTGGCGAAAGGCCTCCGATTCTATCGTAATGTAATTGCCCCGTATCTTTCCCATCATCCGAGCGCCTTCATCTGAGGTGATACTCACCCGGCTGATACTGGCATGGTCGGTCTGTTCATTGACCACGCGCACCCCCGGTATTTCCGGCGGACCTTCATGGTCGACTATCACCTGATGCGCTTCAAGGGCCAAATCCGTACGAACTCCGTAACGTTCAAAAAACTGAGCATCAATGGGATCCGTCATCTGATTCCGCAAACGTTGCACCTCCGTGGCCGCCATTTAAGGCATCCGAGATCGGACGGCCTGGGCCAAATCTTCCAGCAACAGAGGGTCAACGAGCCAGTAACCGGCTTTGTCAGTCAGAACCGCAAAACCGAGCGGCCGAATGGTGCCCACGCACGATCGTGTCGTCATGCCGGAGCAAATCTCGACGATCGGCAGAAAACGCAGGCCGTTCACTGTTTTGCTGCCGGCCACAACGTAGTCACGATGCAGGAGCACGCTTTTTCCCCTCCTAGCGCTACGGTTAATCTCTGCCTGCCGGAGAGGAAATATTCGGCGCCGGGAATCAAGATCGCTCAGCGCGTAAGCAAGGCAAAATGTCGTCTTCGCCAATCCCTAGCTCCCGGACCCGTTTTTCCAGAGCCAGCACGGTGTCCAATCGGTCCAGGGAGTGAGCATCACTGCCGAAATGGAAGTAGCAGCCGACCTGTTTGGCCACGGAGAACATCCGCATATATGTCTCATCGTGGAGGCCCGGCTTTTCAATCCCTAATGCTTGCGGAAAGAATCCCGGTTGAATCTCGATACTCACACCCGCTTCGGCGGCCCGACCGAAACAGTCAGTAAATTGCATGTCCGAGATTTTAGAAATGATCTCATCCGCCTGATCAATAAATCCCAGGGGAAGGAAAGGATGTGCGATGCCGGTGGCGATACCCAGATCAACGACTTCCAAGAACCTTTGTACCAACAGTTCAGCGACATCCCGAGGCTCCGTAACGGTCTCCGGCCGCACAAAATTGACCATATGGAAATGTGACATGGGCAGCAATACGAAGTCGAGTTGTTTGGCACCCTCGGTTGATAGACCCACCTTGCCGTCCCCGCAATACTCCGACTCGCAACCGATCAATACCCGGACACCCTGGGTATCCTCCGGAAGCATTCTTTTGCTCTGCAAAATGTGATTCAAATCCTGGGGAGCATACCACCTTGACGCGCCCGGGACTCCTCCGTCCCACAGATGGTCGGCGAAGCCGATCGTCCTTAAGCCTAGCTCGGCAGCCCGACGGATATAGTTCTCAGGTGTGGCTTTCGGATCGCTCGAACACGATGAAAGAAAGGTATGGACGTGGATATCGTGGTTGACGATTCTCATAGAGCAGACCGCCTTTTTCGGTTTCAGATGGCCGCGTCAGGCCTTCAACGGACGCGGCGCCGCTAATCAGTCTTCGAAATGGGCAAAAGCGTCTCCTTCGCCAAACGTGTGACGCGTAAACAGGAAAAAGTGCTTTTGTGGACAATGTCTCGCTAAGCTGTGTATTTCCATTCGTAGGAGATGGGCGCATGAGCAAACAGATAATCGAAAACCCTTACCAAGACGTGGACTGGAAAAACTGCAGTTATCTTCATTCGATGTCGCACCAGCACAGTGGCTCGTGGACCCCGTTTACCGACTATCAATCGTTGGTTGAATTCTTCCGGATGGGCTTCAGACATATGGCCGTCTCCAACTACTACCCCTCCAAACCTGTCTATCCCCTGCCAAAAGAGTTTGCGGAATCATATCCGGAGGCCATCGGATGTCCCAATGCGGAGCACCATAGTTTTACGGACGCCGGTATGCACATATGTGCCATCGGAAGCTACTACACTTCCGGATATGGCCAGCCAGTGGAATCATCGAAGTTGGTCGACTCACCCATACAAGCCAGCTTCGACGGACTGCATCGTTTTGATCCGGAAAAACCGTGGTTGGGCGTCTACAGACTGGATATAGACCTGCGGCCAAAAGACGGTGCCGATACGGATCAGGTTTCGGCTCTGTTGACGATCGAAGGCGGAAGTGAATGCGATCGCCGTTCCTTTGACGTTATTGGAGCTGGCCGGATTCATGGCCGCCGGATCACCTCTTCCGGGAGTCTGTATATCCGGACTGAATCAGACAGCATAGCCGTCGGACTGGAATTTGATGAAAACACAACGGAAGTGACGCGGATCAGATTGATGCAGGGCACAAACAGGCCCTACGCTCAGGTCTTCGCCGAGGCGCTTGACGGTACCGGAACGGATGCTGAAGGAAACAGGATCGAGGGACTGGTGTTTCCCGACGGTGGGGGGATAACCATCAACCACCCCGAAGGTTCCGCCGAGCATTATTTCCCCATCCTCGACCAGGACGAGCGAGTCTTAGGTATCGAAGTCTGGAATTATCGGCGCCGGTTCGGTTACTCCCGCTCCAACCTGCACGCATACAGACTGTGGGATGAGATACTCAGCTCAGGCAGAAGATGCTTCGGCTTCTTTGTCAAAGATCACAGACGCTACGGCAATGGCAGAAACGTGCTACTAATACCCAACGATGATACGGCAAACAAGGAACATGAGGCCTTGAAGGCCTATCGCAAAGGGCGGTTTTTCGGCCTGTTAGGCAGCATCGCCGTCGATGGCGAAGGGAATATCGTTCAACCCTACGACTATAGTCAGTTTCGCTTTACGAATATCTCGGTGCGAGAAGACGACGAAGGCTGTCCGCTCGGTGTAGATGTCAGTGTGGCCGGCGATGAAAACAGCAAAAACAAAAACACCCAGATTCGCTTTGTCACCAATGAAGGTATTGCGCAGATCACCGATGCCGATCAAGCGTTTTTCCCGTTCCCCAAAGATCAAGACGGAAACATCGTTTGCAAGTTTGTCAGAATCGAAGCGATTGCCTATCCCGACCGCTTGGATGACGGCCGACAGCTGACACCCGATTCAGTAGCCAGGATGAATCCGGACGAGATCATGTTGCTGCATAACCACAGGACTTTTGTCACCGAGGCCCTGTGCGACAAGAGATTCGGACTTGATGAAGGAACACCCGTTCCGGCACTTGATATGATCCTTTCACAACCGATCATGATCAGACAAATCTGAAACTGTCTCCGCTCGGTTTCAGCGAGTCTTTGGAACTGGCGCCCGGTGCCATCTACAGCCGAAAGTCCGCTGGCGGATGGGCTTTCGGCTTCATCATGTATCAAAAGCAGCGAGGATGACTAATTGCATTCACCAAGTACTCATGCTATACTTAAGAGCAGTTTTCGGTTGTGAGCGGAGGTGAAAGAGTGCCACACATCCCCATCATCCCGTCTTCCAAAAAGCGTGCCCGCCAAGCTGCCAAACGCGCGGTTCGCAACAAGTCGGTTAGATCAGCGATACGCACATATGTGAAGAAATTCCACATGGCGGAAGATGGTCCGGAAAAGGAAGCAGCTTATCGCCAGGCAGCCAGGGCGTTGGATCGAGCCGCCAATCGCGGTATCATTCATCCCAACAAGGCCGCTCGCACGAAGTCCCGGATGGCTAAGCGCCTGCACCGGAGTGCCTAGTCACACAACCTATTTTGCCCTATCGCCCGTCGCCAACGTCGGGCGTTTTTCTTTCACTCAGGCTGACTACCAGCATCTGCAAAGCGCCGACGGCCTCAACACCTGACTTGATGGCGATGTCCGTGGCCAATATGGCCTCCATACCCGCTGCAATCTGGTCCGTACTCAAACGGCGTGCCTGCCCGAAAAGTCTCTGCATCGGATACTGTTTCATGCCCGCTTCCCGCGCCGCTGCCGCCACACCATCAGCGGCTCGGGCCTTGGCCAGTAAAAGCAATCTGTATTGCCGAGCGATCATGGCCAAGACCCTTAGCGGGGGTTCCCCTGCATCAAGCAACTCGGCAAGAAGAGACAACGCCGTTGACGTCTGACCTTCAGCTATCGACTCCGTAAGCCTAAAGATTGTGAATTGCCCCGTTTTTGCCTCCCCGCGCGCGGCCAGGCGTCCGACGAGTTCTTCGTCGGCTTTGCCTCCCGGTCCCAAAAACGTCGCCAACTTGACTATCTCCTGATACAAAAAACCGGTGTCACTGCCAGCGATGTCCACCAGGCGCTGGGCTGCGGCGGAGGTCATATTTACGCCCTGCTCGCGAGCATTCAACTGAACCCACGACACGATACTGTCAGGGTCGGGTTCAGCGACCTCAACGTGAGCGGCCAGACGCAGGATAGTCTGTGCCGCCTTCGTTCTTTTATCGAGGGAGTCAGTCACGATCACCAGCACGTTTTCTTGGTCCGGTTTGAGTTCCTGCACTAAGGCCTGCTGTTCCGACGATGGCATTTCATGGAAATCACGCAGCACCACCAAACGTACCTCACCCAAAAAAGGCGCCGTCTTCACTGCGGCCACTACCTCTTGCGCCGTGGTCTGAGCTCCGATAAGCTCCTGTACATTCCACGCATTCAACTCTCCGGGGCAGAAATGCTCGGTGAGAAGCGCAACTGCTTGCTGTCGCGCCACCACATCGGTCCCTTCTATCAGATACACAGAGGAAACCTTGTCCTCCCTCAACCGTCTTTTCAACTCGGCTACATGCAAGAGACTGACCTCCAAGTATGTCGAACTATAACCTGCCACGAGCCCGGCAGCTTGAACCGTGTCTGCCCATGACCCGCCATGTCCGACCGTCCGTAACAAATCGTACGGCCCCATGCAAGTCTGTACGACAGACGACTCCCATCCCCTGCAAACGCTCGACGACCTCCGGAGCCGGATGCCCATAGGCGTTGGATCCTACGGAGATCACGGAGACCTGAGGTTTAACGGCCTCCATAAAGCTTTCGTCGAAGCTCGAGCGAGCCCCTTGATGTGATACCTTCCACAAAACCGCTTCAACGGACGCCTCGCGCTCAAGCAATGCCCGTTGTACTTCCACGGGAGCATCGGCCATCAACATGACCGCTACCTGGCCAAAAGCAACCCGCAAGACGATGGAATGATGATTCACATCACCGTGGACGGCCATGTCCGCCGGCGGCCACAGTACCTGCAACTCCACGTTGCCCAGTCTTAGGAGATCACCTGCCCGAGCCAAACGCACGGGTACTCCCTTCTCCGCCAGCTGCTGACGATACATGGCATAGGTCAGCGTCTCCGTTTCACGTCCGCTCTCCCACATCCACTGCACGCGACGGCCGGCGAGGATACCGGCCATCCCGCCTAGATGATCGGTATGAGGGTGCGTATTGACCGCCACGTCGATCTTTTTGATCCCCAGCCTTTTTAGCTGTGGGACAAGCAGGCGGGAAGCATCCCAGTTGCGAGTTCGCCCTCCGGCGTCGATCAACACGGTTCGGCCACGGGGAGCCTGGATCAATATGGCATCGCCTTGTCCCACGTCGAAAAAGGTGATACTCATCATCCCCGTCGGAGGCCACAGGTGTCGGGCGACGACAAGAAACTGCAAACTGACGGCAAGCAATCCCCATGTGAGGGCACGCCGTGAAGCCAACAGACGACAAGGCCGCGGGAGATACCGCAACTGAACAAGACACGACAGACAAATCAGGGCACACACCCAGGCTGCCGTTGCGGCCCAATCCGGCGCGGCGAGCTCTAGCACCGCCCAGCTCACTCTTCCGGCCCGATACCCTAACCACAACAGCGCCTCAGCGGCCCGACCCGCCACCCACAAAAACGCTGAACCGGAGATCGGCAAGAATCTACGACCTGCCTCCAACAGACAGCCAGCCAACCCCGTGACCAAGATCATCGTGGCCAGTGGCACTCCGACGATGTTCACCACCGGGCACAAAATGGAAAACGTGTTAAAGAAAGCGGCGGAGGCCGGCGCCGTCGCTAACTGCGCACTCACACTCACCACAAAGCCGTTCCACAGTCTTCGTCCCCATCTTCGCCAGCCATGGCCTGAGTCGTACACGGGGACCGTGAGCGGACGGGCCAAGAGCAAGATGCCGGCCACACTGGAAAACGAAAGCACAAATCCCGCATCGACCAACAGAGCCGGGTTCAGCGTAAGCAAACATAGCCAAGCTATCGACAGAGAGGCCCACGGATCGACACGAGCTCCCCGGCGACGTCCGAACAAGGCCACAGTCGCGGTCAGCAGGGCCCGAATCGAGGATGCTTTGGCTCCGCTGACCATGACGAACAAGGCCGCAGCCACCAGGGATACCCAGCCCCATCCGCCATTCGCCCCGCCGACAAGCAAGCATACCGTGCTGATCACCAGACTCACGTGGAGTCCGGAGACCGATGTGATGTGGGCCAGACCGGCCCGTTGCAACATCTCCCGTGCTTCAGCCGACAGCAAAGAGTAATCACCCAAGACGATGGCTCCAACGAGAAAACCCGCTTCACCGGGGATGCTGTGGCTGATGTTTTCTCGCCAGCGAGCTCGCATACGGCTGAAAAGGGTCTGTGATGAAAAACGCACGCGCGGCAGTGCCGGCGTCGCAAGCACTGATGCTATCAAGTCGCAGATCGCCCATCAGATTCCTGCTCAGGGCATAGTTGACCGGATCGAACTCACCCGGATTGCCGGGTCGCTCGGGAGCCGTCAATCGTCCTGAGAGGCGCACACAGCGCCCGATATCCGCCGCCTGCAGGTGATGCCGAGGGTCGAGAGTCCCACGCTTGAGTTGAAGATACGGAGGTCGACCTCTTGCTTTGTCCTGCCACTGATCTCCGACAGGGATGAACAGCCATTTGTCGCTTCGCACTTGCAGCGGTATGGCTTCCAGCTCGACGCGGCTGCCTGCGTCGATCAACCGATCGATCCATTCGCTCCACCATATCCATTGGCTCGCCGCCGCCAGTCCTCCAAGACACACCAAGCTGACACACAACAAACCGACGCGACAGCGAGCTCGGCGGGGCCGCATCCAGGTCACGATCAAGCTCGTTGCCAGTCCCAAACACCNNAAAGGTTGCGGTAGCAAGACTTCTCGGTGCCAGGCGACCCCGATACCCGCGGCATAGGCCAAAGCCGCCACAAACAGGACACGTGAACCGCCCGTCATCGTTCAGACGGCGCAACGCAGACCAAGGGCGCGATCCGCGCATAGCGCGCCGCTCCGATCCCCTTTACACTGAGAAGATCAGCCACCGAGCGGAGACCGCCCCGCCTGGCGCGTTCATCTAAGATATTACGAGCCAAGACGGGTCCGATACCCGGCAGACGTTCGAGATCTTGCTGAGTGGCGGCATTCAAGTCGAGCAGCCCGGACGAACAGACACCATGAGCGTCCGACTCTTCCTGTGCTTTTTCATGCCCATTCTCCTTGACCGCTGCGACCTCTTCAGCTTCCACCGCCGAGATCGATATCAGTTCGGTTGCTGCCTCCTCAGGCAACTTCGCAGCCTGTGCCTTGCCTATCAGCGGAGCGCCGATCCAGACCAGATCGCCGCGACCAGGTCCTATGGTGATCCACCATCGACAGCTGACACCCAATAGCAGGCTGACAATGAGAACAACAAGAAGCCGTACCTGTTGCTGCTGAGACATCAATCCGCCTCCTCAGCCTCACGGCACGGCTTGGACATCAAGGTGATGATGCGCTCTGCTTTTTTCTTCGTTCGTCCCTCGATTCCTGCCTACTGTCTAAGCCTCACTGCCACTGCCGCCGTCGCGGCCACTATGGCGGTGGTAGGGAATGGGAACGTACTGAACCGAAG
>LFTP01000287.1 GCA_001513395.1 Clostridia bacterium DTU080
TACTTCCGGATCGCCAACTGTAAAAGCTGGCTGCAAGCCATGATGCAATGGATACGCCGTCGTCTGCGCATGAAGCAACTGCGCGAATGGAAGAGCTGGAAGGCTCTACACCGGCAACTGCGACGGAATGGATATCGCGGGGAGTTTCTCAAGATATCCATGCGACGTTGGCGGAACTCAGCGAGTCCGCTGCTCAGCATGGCATTACCCAACAGCTGGTTCGAGCAGATGGGATTAGTGGACTTGTGCAAGTATGAAGTATGAATGTGGTGTCTTGTCTCGCTACTACGAACGGTAGTGATGAGATCTTTCGGGAGCCGTATACGAGATCCGTACGTACGGTTCTGTGAGAGGGCTGACGCTGTGCAGTGATCGGCACAGCGTCACCCTAGTCGATGTTTATCGGTGGCAGGTCCGCGGGGCCGGGGAACCGAAAGGAACCTTTGTCATCTACCGACGGGAAGTGAAATCTTGCCAGGTGAGCGCAAGGGGTTGTCGCAGTTCGTTGTACAGACAGTGAGCTCTTGTGACTGCTGTGTCAGGTGAATCGGAGCTCATCAACAGCGGTGTTGCAGGGCAAGGAATTGCGGTGAGCCTCTTTTGTCGTCGGGAGGCGAACTACTTGTGGAACGTGATTTGATTCAGATCTATCCCCGACAGAGGCGCGGGATGCTACGGATTGTCTCTCACAATACCTTCTGGTTTCAAGGCGTGCCTTTTTATGATGATCAGCCGCCGGCGCCGGAGCCGCTGGTTTTGGAAACGCTCGGCCGTATGTATCGGAAGCTTGGACCCGATGTCTTGTGTTTGCAAGAGATCCACGATGAGTGCGCTCTTGAAGCGCTCAGTGAAGAGCTCGGCATGCCGTATCTCTACAGTGCCGGACGGGCATTCCCCCAGTACGGCGGAGCGATTTTAAGCCGGTGGCCTATGGTTCTCGAGCCTTTGAATGCAGAGGCACAAGTCGATCGGATGCACATGTATGTCAAGCTTTATGTCGATGACATTTTGATCAACTTGGCCAACCTGCATTTGCCCTCTAATCGGCACCGCGGACGAGATGGGGGAGGGCGACAACGACTGTTGGAAATCAATTACGCCCTAAACCGGGCGGACCACCGACCGGACATAGTCTTGGGCGATCTCAATGAACAACCCGATGGGCCGTGTTCCGACGTGCTACGTTCTCATAGCTATGTCGATACCGCCGTTCTTTGTGGTGCTCACAACACCGGTAGCGGCATCGGTTCACGCTCCCGGGTGGACCAAATCTGGTTACGATTCGATTGCGTCTCTTGGCTCCATGCGTATTTCGTACTTCCCCCCGAAAAGATGGCGATCGAAGACCATGAAAAGACGCATCTAAGTGACCATCTGCCTATCGGAATTGATATCGTGCTCAGTTAATTCGGAAAGGAACGTCGAATCATGTCGTGCTCCGTCAGCGTTACGTTTGCCGTCATAGGGGACTGTGAGCCCAAGCCTAAGCCTGTTTTCACAGAGTTGAAAAAGAGTATTCGCGCCATCAACGAGTTGAACGAGAGAATGGGGATTCGATTCACAGCGTCTGTCGGTGATCTGGCACACAAAGGAAGCGTCGAGCAATATGAGGCCCTCACGGCATGTCTCGCCGATCTTTGGACCCCCTTCTACGCCATTATGGGTAATGAGGAATTGATGGGAGGTCGAGAGCGTTTCTTTCACTACTGCGCACAGTGGAACGCTGATCCGCAGACGATTCCTGCAGGTCGCTATCTATTCCAAAAGGCCGGATGCCTTTTTGTGTTTGCCAGTGCCGAAGACGATGGTGTGACCTTCACAGAGGACGAGATAATCTGGTTGCTCGAGCAGGTTGATAAATATCACGACCTTCCGGTTATCCTCTTCACTCACGCCTCGCCGCCGGGGATATACCCAGATGCCGGGCGGCGGCAGATGCGCAACGACCTGATGACGTCTGTGTTGCAGCGGCCGAATGTATGCGTTCTTTTCTCCGGCCATACTCATTTCGATCTGGCTACGGTAAAAAGCTACGTGACAGACTCCTATGGTGTGCATCACATCCATGTCCCCGGGATCGAACGGACCAAAGTTGGCGATACGCATACGCCGCGTTTTAGGATCGTCACCATCGACAATGGCGAGGATGTTACGGTGCGGACATATAACGCTATCATCGGTGATTTTGAAAGGGACCTTGAGATACGGTTCACTTTGCCGTTCAGAGCGCCGCGGAGGATGCATCCGGCTGAGCCGGTGGAGTGACTGACAAGGAAGGACTTGAGGCGAAGCTAAACAGCGTTTCTGTTGCATCGCGTGAGATCTGACCGCCTGATGGCGGTCCTATCGCGAGCAATAGGACGTCGTTGTTACCTGCAGGCGCTACCGGCCGGGCCGCAGTGCCGAGAGACACCTCAGCCACATCTATGCCGGGGACTACGTCGTTTTTTCGGTGGAGCGTCAGCAGGATAAGAGACTTGACGCGGGCATACGCGCTGCCCTATGCTGCCGCCCAACATCTCGGCTGTCAGAGGGGCTGCCTTGTCTCCTGTGTTTTGAAATCCGGCAGGCCGAACAGCATGCGAACAATGATCGATGCCGCGTCGTATGCTCGCACTCCCGAGATCACACTCAAATGGACGGAAATGACAACCTTGATGAACAACCTGATCAGACCAGTGTTTTTTGCGAACGCGTCGTTGGAAAACGCCCTGGCTGAGATGAACCACCTGATCGACGGACTTTTGAGTGATTGACGGTACGAGCCGATTCCGGGGAAAACGCTTCTTGAGAAAAAACCAGGTTCGGAGACTGATTTAGGGCTGTCTCTTATACACATCT
>LFTP01000124.1 GCA_001513395.1 Clostridia bacterium DTU080
GGCGGGTGTGGTCTTTGCCTCGCGTACGGCGCTGTACGGTGTGCGCTGTCGCGTCGTCGTGGATGCCAGTCGCACGGGAGTGCTGGCGCGGCTGGCGGGCCTGCCTTTGAGGCGGTTTGAGCCGAGCAGCTCCCGCGAACTCGTCGTCTGGGGCGCCGCTCCCGAAGGTGACGGCCCCTTTAGTTGGCATCCGACCCAGACTCCTTTGTCCGTCGCCGGAGGGGAAATGTCGGCGTATCGGCTACGGCTGTCAACGCCAGAGCGTACTGACCGGGAATCATGTCTCGCTGCGGATTTCGAGGATCGGGAACGGCTGCACTATCCCGGTATTGTCTACAGTGCGGACTGCTTTCTGGATTCACTTGACGAACGCTTGGTGAGCGAAGGTGAGTTAAAAGACGACTGGCGAGAGCTGGCCGTAGAGGATCTCATCTGTTTGGATGGCCGGCTGGTCTTAGCCAACGGGCTTTTGCCCCTGACGAAAAACGGGGAGGCGGCATTGAACGGTCTGGCCGGTCAGCTGGGCGTGGGAAGCCGGGCCGGAAGTGCTGCCGCCGAGCGGGCCCTCAATCTTTCGCTTCCGGCGGGTCCGCTGACTTGCTGTGCGGGGGAAGGGCAAGAAGCGCCGGGTCTGCGTTTTGCCGAACCGCTGAAGCGGCCCGCACAGGGTGCGGAAAGCCAGTCCGTACAGGTAGGCTGCATACCCCTTTTTGCCGATTGCGATGTCGTGGTCGCTGGGGGCGGTACGGCCGGTGCTCCCGCCGGCATAGCGGCGGCGCGCTCGGGAGCCCGCACGCTGGTCTTGGAGCGCTTGCATGGATTGGGCGGCCTGGGCACCTTGGGGCTGATCACCCACTACTGGTACGGAAACCGGGTCGGGTTTACCGCTGAGATCGACGCCGGAGTCGCGGCCTGCGCTAAGAAAGCTTTCGAGCGGTCCGGCCAGTGGAATCCCGAAGACAAGATGGGCTGGTACTTGCGCGCCCTGCGGGAGGCCGGAGGCCGGGCCTGGCTGGGCAGCTTTGCTTTCGGAGTGCAGGTGGAGGGCTCGCGGGTGACGGGGGTTTTGGTCTCGACGCCGTATGGCACGGGACTGGTGCGGTGCGGGGCTGTCGTTGATGCCACGGGCAATGCGGATATCGCCGCCGCGGCGGGTGCTCCGTGTCGAGTGATCGACCACCGACACGTCGCCGTGCAAGGTACCGGCTTGCCGTCCAGAATACCCGGAGTTCACTATCGGAACTCGGATCACACCTTCATCGACGATACCGACGCTTTGGGCGTGAGCCATGCTTATGTTAATGCCCGGGCCAAGTTCGTCAAGGATTTTGACGTGGCGGTGATGGTCGGCAGCCGTGGCGGCGTCAGATCATCGGTGAGTTTGAGATCTCGCCTTTGGATATTCTCGCCGGACGTACGTATCCGGACACGGTCGTTACGGCCCGGAGCAACTTCGATTCCCACGGGTTCACGGTCCATCCGGTCTTCATGGTCGTTCCGCCTGATCGAAAGGCTCTGACGGCTCATGTGCCCTTTCGCTGTCTATTGCCGCGAGGGGTCGAACGGGTGCTGGTCACGGGTCTGGGCGTGAGTGCGCATCGCGATGCTCTGCCGGTCATTCGCATGCAACCGGACGTGCAAAACCAAGGCTATGCCGCCGGCCTGGCCTCCGCCATGGCCGTGCGCAACGGGCAGGATTTGCGCCATTTGGATATGCGGCGGTTGCAGAGAGAGTTGATCGGGGTCGGCATCTTGGAGGCCGAGGTGCTCAGGCACACAGACTCCTTCCCCCTGCCTGAAAAGACCATCCGGGAGGCCGCGACGCGGGGACCGACGGATCTTTTCACGGCGGCGATTGTCATGGAGTATCCCGAACTGAGCCACCCGGTCCTTTTGGAGACCTTGCACCATGATCCTGACTCCCAACGGCGCGAGGATGCCGCACTTATTCTGGGGCTGAACCGGCGCAAGGAAGCTCTGATACCCCTGATGGAGATGGTCGACGCGCAGGAGTGGGATGAGGGCTGGGATTACACCGGCATGCATCAGTTTGGGATGAGCATGAGCCGTCTGGACGCTTTGATCATCGCCTTGGGCAAGATCGGGGATGAGGCGGCCATACCCGTCATATTGCGCAAGATCGAAAGCCTGGATGAAAACAGCGCTTTTTCGCATTGCCGGGCGGTATCCATCGCGGCCGGTGCCTTTACGGATTCGAGATTAGCCCGGGCCCTGTATGATCTGCTGCAAAAACCGGGGATGCTGGGTCATGCGCATTTACGGACGGCCGCGGTCGTTGCCGAAGCGAACGATGACCCGATCGAAACCCAGGCACGCAACCGTTCCCTCAAGGAACTGATCTTGGGGCGCGGGCTGTATCTTTGCGGCGATCACGAGGGATTGGGCCGCCGGATCCTGGAGACTTATGCCAATGATTTGCGCGGTCAGTATGCCCGGCACGCGCAGGCCATTCTGGCGTGCACGGATCTGCAATCGTTGAAAAAGGAAGTCATGTAGGCGAGGAAATACAAAAGACGATGGGGCGATGGGATGATGCGATCAAAACGGTTTCTCTTGACAGTGACACTGATCTTAACGATCGGCATGGTAGCCGGAGCCCAAGAGCGACTTTTGTTCAGTGACGATTTTTCAGAGGCTCCCTTGGGCGGTTTTCCTCCCGGTTGGCGGGTGTCCGGCCGTGAGGGTTATCTGGCGGTGGTGGAAGATCCCACGGCCAAAAGCGGCCGCGCGGTCAGGATCTTGGGCGATCCCACCAGAAGCACCAGTATGATGGTGCAGTTGTCGACCGAGGATCCGATCCTTATCGTAGAGCATGACGTACGTTGGGTGAAAAACTCCGGCCTCAACTACTACATTGTCGGCCTCCCCAGAGGCAACAACATCAACTGGTATGTCGATGCCGGCGGCAATTTGGGGTATCGATACACCGAGGACAATCGGATCAAAACGGCGCGGGTGGGGACTCTTCAGCCGGGATGGAATACGGTGCGCGTTCAGGCAGACTATGAGCGCAATGAGGTGTTTGTGTATCTGAATGATCTTGAAAACCCGGCCTTAGGGCCCTTGCCTTTCCGCACCCCGGTCGATAACTGGGAAGTGATCCAGCTTTCTTTTTACGACTCGGGACAAAGAGAAGAACTCACCGAATCCTACTACGCCGATATAAAGGTTTGGAGCGTGGCCCGCCAGGAGCCGACGGAGGATGCCGAGACAGATACGACAGATACGGGTCCCATGGAGATTGAGTATCACGAGGTGGGGCAGCTGCCTGCGGAGTGGTGGACAACAAAGCAGGCCCGCGCCTTTGCCTCTCGCATCGTGGAAGACATCAAGGCCGGGGAGCTGATCCTCGGCCTGCCCTTAGGGCAGCTGAGTGTGCCTGACGGTATACTTCCCACACGGCTAGGTGTCTTGGCCCATGTCTATGCCGCCCAGGGCGGTGAAGAGCTGAAAGCGGCCTTCAACCGGGCGTTGGAAATGCTCATCGAGGCTCAGTATCCGAGCGGGGGCTGGCCGACGATCTATCCGAGATACGCCAAGTGGGATCTGCACGGCGACATGTACGCAGATTCCACATGGGATGAAATACCCAGCCTGCTCAAAGCGATACTATCCGGCGAGCCCCCTTATGATCTCATTTTTGATCTCGAGCCTTCCCTGGTGGAAAACGCCTTGAACCGCATACCGCCTAAGGAGACCATCAAACGCTTCGTGTATCGGGATTATGCTTCCCGCGGTCCTGATTGGTGGAAATCTGAAGAAGCGGTGCGCATCGGCGACAACTTGATCTCCTGGCAAGTGCCTCACGGCGGATGGTGGGAAGACATAGCCATGGCCGTGCTTCCTTTCATGCCTGAGCGGATGACTCGCAGTCGCTCCACCGGCCCCAGCGGAGACAGAGCGACTTTTGACGATCACGGGACGATCGATCCGATGCGTTATCTGGCTAAGCTCTATGAGGCCACGCAAGAGCCGCGCTTTCGTGAGGCCTTTGAACGAGGTCTGGAGTTTGTCCTGGCCGCTCAATACGATTCCGGAGGATGGCCGCAAAGCTATCCCGAACCAAGTGGCTACAGCCGTTACGTGACCTTCAATGACAACGCCATGGTCAACATTCTCTCGTTTATCCAAGAGATCATCTCAGGGGAAGCCCCCTACGGTTTTGTTAGTGAGCAGTGGCGCCAGCGTCTGGACGCGGCCTTCAAAAAAGGCATCGACTTTATCCTTAAATCTCAGATCGAAGTCGACGGTCGTCTGACGGCCTGGGCTCAGCAGTATGATCCTTTCTCCTACGAACCCAGATCGGCCAGAGCGTTTGAGCCCGTAGCCATCACCGGCAATGAGTCGGTTGGAATCGTGGAGTTCTTGCTCTCCCTGCCCGATCCTACGCCTGAGATCAAGCGGGCCATCCTCAGTGCTCTTGAATGGTTTGAGGGCTCTCGATTGCCGGACGGCCGTTGGGCGCGGTTTTATGAGATCGGCACCAACCGCCCCATATTCGCCGGACGGGACGGCATCGTGCGTTACGATGTGTCGGAAATAGAGCTGGAGCGACAACTCAACTACGCCTGGTTCGGTACCTGGTCCCAAAAGCTGTTGACAACGGCTCAGGACCGGGGCCACATAGAAGCGCTGTATGAGGACTTGCCGGATTATCCCGGCTTTAGGGTCAAGTTCCATTCACTGCGAAATCGGGCCCGGGTTTCAGGACAGATTCCGATCGACATCTCGATAGTCCATCCGAACAAAGAAGGCGGAGTGCAACAGGTGACGGTGGCCGTAGACGGGCGGATGATCTACTCCGCTGACCGAATGCCGGACGGCGGCGAGATCGTGCTGAACACCGAGCTGCTCGATGAGGGGGCGCACACCGTTACGGTGAGCGCGGTTCACGGCGAATTTGGATCCCGAACGCAGTCTTTGGAGATCGTGGTCAACAACGTTTGGCGCCTGATCCAGGAGTTGCAGCCGCCGATGGATTCGTGGTTCGGTTATCTCGACTTCCTCCAGAGTGCGGAGCGTTCCGAAGGCTGGGGCTATGAGACGGATGATGAGGATCTGTTCTTCGGTGATCCGCACCGCCTGGTGCGCACGACGGATACCCGGGAGTATATCATTTGGGAGACTCCGAGGCTGAGGAATGTGACGTTGAGCGCTTTTGTCGACGGCGATACAGCCATCGACGACGGGCTGATTTTGGAAATATCATCGGACGGGCGGCAGTGGCAACGGTTGTCTTATGAAGCGCAGTATGAAGGAGTCTCGGATGACTGGCGAAAGGTCACGATTGAGCTCAGTCTCGATGAGGGCCACGATGCGAATTGGTTCCGCTTGATCCTGACGGAAGATGTGGTCAAAGAAAGCACGCAGATCGGCAGGGTCGTCTTTTCGGGGTTTCACCCCATTGAGGATCGCTAGAGACGCCTCCTGTCTGATTGCACTCGTTCACAACTAGGACCCCCAGCGAAGGAGAAATAGGCCCATGAGCGGCCGACGTTACCCGGTGCATGTCGTTGGACTGGTATTACTTCTGGTCGCGGGCAGTGCGATGGTTTCGGCGGAGACGGTGTTACAGTTTGCGTATCGCTCGGGCGCCGAGCCCCGCAAGCTGGTTGTGGAGACCTGGATTGAAGAATTCGAGCGTGCCAATCCCGACGTGCGCGTTGAATGGCTTCCCATCGGAGAGGAAAAGGTCGTCGTATCGATGTTGGGCGGAGTCGGTCCTGACATAACCGAGGTGTTCGGGGACTTCGCTCAACGTCTGGCCCGCAACGGGATGCTCTTGGTGCGTCCCTATGTGGCCAGGGACTTCACCCCTCAGGATATTGCCGATTTTTGGCCTCCGGCCTGGGATGCGTCGTTTGTCAAATTCGGCTCGCAAAAGGGGATACAGTTTCGCATCCCGCGCTACATGCTGACCACCGTCTTTTACTACAACGAAGACCTCTTTCAAAAAAGCGGTCTGGTCACGCCCGCTGAGTTGGACGCCCGGGGTGAGTGGGATTGGGCCAGGCTAAGAGATTCAGCGAAAAAGTTGACTCAATCCTCAGCGGACACGATCAATATCTACGGGTTTGTGACCAATACCACGGCTTGGAGACGGATCGTCAATTGGGCTCGCGCCGCCGGAGGCGATTTCTTTGATCCGCAAGATCCGACGAGGTTTATCGGGGACAGGCCTGAGGCGGTGGAAGGCATTACGTTCTTGCAGAATATGATCTGGGAAGACCGCTGCATGGCCCCGGGATGGATCCACTCTTCGTTTTACCAGGGCAAGGTAGGGATCATCGAAGACGGCATCCACGCTATCATCGACCGATTCGAAACGCGCATTAAAGAGGCCTTTTCCTGGAATATCGCTCCTACTCCCGTCGGTCCGACGGGGCGCAACGCCTACACCGGAGATGACGGATTTTCAATCTGGGCGCATACAAAGCATCCCGAAGAGGCTTGGGCATTCGTCAAATTCATGACCTCCAAGGAAGGTCAGGAGCTGATGATTCACCACGAAGGATTGGCTCCGGTGCGTCAATCGGCTATGCGTAGTTACACCGGCATTCGTCCGCGGTTGAACTTGTACTCTTTGGCTTTGAACATGCAACAGGCCGCGCCGCCTATTGCCAGCTATCTGATGGGAGACGTGAGCCGTATAGGGGAGGTCATGACCGAAGTATTGCAGTCCTCACTGGTCGACAACAGCAAGCCTTACGAGCAGGCGGCTCACGAAGCCAAGCCGGTTTTGGAGTCAATCATCCGGGAGACGATGATGGATCAGGCCATTGAGAGAAGAGGCGTCCGATCATCCGAGGCATCGGTGCGCACGTCAACGGCGATACGACTGCCGATACCGATGCCTCTGTTTTTGTCAGTCAGGGCTTGCTCGAACAAGGAAACGTAGGAACACGTCATCGCACTTGTCTTGGCCGTGCCATCGCGGGGGGAAAGCTTTCGTCCTCATCGTAGAACGATAGTTGGTATTGGCGGAATCGTGTTTTTCGCCTTAAGCCCGGTCAACTGCCGGGTCAGCTGAAGGCGCTTTCCTAGCCAACTGCACCGGTCAAGCTTCGAAATGACTTGATTGCTGAGGGCAGTAGCGGATTGGAGGTTGTGCAGCTTTTTGACGGGCCCGGTATACCAAACTGCCACATCCATATGGAGGTGTACCCCGGATTCCCGCTTTGTCATCTTCAGAGGATCGGGTACGCCTCAGGAAGCTGCCAAGGACGATTCCGTTGCATCCAAACCGACCTTTTTCCGCTTTGCCACGGACATAGAGGGCCGAAGATTGATCGTCGATACGGGTCCCCGGGATCATGACGCCGGACGGATCGCTCGGATTCTTCAACTCGGATAAATCGGGCCTGCTCCAGGTATATGTGGTCAGAGGATGGGAATGACGTAGGGGACTTGAGGTTCCGCTTTTTTATAGACACAGATCTTAAGCGGAGAGCCGAAGCGATCCGGGACCTCAGTTTTGCGTTGATAAGCCCGCCCCTGCCGGAGGCTCAAGCTGCTGACAGGGGCGGTATGTGTCTGTTTTAGTTTGGCGATGACTCAAACGGGCACGATCCGTACGCCTTTACTGCAGTCGTCCGCCGCGACGGCACTCAGCAGGCGCCCTTGCTCATCAAATACACATTCAACTTCGGCGAAATCATCGATTGAATCCAGCTCCAGGCGTTGTCCGTCAAACTGGATATACGCGCCTACGCTCCAGCGTGTCTGTCCGTCGGGCACTGGAGCATGGCGGTTTTCTTCGAAGAAATTGAGTACTATGCTCAGGTAGTCCGGAAGAGGCAGGTTGTGTCCGAGACCGGGCAGCTCCACATAGGTCACCGGTTTGCCCAATTCATCCGCCCGCTGTTTATACATCTTGGCGTGGATGACGGGCACCCGCGGATCTTCCGTACCGTGGAACATGAGAAGAGGAATCTTCAGATTGGGCAACAGATGCACCCCGCTGCGCGCCCGATATGCATCCGGGTTCTGCGTAGGGGTCACTCCCACCCAGACGTCCATTTCATCGCGGAACTCGCCCACTCGATCGTTTTCGTACCACACGGCATAATCGGATATTCCGCAAAAGGCCACACCGGCGGCAAAGAAATAGGGGAACTTGGCCATAATGGCGTATGTATTGCCGCCTCCGCCGCTGGAGCCCATGACGTAGACGGTCTCAGGATCTCGGATGAACTCAGCGTAATGACGTCGGACGTGGTTGACGGCATCGACACCGTCGAGCAGCTCCCAACCGTTGGCATCGGGTACGCCATCGCTTTTGCCCCGGCCGCGCATGTCGACGTTGACTACGACGAAGTACGGGGCCAGAATCTCCGCCGTTTTCCTGGTGCTCTTGCGGGTTCCGTGCCACCCGTGAAACAGCAGCAACACCGGTGCCGGGCGCGCCGGCAGATAGACATCCATGCATAACGCACAGTCGGCATCCCGGGAGGATGAGTACATAGCATCGTATTCGGCGCGCCAGGCGCCTGAAATCGTCTCGCTTGGCATCTGTCAATCGCTCCTGTCAGTTGTTGATGCATTCAGCATATGATCTACCGCTTCCGGCACCTGAGCCAAAGCAACGGTCTCGGTCCTTCCTGTACGTCGGCAGACCAGCTCGGCTCCCCCCGCAGCCAAAGAGCGATCACCGACGGTAATCCGCACAGGCATACCCAAAAGATCAGCATCCATGAACTTGACGCCGGCGCTGGTCGGACGATCATCGAAGAGCACCTTGTTTTCGCCCAAAGCCTGATACAGCTCATCGGCGGCTGCGCGTACATGCTCCTTCTTCCCTACCGTGATCAAGTGACAGGGGTAGGGAGCTATCGCCGGCGGCCAAACGATGCCTTGCTCGTCGTGGTGGTGTTCGACTATGCAGGCCAGCACTCGGGTGAGATCCATGCCGTAGCCATCAATAAGGGATGTGATGTTCCTTCTTCGTCCGTGAACAAAGCATTCATGCCCGCTGAGTACTTGCTGTCAAGCCGGGCGACGGCGGCTATTTCCACG
>LFTP01000072.1 GCA_001513395.1 Clostridia bacterium DTU080
CAGGGACCGCACCTTGTTCTCGCTTTGTGCATGGGCCTGTTCAATAACCGAGAGCTTGGAGATAGTCTTTTCTTCATCTGATCGCAGCGACTCCAATGCCTTGGTCGTCTCGGCAATTGCTTGTCGAGCCATGGCGATCTCAAACTCCAACTTCTGACGTGAGTCGGCGCTTCGCTGCAAATCACGTTGCGCCTGGCTTGCCTTTTCCGTCGCCAGTTCAATGTGATGCGTAAGCTGTTGCTCACGCTCCCGAGCAAGTTGAAGCCGCTCTCGCGTGGCATCAATCTCGTCTTGGATTCGTTCGATCTCTTGCTGTAATCTGCTGCGCAGGTCCTGTGTTCGATTCAGTTCGGCTGTCAGTCGTTCCTTCTCGGCGACTAGAAGGGCATGTTCCTGTGTTTCGCGTAGGGCATTGCGTTCCAGGCGTTTTTTGTCATGGCACAACAAAGCTATCTCGAGCCGGCGCGCTTGGGAGCAGAGCTGCAGGTATCGCTCGGCCTTTTCGGCCGCCTCTTTCAGCGGCTCGAGACGGTCGACGATCTCAGCGATCAGATCATCTACGCGGACGAGGTTTTCAGCTGTCTCAGCTAGCTTTTCCAATGCCTCTTCTCTACGTGTGCGATAGCGAGTGATACCAGCGGCGTCTTCCAATAGAAGTCGGCGTTGCTCCGGAGCAGCATTGAGGATGGTATCGATCTCGCCTTGACCGACCAGGGAAAGAGAACCGCGTCCGATGCCGCTGTCTAAGAGCAGTTCTTGAATATCGCGTAGCCGGCAGGGTGTCTTGTTGATGACGAACTGACTGTCACCAGAGCGAAACACCCGCCGGGTAATGGTCACTTCGCTGAATTCCAGCGGCAGCAAGCCGGACGTATTGTCGAGACATATCGACACTTCCGCCATCCCTAGGGGACGCCGCATACTGCTACCGGAGAAGATGATGTCTTGGACACGTGTCCCCCGCAGAGATCTTACGCTCTGCTCTCCCAAGACCCAACGAATGGCATCTGCTATGTTACTCTTGCCGCTGCCGTTAGGCCCGACAACAGCCGCCACACCAGGCAGAAATGTAAGCTCCACCCGGTTGGCAAACGACTTAAACCCTTGCATGGCAAGGCTCTTCAGATACACGCTACTATGGCCCCTTTTGGCAATGAACAACAAACACTATCTTCGCCGCTCCCCTAGGCAAGACCTGCAACAGCTAGCTCCCCATTTTGAGGTCCAGGTAGAGGTCTTTTCGCTGGCGAACCTTTGTCGGTACTGACGGGTTAAGCAAGGATCCGTGATTCCTTATAATGCGCCGCAGCTTTGCCTTGACCCGAGTGCGGGCATTGTCTATAACCTTTGCTTTGACACCAATGGCTTCTTCGATTTCCCCGCAGGTGTATCCCTGCAGCAGATACGAGGCCACGGTGTATTCAAGTAATGAGAGATGAGCCCTGAGCACTTCTTCGACTCTTTCATCTATTATTTTGGCTTCTATCGCTTTAAGAGGATCGTAGTCTGATTCTTCATCGCAAATAAGATCAAGGACGGTACGCGTCTCATCGACGTTGACGAAACTCTGTAGGGAGACCGCCGTATTCAGAGCTTTGTGTTTGTTACCGTTGCTTTGCTTGATGACGTTGTACACCTTCCGGATGATACAGATATAGGCGAAGGAACTAAACTTAACATTGAATTCCTGGGGGCGGTATTCATCGATAGCCGAGAGTAGCCCGATCAATCCTTCCTGCATCAGGTCATCGAACTCAAGCGAGGGAGCGTAATACCTTTTTACGATGTGTTTAACCATGGGGAGATACTTGAGGACCATCTCTTCCTTGGCACGCCCCTCATCCAGGTCGAGACGCTGCAGGATAGCCAGGTCAGATTCCTGGTTAGGGTCGAACATCGACAGATCCTCCTCGTCCGGCATCCTTGCCAGGCCCAAGGGGATGTGACCCCTTGTCCCATAGCATGGCTATGCTATGGGATGCTGGAATATGCTTGGATATCGTAGGTGTGTCAGCGTGGTTCAACTATGAATTTGATGGCCGTACGCTCTTGACCATCTATGTCGATCTCGGCAAATGCTGGAATACATACAAGATCGATACCGTTAGGGGCCACAAAGCCCCGGGCAATGGCGATAGCTTTCACCGCCTGGTTTACCGCCCCGGCGCCAACCGCCTGCAACTCAACTCTTCCGTCTTCGCGAAGTACGGCAGCCAGCGCTCCGGCGACGGCTTTGGGCCTTGATGTTCCGGAAACCCTCAGTTCCTCCATGTCATTACCTCCTGCGATGTGCGCCACATATTAGATGATTTTTTTCACAAGTAGGTAGGTTATCACATTGAAGGTTGGTTTAGTGTGAGTGTATGATCATTTCATCGTCCGGAGACGTTGTCCTGCATGGGATTCAGAAATGTGAGAGGTGTTAATGAATGCGTTAGTCCGAGGAACGAGCCAGCAGTCGATCCAGAGCTTCCGCAGCTGCTTTTTGCTCAGCCTCTTTCTTGGAACGCCCTATTCCCCGGCCTAAACGTCGACCTTTATGCACGACCTCAACCACAAAGGTCTTGGCGTGATCCGGTCCGGACTCCTCCAATACGTGGTAGGACGGTGTCTGTTTGGAGGAGGCTTGCAACAATTCTTGTAAGCGTCCTTTGTGGTCTGTAGTAACAGGGAGCTTCAGGCTTCCCAGATGTGATATCACGAACTTCCGGGCTACATCCCATCCGTGTTCCAAGTACAAAGCCCCTACCACAGCCTCGAATGCATCAGCCAGCAAAGAATCGCGATGACGACCACCGCTCATTTCCTCGCCGCGACCAAGCCGAATACGAGCGCCAAGTCCCAGAGTGCGGGCAAGGCGCGCCAGTGAGGGCTCACTCACTGCAGCGGCCCGGGCGGCACTCAATTCGCCCTCTGATCGTTGAGGGTAGGTATGATACAGATAATCTGTGTACGCGAGCTCTATCACTGCATCGCCCAAGAACTCGAGTCGTTCGTTATCAACAGCTCCGGGATTCTCGGCAGTGTAAGACTTGTGGGTAAGCGCCATGGTGAGCAACGGTTCGGAAATGGGCAACCCACCGACTGCTTTGGTCTTCGAGGCAGCCATGCGTCACCCCCGCGCGTGGGAGGGTGTGTCAGAGGATCCTGCCACCCTCCCCTAACTGACTCTAACCGTGGTACTTGCGAAAGACTAATACAGCGTTATGTCCTCCAAACCCAAAAGAGTTCGACAGGACAACATCTACGTCGTGCCGGCGAGCCTGGTTTGGTACGTAGTCCAGATCGCAGTCCGGATCGGGAACTTCATAGTTTATCGTTGGGCATATGATGCCTGTTTCTATGGTCTTCATGCAGATGACCGCTTCAACGCCTCCGGCTGCGCCCAGCAGATGTCCGGTCATCGACTTGGTCGAGCTTATCGGAATCTGATAGGCGTAGTCACCGAAAACCCGCTTTATGGCCAAGGTTTCGATATAATCATTCTTGGGCGTCGAAGTACCGTGAGCGTTGATGTAATCAACGCTCTCCGGCTCCAAACCGGCATCCTGCAGAGCAAGTCTGATAGCTCTCGCCGCGCCTTCGCCTTCTGGCGCGGGATCGGTGATGTGATACGCGTCACTGGTTGATCCATAACCGACGACTTCGCCATAGATGTTCGCGCCCCGGCTGCGGGCATGTTCCAGTTCCTCCAAAATCACGATGCCTGCTCCCTCCGCCATGACAAAGCCATCTCGGAGCTTGTCAAACGGACGGGAAGCTCGCTCGGGGCTGTCATTGCGGGTGGAGAGCGTTTTGGCAGAGCAAAAACCGGCCATGGCCAGCTCTCCGATCGCTGCTTCTGCTCCACCCGCCACCATACTGTCGGCTGCGCCAGACTGGATTATCCGTAGTGCGTCACCGATTGAGTTGGTACCCGAAGCACAGGCTGTCACGGTGCACGAATTGTGACCGCGCAGGCCGAAGATGATGGCCACCTGACCTGCCGCCATGTCGGGTATCATCATCGGGACGAAAAACGGACTGACGCGATTCGGGCCGTGTAGCACCAGCTTCTGACATTGCTCTTGCATCGTGAGCATGCCACCGATACCGGAACCGATAACGACTCCAACTCGATCAGTATCCACGGAGTCTAAATCCAGGCGTGCATCTTCCAAGGCGAGTCGGGTTGCCGCTATGGCAAACTGAGTGAAACGGTCCGTGCGCTTGGCATCCTTGCGGTCCATATAGTCCGTCGGATCAAAGTCAGTGATCTCTGCTGCTATTCGGGAACTGAGTCTTGATGCATCGAAAGCACTGATGTGTTTAACACCCGACACCCCCGCCGCAACGGAAGACCACAACTCAGAAACGCCAATACCGCACGCCGTCACGGCACCTAGGCCAGTGACTACCACTCGCCTTTTCACCACAACTCACCTCCGACAGGTGAACGCCGATTAGCCCTCCACCATCGATTTGATGTACTCCACCGCGGCTCCTACAGTGGTAATCTTTTCTGCGTCTTCGTCAGGAATCTCCAGTTCAAACTCCTCTTCGAAAGCCATGACCAGCTCAACGATGTCGAGCGAGTCAGCTCCCAGATCGTCGACAAAGGAAGCTTCGAGGGTCACCTCCTCGTTATCGACGCCCAGCTGGTCAACTACCAGTTCGCGTACGCGCTCAAAAATGTCCACAAAGTCACCCCCTTCATGGCAACTGTATCTTCGGCCCGGTCACATGGCCAATCCGCCGTCCACAATCAGTGTTTGCCCCGTAATGTATGCGGCATCGTCACTGGCGAGAAAGGCAATCGCTGCAGCTACCTCTTCGGGCCTACCCGTGCGCCCCATGGGAATGCTCTTTTGGAGTTCTTCCCGTTGCAATGCGGGCAAGGCCCGGGTCATGTCAGTTTCTATGTAGCCCGGGGCCACAGCGTTGACCCTGATGTTACGGGAAGCCACCTCTTTGGCCAGTCTCTTGGTCAAGCCCACAATACCGGCTTTTGCTGCAGCGTAATTAGCTTGACCGACGTTACCGATAATAGCTACGATTGAGCTGACATTGATGATGCATCCGGCGCGTGCCTTCAGCATCGGGCGTAATACAGCTTTACAGCAACGATAAACACCCTTTAGATTGGTGTCAAGTACCAGATCCCAATCGTCTTCGCTCATTCGCAGTATCAAGGCGTCCCGTGTCACGCCGGCGTTGTTTACCAGAATGTCGATACGCCCATACTCAGCCAGCACTCTGTTTACCGCCGCATGGCAGGAATCGGTCGATGTGACATCAAGGGTTACGGCCAGGCCACGGGGTTCTTGTTGCGGGAGCTCAGCGAGAACGCTTTGTGCTGTATCCAGGTTGCGCGCACAGACGACGACGACGGCGCCGTCAGCGGCGAGTCTTTCCACCACAGCACGTCCCAAACCCCTGTTTGCCCCCGTTACGATGGCGACCTTCCCAGCAAGACTCATATTACATCATTCCCTTCAGCCCATGCAACGAATTTGCTCCAGCTCGCCGGATCCTCCACGTTGAGCACCTCAACGTCAGGATCGATGCGTCGCACCAGACCCGATAGCACCCGTCCGGGTCCCAGCTCTACAAATGCTGTAACACCGTCGGCTCGCATGGCCCGAATTGTCTCCTCCCAGCGTACCGGGGAGCTTACTTGCTTCACCAAGACTTCGACAATCTCGTCAGGATTCCGCACGGCGGCGGCATACGCATTACAGTATACCGGAATTTCACACTGCCTCATTCTTATCTTTTGAAGGACATCTCGCAGGCGTTTTCCCGCCGGTTCTAGCAGACTGGAGTGAAACGGGCCGCTCACGTTCAACGGTTGAACCCGACGTGCGCCGGCTTCGAGGGCGAGGCGCGTCGCCGTTTCCACTCCTTCCAGCGTGCCCGCTACAACTACTTGCTTGCCTCCGTTGTACGTGGCTGGTTCCACAATCCCCAATCCGCCTGCGGCTTGGCAGATCTCTTCCACTTGCTGCGCCTCAAGTCCCAGCACGGCAGCCATGATGCCGGTGCCGGGCGGGACTGCCTCTTCCATAAAACGAGCCCGCAGGCGCACGGCGCACACGGCGTCCTTCAAAGAAAGACATCCGGCTGCTACCAAAGCGGAATACTCGCCGAGGCTGTGTCCGGCGACAGCGCAGGGGTGTACAACCGATGTGGCCAGACGAGCAATGGCCACACTCAGGGAGAGAATGGCAGGTTGCGTGTAGTAGGTCTGCTTCAGGCGTTCGGCTGGGCCGTGAAACATCACATCAGTCAAAGGTTCGCCTAAAGCCGCTTCAGCTTCACGTAGAGTCTCCGCAACCACCGGATAAGCTTCGGCGAGCTCTCGGCCCATACCTACATACTGTGCCCCCTGACCGGGGAAGATGAAAGCAACCCGTTGCTGCGTCACGCCAAATCCCGCTCCTTTATCCCTGTCCATTCCAGGGCCACGGCTCCCCATGTCAGACCGGCTCCGAATCCCACCAATACGAGGCGATCCCCGGGATTTACCCGACCTTGATCCACAGCCTCACTCAGTGCGATGCCGATCGACGCCGCAGATGTGTTTCCGTACTTATGTACGTTTACGAAGACGTGTTCCGAAGACAGGCCAAGTCTTTTGGCGGCAGCATCGATGATCCGGATGTTGGCTTGATGGGGGATGAAAAGCGCAATGTCTTCTGAAGAAAGCCCGGCGCGCCTGAGCACTTCAAGCGATGCGTCACCCATAATGCGGACGGCAAACTTAAACACCTCGTTACCTGCCATGTAGATATGATGCTTCTTTGCCGGTCTGGTACCTTCACTCGGCGAGTAGCGGAAATAGGCCGTTGGAACATAAAGCTTGTCTCCCCCGGTACCGTCAGCTCCCATGTAGGTCGCCAGGATGCCTCCGCGTGAGACGGGACCGACAACGCAAGCCCCCGCTCCATCACCGAACAGGACGCAGGTAGTCCGATCAGACCAATCCGTGATGCGGGAGAGAATGTCGACACCGATGACTAAAACCCGCCGAGACAAGCCTGATTCAATGCAGGAGGCAGCCATCGCCAGCGCGTAAATGAACCCCGAGCAGCCCGCCGACAAATCGAAGGCGGCGCTGTTTTGGGCTCCCAGTTGGGCCTGTACTAGGCAGGAAGTGGCAGGAAAGGGCATGTCCGGGGTCACTGTGGCTACGATGATCATGTCAATCTCATCTGCGGTGACATCTGCATCGGCCAACGCCGCTTTTGCCGCTTCGCTGGCCAGATCGGCCGCCGTATCGTTTGAAGCGGCTATGCGCCTTTCCTTTATCCCGGTACGGGTGGTGATCCACTCATCGCTTGTATCGACCATTCTTTCCAGATCGGCGTTTGTCAGAACTCGCTCGGGAAGAGCTCGTCCAACGCCCCAGATGCCCGCTTTTCGCATAGTACCCAACTCCCCCAATCGTGTTGGTGGATGGCCAATCGAGTCCTTCAGGTACGAGCAGTGACCAGAGTCCGGATGTGCGTGGTCAGATCCTGCTCAATTGCTTCCTTTGCTACCCGAATAGCGTTGTAGATGGCCTGTGCGTTTGACGATCCGTGTGAGATGATGCATATCCCGTCGACACCCAGAAGTGGAGCTCCGCCGTATTCGGAATAATCAAGACTGGCTCTGACACTGCGCAAGGCGTCCTTGAGTAACAAACCGCCGATCTTGGACTTAACATCAGCAGTAAGCGCTTTTTGCAGCATGAAAAAAACTGTCTTTGCCATACCCTCGGCGAACTTCAACACTATGTTACCCACGAAACCGTCGCAGATGATAACATCGACGTTGCCGGACAAGATATCTCTGCCCTCAATGTTGCCCACGAAGTTTATCCGGGATGAATCCCTAAGGCGAGGATATACTTGCCGGACGAGTTCACATCCTTTGGTCTCTTCCTCACCGATATTAAGCAGACCTACGCGGGGATCGGAGATACCTAAGACCCTTTCTGCGTATGCCGATCCCATAAGTGCATATTGCACCAGGTGATTGGGTCTGGCATCGACATGTGCTCCGGCGTCCAACAAGACGCAGCGCCCGTTGACCGTCGGCATCACCGTGCCGATGGCGGGCCGATCAACCCCCTTGATGCGACCCCAGCCTAAAAGCGTGGCCACCATAGTGGCTCCAGTGCTGCCGGCGCTCACCAGGGCATCAGCTTGCCCCTCTTTGACACTTCTGACGGCCACAGCAATGGAGGTGTCCTTTCTTCTTCGAGCAGCTCTTGTAGCCAAATCTTGCATCTCGACGACGTCGGAAGCATGAAGAACCTCGATTCCGCTACTGGGCAGATCAGCTAGTATCGGTTCAACGCGCTCTCGTTGCCCGACGAGCAAAATCTCGACGCCCAAGGATTGGGCAGCCAAACTGGCTCCTTTGACGATTTCATCGGGAGCGAGATCGCCTCCCATGGCGTCCACAGCGATTCTCACTGCTGCTCCACTTCCTCAATTATTGCAGAATATTGCGCTTATAGCAAAAAAGCACCGTCGCGCAGACACGGTGCCTTTCAGGTAGTTATCAACTACGACATGGATACACTGGCGCAGCCATTTACCGGGACGCCCCGGCTTTTGTATCGTTCTCAACGTCAAGCACTTGTCTTCCCGCGTAAGTACCGCAGTTACCACATACACGATGCGAAAGCTTCGGTTCGTGGCAGCGGGAGCATTTGATGATCGGGGCAGCCGCAACGCCCTGCGTTGCCCTGCGCAACCGCGCTCTTGATTTAGAATGACGTCTCTTAGGAACTGCCATGTCCGTACTCCTCTCAGACGTTTCCCGTGTCGGTCTGTTGATCCAACAAACGCGCCAGATCAGCCCACCGGGGATCGATGATTTCCTGTTGACAGCTACATTCGCCACTGCTTAGTTCCTTGCCACAACTGGGACATAGCCCTAGGCAATCGGCCGTACACAGTGCTTTCAAAGGCACTGAAAGCAGCAACTGTTCACGCACTGCTTCAGTGATGTCTATCACATCGCCGCGGAAAGCGCTGAATTCAGCGAACTGATCGTCCTCATCGCCTTCCAAGGCATTGTCAGCGTAGTCATGGCTCGTGTCCGGGATATACTCCTCGTCAAGCGGCGCAACCAGATGGTACCGGAAACGCTTTAAGCATCGAGCGCATTGCAACTCAAGTTCGGTACGGACCTCGCCGCGCACCACAAAAGCAGACCCGGTGTTTATCACGGTGGCCGTGACTTCCAACGCTGAGCTTTGCGTTATGGGCTCCTCCCACTCGAGTCCGGTCAGCGAGTCGGTCGAAAAACTGACTGTTCGGCTGGCTCCCGGCTTATCCTTCAATGAGCTGATATTTATCCGCATGGTCTCACCCCGCCATTATAGCTACGCGCCATTGTCTCTGTCAAGCAATCCGGGACCGCGGTACACGGATCACGTCGTCACAAACCGGGTTCAGCCGGATTCTTCAGCCGAGAACGTATCTGTGTGCGTTAGGGTCCCCCTTTCCCGAGGAGGCTTCCGGGCTTAGTTGCTTAGTTCATGGAGAAATCCTAAGCAATCAAAGGCAAGACCTTGATTCTCGGGGTCTTCATACTGTTATGTATGCTCACCGCGGTCAAGATACATGTCGTAGGCAGCCCATAACCTCAGTCTTGAGTTGGTGACTGTTCGGTGGCGGTTACCGCCGCACTGCTGAAAGCCCGTACGGCAGCCTGGATGGCGGCTTGATGATCGGGACAAACCTGCCTGGTGTTATGGGTTCTGCTGTCTTTGAAATGAATGCAGAAGTGACCGGCGAAATCATTGTCGTTGATGGCACCGTTTCCATGAGGAACCCCGTTCATGGAGGCCGCAATACGTCGTCCGGCAACTTCAACGACGATCGCACGTCTTTGCCAGCTCCACTGACCATATATGCTCTTCATTGTCGCTGTGTCCTCAGCCGTCAAGGGCTCGACATCCGCGTGAAGGGTTCCGTAGTAGCGCCTGACGCGAAAGGATTTGCCGGTTTCAACGTCCATGACCCGAGCCACGGTGTTGTGCGGAAAGATCCTTTGCACCTCGCTCCAACTGAGTGCTTCAGGTATGAGTCGTTCTCTGGCGGCACGCACTACGGCTACGGCGTCAGTGGTCGAAGGAGTTGGTACTGATGGACTCGCTTCCGATTCCGGAATCGGGATGATCAGTGTTTGCCCGGCTTTCACCCTATCTGCATTTCGCAACCGATTGGCCTTGGCGATCATCTCAACGGAGATGCCATAGTGGCGGGCCAAGCTCCACAGAGTATCACCACGGCGCACTTGGTAGGTCTGTTGTGGTTTGGAAGAAAGGGCCGCTGAAGACTAAGCCAGGTCTGTCGGCCCACAATCCCGTCGATGACCAGCCCGTTTTCTTCCTGGAATCGTCGGACAGCGTCCAGAGTGGTTGCGTCAAACAGTCCTGTGGGCGTCATATGCAGGAAGCCGCGTTGAAATAACGATAACTGAAGCTCCCAAACAGCATCCCCTGTCGCGCCCTGTTTGAGCAACACGGATGACGCATTAGCATGAGCAAGGATACAAAAAGATGTCATGAGTACTGCAACCAGGAGGCAGCGTTTGTTGCTCATGCCATCACCTCCTCAGACATTGGCCAGCCGGACACGGAAATACGGGCGGCTTATTCGATTTGTCGTCACGTTTCCCGCTCCTTGGCCAACGACCAAAGGATAGGCTCCCAGACGTGGGCCTGCTGTTGGCCAGCATCAAACCAGGCATCCACATCGTCTTCGTGTCCGTTTTGAACCTCGATGTCGATGACAACTTCGGCGGCACCGTCTAGCCTGTGGGCTGCAGCCTGTATAAGTATCTCTGGCACACCGGCACGCGGCTTTCCCCGTCTCACGGCACGCAGAGCTACCACTGGCCGTCCGAACACCCGGGCAGCGCTGTTTACGGGAACACCGAAGACGGAACCGTCGGAGAGATAACAACCGTTCACATTACTGATGCAGGGGCCGTTGGCTGACCAAAGGCTTGAAGCGGCAATCGCCGCCGCTGGCCCCTCCCTGAGTAACACCGGTTGTCCCTTTAGCACGTCACAGGCCAATACGGCCAGCCTCGTCGGACAGTCTTCCAGACGCAATGTCGGAAATAACGTGACCAGAGCCTCATACACAGCCTCTTGATCAGGAATGAGACCCGATGTGTCCAGATGCTTCCATATGTGAACCAGATAGGCAAGGTGTGCGGGTTCTTGGGCCAGACAGGGAAAAACGCCGGTACCGCAAGCACAGATGCCCGCTACAGGTATTTCGGACTGATAAAGAACGTATAGGAACCCTGCGTACGCTGCTCCCTCCCCGCCTCCCGTTCCCATGGCCAGTGAAATGCCCACTTGTTTCGGCGCACTCCTTACTGGACGGACTGACCGGTTGTCCGTTGAAGCTCTTCGCGGCCGCGACGCACTACTTTTTGAACTCGGTCAAGGTGTTCCTCCAGTTTGGCTAACACGGAGTCAGCATACTGATCAGCACCGACTTGAGTCTCCCGGGCCTTGTTTTCGGCTTCTTCCAAAATGCGCAAGGCTTCCTCTTTTGCCTTCCTTACCAGCTCGGATTCGCTGACCATCTTAGCCACATAAGCCTCAGCCTCTCGGATCATGCGTTCGGCCTCTTCTTGGCTTTCCGCCAGCATCCGGTCTTTTTCGGAGGCCAGCCACTCGGCCCGTTTCACCTCTTCGGGAATTGCGTTGCGAATCTTGTCGACGAGCTCCAAAGCCGCCTCTGCATCGATCAAAGCCTTCCCGGTAAGGGGGATTTCCGGAGCTGAGTCAATCAGCTGATCCAGACGATCAAGTAGAATGATGAGATTCATCCGATTCATGGATTCCACACAGCGACGGTTCTATGGGTGCAAGCTTGTCGCTGCTACCTCCCTTGAAGAATGTGTGTGGGATATCTCCTGGCGGCTACTACGCACAAGAAAGGGCCTTGATCATTATTCTTCACGGCGTGGCCCGTACTTTTGTGCGATTCGCTCAGCTACGTTACGGGGGACCCAGCCGTCGATATTTCCGCCTAACTGAGCGACCTCTCTGACGATGCTTGAACTGATAAACGAATACTGATGACTGGTCATCAAAAAGACTGTCTCTATCTCCGGGGCAAGATGCCGGTTGGCTTCGGCCAGCTTCAGCTCATACTCGAAGTCTGACACCGCTCGAAGGCCGCGGACTATGGCTTGGGCTTTCCTGCTTCGGGCGTACTCCACGGCTAAGCCCTGGAAACTCTCACAGTGGACCTTGGGCAAGTCAGCGGTCGCTTCTTGTAGCATTTCGACTCGTTCGTGCCACGAGAAATACCGCTCGCGCTTGTTAGAGTTGCTGAGAACGGCTACGTAGAGCTTGTCAAAAAGCCGCGATGCCCGAATAATAATGTCCAAATGCCCCAAAGTCACCGGATCAAAACTACCCGGATATACGGCGATTCTCAATCGTCTTCTTCTCCTTTGTTGATCTGCCTGTCGTTACAGAATCTCAGGAGTGTCAGGATGGTATCTCCATACACTTCCTTTCGGATACAGGGCAGATTCGCTATGTCGGTAGGCACTTCCTCTTTGAATGTATGCTCAACGACGACCAATGCGTAACAACGGAGCAGTCGGTGTTGTACAAGATCTTGCAGAGTGGGCGCAACCAAACCTCTGTCATAGGGAGGATCCATAAAGACGAGATCAAAAGCGCGATTTTCGGCAGCCAATATGCGCATGCCCTTCTTGACGGACACCCCCAGAACCCGCGCCCGATCCGTCAAACGCGTCTTCTCCAGGTTCTTGCGAATGCAAATAAGAGCTTGCGGATGGTTGTCGACGAGCACCGCCTGTCTTGCTCCTCTGCTCAAAGCTTCGATTGCCAAGCTCCCGCTACCCGCAAACAGGTCAAGCACATCAGCGTCCGCTACAACTGCAGAGATGATAGAAAACATGGATTCCTTTACTCTGTCCGCAGTAGGTCTCGATGTGTGTCCGCGCGGCATGTGCAAGATATGTCCTTTTTGTGCACCGCCAATGACTCGCATCATCCGCCACCTCTTTTTTCCAGACACGAGGGGTATCGCGCCAACAGTCTTTCCCGCAGCGCCGCGTTTTCGGCGGATTGAAGGTTCGGATCCTTCTGTAACAGAACCCGGGCGTCATCTACGACGCTCTTCATCAAGTCTAAATCGGCGGGAAAGTCAGCAAACTTAAACTCTCCGTAGCCCGACTGGCGTTGTCCGAGAAGCTCACCAGGCCCGCGCAAGAGCATGTCTTGTTCTGCGATTTTAAACCCGTCCTGGGTATTGCAGAATGTTCTGAGGCGTTGTGCGGCCAGCGGCGTCGTCGGTGACGCTACAGCGATGCAGTACGATTGATACTGGCCTCTGCCCACCCTGCCGCGCAGTTGATGCAGTTGAGCCAATCCGAACATCTCGGCCCCTTCGATGATCATCACGGTGGCATTCGGGACATCGACACCCACCTCTACCACCGTTGTGCAGACGAGGACATCGATTTTCCCCTTCTGAAAGGCGGACATGACTTCCTCCTGCTTTTCGGCAGGCATTTGCCCATGCACGAGGCCGACGCGCAGATCGGTCAAAGCCCCGGTGGTCAGCTTCTTATAGGCCGTTACTGCTGACAGATTATGCTTTTGATCGGGCGATGGTCTGTCCGCCTCATCGATCGTCGCCTCCGTTCCTATGCGGGGAAATACGATATATGCTTGTCGGCCCGCGCTTATCTGGTTGCGGAGGGACGTGTACAGTTGCTCCCTTTTTTCGGGTCTGAGCCATCTTGTGATCACCCTGGATCGACCGGCCGGAGGAGCAGGTATGACCGACACGTCGAGATCCTGCCAGAGAATTGAGGCCAATGAACGCGGAATAGGAGTAGCGGAAAGATACAGGGAATGAACGGGCCAGCGCATGGCAAGATGGGCTCTTTGCTCAACACCGAAGCGTTGTTGCTCATCCACGATCAAAAGCCCCAGGCGAGCAAAATCCGCGTTCAAAAGGGCGTGGGTGCCGATGAGCATATCCACTTCGCCTGATGCGGCGCGCTGTTTGACTCGGTCATCGTTACGGTCACCCAAGAGTATGTCGACCCGGACACCTGCTTGAGTGAGCGCTTCTTTCCAGCGGGCGTAATGCTGTTCGGCAAGCAGGCGCGTCGGCACCAGGAAGGCTACTTGCCTGCCGTTTTCCACGGCCTTAACAGCGGCGAACATAGCCACTACCGTCTTGCCCGCCCCTACGTCGCCGTGAACAAGCCGATACATCGTTCGGTCTGCCTGCATATCGGTGCGAATATCAGCTATGGCGGCACGCTGACCCTCCGTGAGCTCGAAGGGCAGTGATGACAGAAAGGCGCGCGACTGAGGGCCGTCATCACCGCACGGGCTTACGGAGCGTCGCCGTGTCCGCTTGCGCAACTCCAAAGCGATGACCGCGCTCAATAGCTCCTCATAGGCCAAACGCCGTCTGGCTTGCGTCACCTGATCCGGCTCATGCGGATAATGCAGCCATCGCAGGGCATTCGTCAAGGGAATCAACTGACGTTGACGGCGAATGTCATCGGGAATGGTTTCCGCGGGAGGTATTGTATTATTCAGGGCCGCCGATGTCCACTTGCGCATCTGGTTTTGATGCAATCCGTTCACCAGCGGATAAACGGGGATGATGAACTCCTCACGTCCGTTATCGGGCGGAAAAAGCGGATGTACTATCTGAAGTCCCCGTGGACAGCGTGAAACCGTGCCCGCGACAGTCACATAGGCTCCCCGTTGCACTGGCAGGCGAGCTTGATCGGGTGTCGGCAGGAACCAGACCAACAGCAGACAGCATCCTTCGAGCATCAGCGTGGCTTCATGCAACCATGTACGACGACGCTGTGTGCTGCGGGTACGGACAGAGTCTATACGTCCCGACACCATGATCCGATCTCCCGGGCGCAAGGCCCCAAGATGTGCAACACGACGATGATTCAGATAACGACGAGGTTGCAACAGAAGGAGGTCGCCAACGGTGTCGACCCCCAATTGCGATAGATAACGAGCCCTAACAGGACCGATGCCTGGTATGACAGTGACAGGCTCGTCAATATGCACGGATGTCTGCACGGCCATAGATACCAGTCACTCTCAGTTACGACTTCGGAAGACGTCCTATGACAATACCTACGGTACCGGGACCAGTATGAGTGCCGATGGTTGCGCCCAGCGGAGCTTTTATAATCTCGATAGACTCACATGAAGCCTGTTGCCGTATGGTAGCCTCAATCTCCTCCGCAAGCTCAGATTGATCGGCTTCCATGATCGCACACATATAGGACGCGTCTTCTTTCAGATGGCCAAGAGCCAGTTCGAGAAGTCTGGCAAAAGCTTTGTTGAAACCGCGGAGTCTATCGGCTACGTCCACCAGTCCGTCCTGGACGCACAACACGGGCTTGATGTTCAGTACGCTGCCGACAAGAGCCTTTGCTCGGCCGATTCGCCCATGACGAGCAAGGTAATCCAGCGTGTCGACCAAGAAATAGCTGCGGGTGCTGGCGATAAGCTCCGCGGTGAGATGCTTGATCTCGTCAGCCGAAGCGCCCTGAGACGCCCAGCGGGCTCCGGCGATGGCCGGCATGCCGATGCCCATAGAGGCCAGACCCGTATCGATGACATGAATCTGACGGTCAGACAGCTGCCGCGAAGCAAGTACCGCGGACTGATATGTTCCGCTGAACTTGCTCGACAAATGAAATGAAAACAAAGTGTCTCCAGGTTTCCAATGCGCCTCATATACTTCGAGGAACTCTCCGGGAGACGGTTGCGAGGTGTTCGGAAGATCCGATGAATTCTTGAGTTTAAATAAAAAATCCTCAGGGGACAGATCAACCCGATCCTTGTAGATACGGTCACCGAAATGAATGCTGAGAGGTACCATAGCAATGTCATGGGTACGAGCGATATGATCCGGAATATCCGCGGCCGAATCAACCACAAAGCGAATAGCCACCTAGTCTCTCTCCTTCGTCTACTCAACAGAGAGCAAGTACTCGTAGACCGGTTGTTCGCCCCGATATATCTCTACGTCCAAATTGAGGCTCTCCTGCAGCTGTTGCGCCAGCTGTTGTGCTTCTTCTTCCTCGACATCCTTGCCGTAGTAGAGTGTAGCCAGCGAACTGTCCTCATTCATCAAAGCCGCAACGAGCTGGCGGACAACCTCTCGCCGATCAGTGCCCGTCACCAGAATCTTACCGTTGCTGATGCCTAGGTAGTCTCCTTCCTTGACCTCAATGGAGTTCACTTTGGCATCTCTGACGGCTCTGGTCACCTCGGCGCAAGCGATCTCATCTATGGCGACTTCCATTTGCTTGGCGTTCTCGGCGAGGCTGGCCTCAGGTGAGAAACGCAATAAAGCGGCGATTCCCTCGCAGAATGAGCGAGTCGGAACCACCGTGACAGGAATGGAAGCCAAGTGTCCCGCTTGTCGGGCCGACATCAAGACGTTCTTGTTGTTCGGCAACACAAGCGCGGCCTTGGCGTTGCTCTGTTGAATGGCGTTCAGTATCTCCTGAGTGCTGGGATTCATGGTTTGGCCGCCCTCGATAACGGATGTAGCTCCCAGACTTTTGAGAAGCTCGATGCATCCGGCACCGCTGGCAACCGTGATAACGGCGATCCCAACGGGCGGTCGATCCTCTTTGCCGGCGGGCTCCGGCGCCTTCGGGACGCGCTTTTCGGCAGCCCGTCGGGTTTGCTCTTCCATATTGTCGATATGGATGTTGAACAGCTGGCCACGGACTCCGCATAGCTCAAGGACCAAACCCGGATGGTTGGTGTGAATATGAACCTTGACCATCTCATCATGGCCCACAACGAGCAGACTGTCACCGAGGTCGGACAGATCTCTTTTTATGCTGCGCCTGTCGATCCCGAGTCCACGGATGACAAATTCCGTACAATAGCGATATGTGATCTCATTATCGCCGTCTTCACCGATCGGTTGATTGGTTTCGACATCCTGAGCGTCGGAAGGCGAAACCGTCGCCTCAGATGTCGCGCCCGCGGGAGACGGAACTGAGACAGGTTTGCCATTGAGAACCTCATAGGCTCCTCGGGCAGCGACAACCAGTCCCTCGCCTCCGGCATCGACCACACCGGCTTCACGCAGAGCGGCCAGAAGATTCGGCGTATTGGCCAAGCTGACTGAGGCTGCGGCCAAAGCACCTTCCAGGACTTCCTGCAGACTTCCTCCGACTTCGGCAATACGCACTGCCGTTTCCGCTGCCTCCCTGCCGACAGTGAGCATGGTTCCTTCCACGGGATTCACCACTGCTCCGTACGCCGCTTGTGAGGCAGCCACGAAGGCCTGAGCCACTTCCAAGGGGGTGGCCGTCTTACGATCGCCTATGCTGTCGGCAAATCCTCGCAGGAACTGGGAAAGGATCACTCCTGAATTGCCTCGGGCTCCCATCAAGGCACCCTGGGCTGCAGATTCCGCCAACTCGCCCAGTGAGTCACTGTCAGAGGACTGTAGAACCGCCTCCGCAGCTGCTCGGAGAGTCAGGGCCATGTTGGTTCCCGTGTCGCCGTCTGCAACAGGGAAAACATTTAGAGCATCTACTCGAGCCTTTTCCGCTTCCAATCGTTCCGCGGCGGCATGAGTCATTGTTCGAAACAATTCTGCTGTTAGTCTCTCCACTCGATCACCTGGACGCTTAGAATGGTGATATCATTCGCTGGAGAGGGGGCATAATCCTCTTGCGTTGAATCTCTATGAGACTGGACTAGGATCCGTGTCCATGCTAGAATCAGGTGAATGTGCGGATAGAAAGTCTGAAAGCAGTGTTGGGAGGACATGTCTCATGGCAAGGCAATGCGCCATATGTGCTAAAAAAACCACAACAGGAAACAACGTAAGCCACTCTAACCGAAAGACCAGGCGTGCGTGGAAGGCGAATTTGCAGCGTGTGCGCATATTGCGAGGGAATACCCCGGAGCGCGTTCTTGTTTGCACCAGATGTTTGAAATCGGGTAAGGTGGTTCGTGCCATCTAGCAGATCCGTTTGGCAATATGCGGTTGGAAAGACTGAGTTGGATGACGCTTGCCGATCAGGTGAGTGTCATCTTCTTTTTGCGATACATGCCGTCGAAAGCCCACGACTTGAGTCGTCGGTCCATGACTACAGATAAGCACGTATAGCGGTCTGCGAATTGGAACCGGTCGTCTCGCGTCCGGGTACGTTCAAAGGGGCAGCCAAAAGACTGCCCCTTTGAACATGTGCATGCCGCGGACCGTGGTTTCCTTGCTCCAGTCTATTAAGTTGTCTACACCAGCCATGCCCGTGAGGGAAGAATATGTTTTTTGAGCAGTCATCGCTGACTGCGGAGAGCCTCTGACCAGGCTCCTTGAAACGTTGTGCTCACCTCCCCGTTTGCATTTGGTCCACGGTCTTGCATCGTAAGTATAACTGACTCCATGAAGAGAGTCAACCCAGTTGGTGTGTCTAACCATACTTAGAAAACAAAATCCGCCTATGGTCATGGATAGATAGGCCTAGATGCGACTGGCAGCTTCCCGGAGAGCGATCAACGCTTCGGCAGGATTCTCGGCACCAAAGATCGCTGTGCCCGCCACAAAGGCATTTGCACCGGCTCTGGCCAGTTCAGGAGCCGTGTTTTTATCTACCCCGCCGTCCACTTGAAGGATGATGTCGCGCTCGCCCAGAAGCTTTCGGGCGGCGGCAACTTTTTCCAACATGTTCGGGATGAAGGCTTGACCGCCGAAACCGGGGTTTACGGTCATGACCAAAACCAGGTCAAGATCGTCCAAGACCCACTCCAATACACTTAAAGGTGTTGACGGATTCAAGGCTACCCCCGCTTTGAGACCCCTGCTCTTGATCTCTTGCAGCACACGATGCAGATGGGGGCAGGCTTCAGCATGGACGGTCAGACCGTCCGCACCGGCATCGGCAAAGGCCTGGATGTATTTCTCAGGCTCGACAATCATTAGGTGCACATCCAGAAACTGGGATGTATGAGCACGCAGTGCAGACACAACGGGTGGCCCTATGGTTATATTAGGTACAAAACGACCATCCATGACATCAACGTGGAGCCAGTCAGCCATTCTTACTTTTTGCACGGATTCCGCGAGATGAGCGAAGTCGGCTGATAGCAAAGAGGGTGCTATTATTACACCGGGCTCAGTAACGCCTGGCCTCAAGCTCTTCGACCTCCTCGGCAAATCGTAGGTAGCGCTGGTAACGTCCGGAATCGATCCGACCTTCCTCTACTGCGTGTTGCACGGCGCACCCCGGCTCTCCGCGATGAAGACAGCTTGCAAAGCGGCACTGTGCTGCGTAACGAGTGAAGTCCGGATAGGTGGCCGGCAGTTCTCTTAGGGTCATATCGCCAAAACTCAGGGTAGAGAATCCGGGAGTATCAGCGATCCAACCCCCGAACGGCAGCTTTAAGAGCTCCACCTGTCGAGTCGTATGCCGGCCGCGCACGGCGCGCTTGCTAATCTCTCCTACTGCCCGGTTGAAGTCAGGGCAGACGGCGTTGAGCAGTCTGGACTTTCCTACCCCCGAGGCACCTGCCAGTGTACTAATGCGCCCTTTCAGGGCGCGCGCCAGTTCATCAATACCCAAACCTGAAATCGCTGATGTGATGACATGCGGATAACCGGCGATCTCATACGGCCTCAGAAGGGCGGCGATCGATTCTTCGTCACCCAAATCCGCCTTACTGATACAGAGCATGGTGTCCAATCCGGCGTGAGACGCCTGAATGAGGATCCTGTCGATCATGTCCATGTTAGGTGTCGGCGCCCTTACGGATTGCACCACCACACACAGATCCACATTGGCAATCGGCGGTCGGCGCAACTCGGTGTTGCGCGGCATGACATCGGTGATCAACCACATAGCCGAAGAGTGCTCCAGGATAACCTGATCTCCGGCAAGCACCGGTCCCTGTTGGTCCTTGGCTCCGCCGGGTCTGAGCCGACCCGAAAGGCGTGCTTCAACGATCGTGTCGTCGGCCAGGGCGATCCGGTAAAAGCCGCCTACGGCGCGAAGAACTTGACCGGTGACAACTGCAGATGTCAAAAACAACCCTCCTTTACGACAATGGATCCCTAGGTCTATCGAAGCGGTAGTTCTCTGACCAGTCTGTCGTCCATGTATACCCTAACCACGGGGTTGTCACCTCGAGCTCTGACCGGAATGACCAACGTGGCTCCTCCGCTCGCGATCTCGCGGTGAACTTCACGCGTGCCGAAATCATCAACGACAACCACTACTACTTCCGTGTCCGGTCCTTCCGGAACCAAGATGCTGACGTCTCTGTTAACGGTGGTCTCGCGGGGCGTGCTCGGCAGACGAAGGAGTCCACCGGTGAGCGGGCCCTCTTTCTCGGCGTATACGAAGTCAACGCTGGAGCCGGGTTCCACTACGGTGCCCGGTGGCGGATTCTGATCAATGATGGTGCCCGGTACGGTCCCGGCCGTAGGCTCTTCGGCGTAGGTTTTTCCGATCTGCAAACCTAACTCGGCGAGGCGGGATCCGGCTTCATCAAGCGTCAAGCCGCGCAGATTGGGGACTTCCACGTCTTCTTGTTGTCTAGTCTGTGTAACGACCAGATCAACAGCGGCGCCTTTCTCGAGACGGCTGCCGCCGGCAGGCGTCTGACGCAATACCGTACCCGGCGGAGAATCCGGGTGTTCTTCTTCTCTAACAGTGCCCGTCGTCAGCCCGGCTTGGACCAGGCGGTTTCTGGCCTCATTCAATGAGAGGCCTATTATGTCCGGTACTGAGACATACTCAAGGCCCAGGCTGACCACAACGAACACACTGCGTCCGGTGCGTACCCGGCGATTCTCAGGAGGATCCTGAGCGATAATATGATTAACGGGCACGGTGGAACTGTAGGAGTGCCTTTCTTCAACGAGTTTTAACCCCTGTTCGCGGAGGATCATTTCAGCTTCTCTTACGTCCTTACCGACAACTGACGGAACGCGTACCTCCTCCGGAAACAACAAGTCAGGTACGGCATTTCCGGCCCACAGCAGTCCGCCCAAAAAAGAGATCAAGGCGACCAGCCACACCCACTTCCCCAATCCCGACTTGCGGGCAGCTCCGGTCTTTTTGGCTTCCGAGCGACTATCGGTGCGTAAGGCGGGTTGGACCGTAGTGACCGCGAGCGGATCTACTGGTGTCATCGGTTGGGTGATGTCGTCCTCGCCGGATGTGGCCTCATACATCTCGCTGAGGGCACGCAAGTCACGTAGCATGGCGGTGGCGGATGGATAACGATCACTCTCCGACTTGGCCATGGCCTTTAAGATGATCCGTTCAAACTCAGGAGACACCTGCGGATTGAGCTGACGCGGTGGTTTGGGTTGTTCTTGGATATGCATCAGCGCCACGGCTACGGGACTGTCTCCGCTGAAGGGGACGGTACCCGTGACCATCTCATAGCAAACCACACCCAGAGAATAGATGTCGGAGGCCGTGCCCACAGACTCTCCTCGGGCTTGCTCGGGCGAGAAGTAATGCACGGATCCTATCACCGTGCCTGTCTGAGTCAAAGACGAGGTGGCCGCCGCCCGGGCTATACCGAAGTCGGTGACTTTGACTCGCCCGTCAGATGTGATGAGGATGTTGTGAGGCTTAACGTCGCGGTGTGTCAGATTGAGGCGATGAGCAGCCTCCAGGGCGCGACAGATCTCCCGCGCAAAAACAACGGCGGTCCGATTCGGCAGAGGGCCTTCCTGACGGATGATCTCCTTCAGATTGCGACCTTCAACGTACTCCATGACGATGAAGTATGTATCGTCTTGTTGGCCCACATCGTAAATATTGACCACATTGGGATGGGAAAGACTGGCAGCTGTCTGAGCCTCGCGCCGGAAACGCTCGACAAACTCCAGGTCGCTTGCATATTGAGAACGCAGCACCTTGAGCGCCACCATGCGACCCAGAAGCGTATCGCGGGCTCTGTAGACGACGGCCATACCCCCTTCGCCTACCCGCGCCAGAACTTCATAACGGTTAGACAGAACCTGACCTATCACTGATAGACGGCCGTGCGCAAACGCATGGCCGTTTCCTCCCTTCGCCTACCCATGGGGTTACGCACTGCTGCCTCTATCACCTGTGCAGCTACAGGGGCTGCCTGCGTACCGCCGCCGCCGGCATTTTCTATTATCACGGCTACGGCTATGACACCTTCGCTGTATGGGGCAAATCCAATAAACCAAGCATGTGCCCGACCGCCCGGGTTGTCAGCCGTACCGGTTTTCCCCGCCACTGCGACGCCGGGGACGGCCGCCCGCGTCCCGGTGCCGCGTGTGACCACGGCGCGCATGGCATTCGCTACGAAATTCACTGTCTCTTCAGATAGCACCCTTTTGCGCAATACAGGGGGCGCCACATCTTTGTCGCCCACCGCCCGGACCAAATAAGGAGTTACAACGTAACCACCGTTACCGATCGTAGCCGCCAACACGGCCATATGGAGCGGTGATACCCACGTCTCTCCCTGTCCGATGCTGATCTCCGCTACCACTGAGGTTCGCTGAAGACTCTCGGGACCGGGCAGATGGCTTGCTACCGCCGGCGTGCCGAGTTTAGGGACTGACAGAATACCCATTTGTCGTGCAAGCTGAGCAATTGCCCGTCCTCCGGTTTTTAAACCGACTTGCACAAAGATGACGTTCGAGGAGTATGCCAAGGCGTCTGTCAGATTCAGCTGCCCTCGCTCTCTCTCTTCATAGTTACGGATCTCATAACCTTCGACGATGATGCTCTTTGCATCGTCGAATATGCTGTCCGGCTCTACTGCCTTGGTCTCCAGAGCTGCCGCAAGAACCAGAGGCTTCCATGAGGATCCGGGCGGATAGCGTCCTTGTAGGGCTCTGTTAAACAAGGGCTCTCCGGGACTGCCGGAAAAAAGATCCTCAGTCATGTTGTTCGGATCAAAAAACGGCACACTGGCGGCTGCCAGTATGGCACCGGTCTCGGCGTCGAGGGCGACCACTGCTCCTTTGCGACCGGCCAGAGCCTTCTCAGCCGCTTTTTGTATATG
>LFTP01000074.1 GCA_001513395.1 Clostridia bacterium DTU080
ATTACACGTCTGATAGACAAAAGCCGGGGCTGTCCCAACCTTGCTTTTGGGACAGCCCCATTGACCCCGACCTGACGACGGGTGGCTATCTCGATCGGATTGATCTTGAGGCTGTCTCAAGGGCGGGGTTGGGACAGCCTATGATCGTGTAGTAAGCGAGATCGCTCCCGCCTCTTACCACACCACCGGGCATACGGTTTTCGTGCCGCGGCGGTTCATGTAGCACTTCCGGAAGCGTCGATGTTGATCAAGCAGCTACACGAGTCCAAGTGCATAGAAGAAGGACTTCTTGAAGGCTTCGTTCATATGTGAGGCTCCTGCATTCCACCGGAGGCCTCGTCCGTTTGTGGCGGACTTCCATGCCCGTTCCTCCGTCAGTCCGCGTTTCATCAGGTTACAAGCCCAAATGTAGGGGCGTTTCCATTGGCACCGGATGAGGCATCGCGGTCTCCGGCGAATCCGGCCGTCAAACTCCGCAAAGACGTTCTTCACCCGCAAGCCGGAAAGGGTTCCCTAACCTCGTAGAAGCGGTGTAAGCTCATCCACGATTCGTTTGAGGCTCCATCCCCTGCCCCGGCGAAGGAGGCCTTCACTTTCTCCTTGAGCCGTTTCAGTGATTCCGGCGCTACTTTGAGCCGAGGCTTCATATGAGGTCATGGAGTAGCCGAGGAATCTCCGCCGCCAAGGGCGATTGACCGCGTTTTTCTGACGGTTGACCTTGAGCTTAAGCTTACTCTCCAAGAACCCGGTGATCGATTCCATGACTCGCTCTCCGGCCCGCCGAGACTGCACATATATCATGCATCGTCGGCATATCGGCAGAAGGCGTGTCCTCGTCTTTCCGGTTCTTTGTCCAGCTAATCCGAAAGGGTGTTGGACGCATGGGAGAGAGCGAGCCGCCTTGCGGCGTTCCTTCTCGCCGGACCGATATGAGACCGCCCTTCATCATTCCCACTTCGTCGGGCCAGTGCTTTGCCTGCGGCTTCCTTCAGATTCCACCTCACGCCGGACTCCCTTGCCGTCCGGCTGGCAGT
>LFTP01000273.1 GCA_001513395.1 Clostridia bacterium DTU080
CGTTAAGCGAGGCGGCTATAAGGAAGTGGGGGAGAGCCTATGATGAACCAACCGCCGCTGGACGTGCTTCGCGAAAGAGTGGACAGCCGTTATACCCTGACGGTTCTGGCCGCAAAAAGGGCACGTCAGCTGCTTGAAGGCGCCAAGCCTTTGATTGACTGTGATTCCGACAAGCCGGTGACTGTTGCACTCAATGAGATCGCCCGCGACCGGGTCGGTTGGGAACGCATCAGCAGCGATTCCGCTCGATAGGTCCCTAAAGCGTCTTCCTTCCATGAGATAAGAGTATCGGGGAGCGTTGTTTTAGTGAATTATCCCGTGGCGCAGGTCGTAGTAGACGTGCGCATCCGTGATGTTGACCGAGTCTTTGACTATGCGGTCCCTCTGGCGTTTGCCGATATTCTGAAGCCGGGTCACCGCGTCCTTGTTCCTTTCGGAAGGCGCTATGTAGAGGGGTACGTAGTCCGCTATCCCACCACGAGCAGCCTCACTGAGCTGAAGCCCATTGCCAAACTGCTCGACAAGCAACCGCTCTTGTCCTCAGAGCGAGTGGAATTGGCCAGATGGATGAGTGAACGATATCTTTGCTTGATGGCACAGGCATTCCAGTGTTGGCTGCCTCCCGGCACTGCCTTGCGGAGCTCGACCCGGGCCAAAGCCCGGCAAGAGAATGTCTACAGTCTCGCACCATCGGCTGGCGATAGCCAAAGTGTACTCGAAGCCCTAAGACGAGCCCCGCGACAGACCGAGGCCTATCAATGGCTCGTCGCCCACGGGGGAACGGCAACGGCTGCAGACGCTGCAGCTGAAGGAATCTCTCCCGCCGCATTGGCGGCCCTGGTCGATAAAGGATTTGTTCAGCGAACGAGTCGCGCCGTCAAGCGCGATATCTGGGGAGAACGCACGTGGCGGAAAGAGGACCATGCTCTCAGCCCGGCACAAAGCAAGGTCGTCAACCGTGTCGATCAAGCCTTGAACGTGGGCCGCGGTCAGTTTTTGTTGTTTGGAGTCACCGGCAGCGGAAAGACTCTGGTCTATCTCCACTGCATCGCATCGGCGCTGAAGCAAGGTAAGTCCGCTATAGTCCTCGTTCCCGAGATCAGTCTGACTCCTCAAGCGGTGTCCGCCTTCAAGGGATGGTTTGGCGACCAAGTTGCGGTGTTGCACAGCCGCCTGTCAGTCAGCGAGCGAGCTGAACAGTGGCAAGCCGTTGCCGAAGGTCAGGCCCGGGTAATACTGGGCGCCCGTTCGGCGGTATTCGCCCCCGTATCCAATTTGGGTCTGATCGTTATCGACGAAGAGCAAGAAAGCGCCTACAAACAAGAAGAAGCTCCTCGCTATCATGCCCGGGAGGTAGCCAAAGCGCGCGTAGAGCGCGAGGGCGGGCTGTTGCTATTGGGCAGTGCCACACCGAGTCTAGAGTCGTTTCACGCAGCGCTTAACGGTGAGTATGAACTGCTTCGGCTGCCCAGTCGAGTGGAAAACAAGCCGCTGCCACGTGTCACCGTCGTGGATATGCGCGAAGAGCTGCGGGCCGGCAATCGGACCATGTTCAGCCGTGAGCTGCAGATGGCACTGCATACTTGTCTGGCCCGGCAAGAGCAAGCTTTGTTGTTTTTGAACCGTCGCGGCTATGCCTCATTTGTGCTCTGCCGCGAATGCGGTGCCACGCTCAAGTGTGACAACTGCGAGGTTTCGCTCACCTTTCATGAGCCGCAGACCCTGACCTGTCACTACTGTGCCTCCACTCGGAGACTTGTGCCTAGGTGCCCGAATTGCGGCAGTTCCTACCTTCGCCCCTTCGGTGCCGGCACGCAAAGAGTGGAACTGGAAGTGCGGAGATTGTTCCCGCATGCCAGAGTGCTACGAATGGATGTGGATACAACCAGCAGGAAGGGAGCTCACGAAGCCATCTGGAAAGCATTCTCCAGCGGGCAGGCTGACATCTTGGTCGGCACCCAAATGATAGCTAAAGGATTGCACTTCCCCGGCGTCACTTTGGTGGGGGTTATGAGTGCGGACACCTCGCTTCATTTCCCTGACTTCCGCGCCGCCGAGCGAACCTTTCAGCTGCTCACCCAAGTAGCCGGTAGGGCAGGGCGGGGAGATGAGCCGGGACGGGTGATTATCCAGACCTATTCACCCGAGCACTACAGCATCCGTGCTGCCCAGAGCCATGACTATGAAACCTTCTTCGCTAAGGAGACGGCCTACCGTCGCCGGGTAGCCTACCCGCCTTTTACGTCACTGGCACGCATCCTGATCACCTCTGAAGACGATGAGCAAGCGATCAGTGACGCTAAAGCAATCGCCCGAGAGTGTATGGCTCACAAGAACGTGAAAGTCATCGGACCGGCACCTGCTCCACTGAGCCGGTTGAAGAATCGTTTCCGTTGGCATATTCTACTTAAAGGGGCACAGTCTCACGTATTGGAGGCCGGCCGCTGTGCCGTAGAGGCATCTATTGACAGCCAAAGCCACATCGTGGTCGACGTGGACCCGTTTTCTCTGCTATAGCCGCTCCAGGAGTGATATACATTGGCAAAGATGGAGATCAAGCTCGTTGATTCGCCTGTTTTGCGCCAAGTGGCCGAGCCGGTGACTAAGGTAACGAAGCGCACGATTAAACTCTTGCGCGACATGGAAGAGACCATGTATGCCGCAGAAGGCATCGGTCTTGCCGCACCTCAAGTCGGCGTCTCGCAACGTCTTATAGTAGTTGATATCGGTGAAGGGCCGCTGCATCTTATCAATCCCGAGATACTCTCGCGCGAGGGTTCACAGGTCGACGTCGAAGGTTGTCTGTCCATTCCCGACGTCTGGGGTTACGTAGACAGAAGCGAGCGGATTGTGGTCAGCGCGTTGGACCTGCACGGCAAACCCACTCGGATTGAGGCCAATGGTCTACTGGCTCGCGCACTGCAGCATGAGATAGATCATTTGGACGGGGTTCTTTTCATCGATAAGATGTTGGAGATGCCGCCGACAGAATCGACGGAATGAACGTGGAGAGGTTGATCTCATGCGCCTGATCTTCATGGGCACCCCTGAGTTTGCGGTCCCCAGCCTGGTCGCCGTCATGGAGGCCGGTTTTTCGGTTGTCTCGGTGGTCACGCAACCCGATAGACCCCGAGGTCGCGGCATGCAAGTCCGTCCGACCCCGGTGAAGGAAAAAGCCCTCGAGTTAGGACTGCCGGTTATGCAACCGGAACGTCTCAGCAATCCGAAATGGATAGAGGTCATATCTGAACTGAAGCCCGAGGTCATCGCCGTGGTAGCCTTTGGACAGTTTCTGCCAAAGGCGCTGCTGGATCTGCCTCCAAAGGGCTGCGTCAACATCCATCCATCGCTGTTACCGTTATATCGCGGAGCCAGTCCCATACAGCAAGCCATTCTTGATGGAGCAACGGAAACCGGAGTTACAGCCATGTATCTCGATGAAGGCATGGACACGGGTGATATTATCTCCCAGGTCAAGGTTCCGATCCACGAAGAAGACGATGCGGGTATCTTACATGACCGTCTGGCGAAACTAGGAGCAGATCTCCTCGTCAAGACTCTGCGACAGATCGCTTCCGGTACAGCCGAACGCCATCCGCAGGATCACGCGCTGGCTACAGTGACCAAGCGCTTGACTCGCGACGCTGGTCGGATCAACTGGCACGCAAGCAGCTCTAGGGTGGCGAACCAGGTAAGAGCTTATACTCCTTGGCCCGGAGCCTTCACAATGCTGGAGAATCGGCGGATTAAGATTTTGAAGGCCGTTGCCAAGCCTGATTCAGTTGAGGCGACTCCCGGTCGTATCGTGTCGATCTCCGATGACGGGCTGGAGGTGGCTTGCGGGCAAGGTACTCTTTTGATCACACACCTGCAACCGGAAAGCAGCAGGTCGATGCCTGCGTCCTCCTTTGTGCGAGGCTATCGCGTGACAACTGATACCTGCTTCACGTAAGAGCGAATGGAGGGATATTTCCGACATGTTTTGGCCTTACTATGACCCTACCATCGTGGTCTTGATTCCCGCCATGTTCCTGGCCATGTGGGCTCAATTGCGGGTCAAAACAACGTTCAGTCGCTACAGTCAAGTACCGTCGCTGCGCGGACTCACCGGAGCTCAGGTGGCAAGAAGCCTGCTCAATGCCGCCGGCCTATATGACGTGGCCGTTGAGCCGACTCAGCACCATCTGGGCGACCATTATGATCCGCGTCGGCGCCGAATACGTCTGTCTCCTCAGGTTTATTCGAGCACATCCCTTGCTGCCATCGGCGTCGCCGCCCATGAAACGGGGCACGCACTGCAACACCATCACAACTATGTTCCGCTACAGATTCGTAACGGCATTTATCCGGTCGCGGCCTTTGGCTCCAACGCCGCTTTTCCGTTGGTCTTGTTGGGGCTGTTGACAGGAGCAATCGGGCTCTTGAACCTGGGTATATGGCTCTTCATCGGCGCCTTGGCCTTTCAGGTCATCACACTGCCCGTGGAGTTCAATGCCAGTAGTCGAGCCATGCGACTGTTGAGTCAGAGCGGATACGTGCAAAGTCATGAAGCGGGTGGTGTGAGGGCTGTGTTGAACGCCGCTGCACTGACCTATGTGGCCGCTGTCGCAGTGGCCGTCAGCCAACTGATCAGGCTCTTCGTCCTTCGTGGTCTGGCCAGCCGTGACGACTAGCTCACAGACAAAAGGTGGGGCATGATGATAACAGTGCTTCTTGCCGATGACAACAAGCAACTGTGCGACACCCTAAGAGACCATATCGATGAACAGGAAGATATGAAGGTAGTAGGTATCGCGACCGACGGCGAAGAGACATTGGAGGCGTTGAAGCGCTGTTGCCCTGACGTTTTGCTGCTCGATGTGACCATGCCTCGTCTGGACGGACTGGGTGTTCTGGAGCGATTGCACATCGAAGATCTCGGAAAGCCGTGTGTCGTCGTGCTGACCGCCTTAGGCCATGATGATGTAGCTCAGAGGTTGGCACAACTGGGCGCTCGATACTTGATGGTAAAGCCTTTTGACCCGGGTCTACTGATAGAGAGGATACGTGAATCCGTCGCCTCGGAGCGTCATGATCCGGCTCTGATCATGCGTCAACAAACAGCCGCCCTATCCGTCTTTGAGCAGGAAAACCGGGTCACGAATCTGTTACATGAAATGGGTGTGCCCCCAAATCTCAAAGGATACGGGTACCTGCGCGAAGCCGTGTTAAAAGCGATATCCCGGCCGGCGCTGCTGCATGGAGGGCTCACAACAGAGCTGTATCCGTCAATAGCAAAGAAGTACCACACCACGTCGACCGGCGTGGAGGCCGCCATCCGCCATAGCATTCGCGTTGCGTGGAACAACAACCGGCCTTTTCTGGCAAAGCTTACCGGCATCGCCGGTGTACCACGCAAGACCTTGCCGCCTAATTCGGTGGTTATATCCCGCCTGGTGGACGCCGTTTTGGGCTCACATTGACCCCTGCAAGCCTTGTCGGCAGACCTTGCGTGATTACCCACATGGAGTTGTCTCTGCCTGTTTCCGCTCCGTATCGTTGCCTCTTGCGACTGCCATACTAACGTCGCGGCAAAAAGGAGGGGACAGCACGCATGCCCAAGAAAAAGACGCCCAAAAGCGTCCAACGAAGGCAGGAACGTCAGCAACAACAGCGGCAAGAAGAGCAATTCGAAGTAGCTCAGGAGATGCAACCGTACCCACAGGGAAGCGTCAACTGGGAAGTATCAGAAGAGTTGAGCGAAGAGAGCCAACAGGCCGCGCAGCAGGCGCGCAGGCGGCAGTTCCAGCGCCAACGCAAACCTGAAGAGTAGAAGAATATGTGAGAATGCGTGAAGGATATAGGCGAAGCACCCGCTTTTGGGTGCTTCGAACAATCCAAGAGATAAAACGAGGGCTGGCCCAAAACCACTTCTGGGACAGCCCCGTGACTGGTCGGGGTGAGAGGATTTGAACCTCCGACCTCTGCGTCCCGAACGCAGCGCTCTAGCCAAACTGAGCCACACCCCGTCAGCTCAACCGTATGTGATTATACGTTGGTCGTGCCGTCGGTGTCAAGTCACTTGATGAAATTATCAAGCTAAGCGAGCGGATTGTTGTCGATGCCGAGGCGTTCGGTGGCAAACTCGTAGAATTTCCTCAGATTGTTCCGCAATCTCCGTGCATAGTGAGTGCTGTGACCGTTACCTCGAAGGAATAGAGTTACATCGTCAGCGGTGGCCCGGCCCGCTAGGAATCGCAAGAAACGACTGGCGTCTCCGACATAGGCCTCTTCGGTCTTGATACCTTGCTCCCAAAGGTATTCGGTGTAGGCGGTCAAAAAATGCACTCGCTGCGTCTTGTTCACACGGCCTCACCTCCTTACATGAGCGGATGTTAGTCTCTCACAAACGTTCTTCGACTATGCTGAGCCGTACCTGGTTATTATCGGAGAAAGGAAACCGCCGAAGAATGAAGAATTATGGCCCAAGTCCCTTCTGCTGGATTACGTCATCTTGCCTCAACTGGGAGGTCTTGAACTTGGAGGTGGGTTCGGGTTTGCCCAATATTTTAGGCGCTGAGATGGCAGAGATTGCCGATCGGCTTGTTTCCCTGGGTGAACCGCGGTATCGTGCCGAACAGATTCTGGATTGGATCTATAAGAAGTCCGTCTACTCGTT
>LFTP01000222.1 GCA_001513395.1 Clostridia bacterium DTU080
GTGTCTTTGATCTTGACGGTACCGTTTATTTGGGACCTTCTCTGATTCCGGGAGCCGCGGAAACGATCTGCGCACTGAGAAAAAGGGCGCGTGTCGTCTTTTTGTCGAACAAGCCTATCAACACACGCGTCGACTATGCGGAGAAGTTGACCCGGTTGGGGATTCCCACCGAGCCGGAGGATGTCATCAACTCGTCCGCGGTTTTGACCGCATATCTCGCTGATGAGATGCCGTCTGCAAGTGTATATTGTGTCGGCGAACGGCCCTTGCGCCAGGAATTGGCTGAGGCAGGCTTCCGCGTCATTGAAGAACCGGCCGAACATGATTATCGTGTAGACGTGGTAGTGGCGGCCTTCGATCGCACCTTCGATTATGCCAAGCTGAACAACGCCTACCAATGCATAAAAAGAGGAGCACGTTTTGTGGCCACCAATGCCGATCGGACTTGTCCCGTGGAAGGCGGCGAGATTCCCGACTGCGCGGCAATGATCGGGGCCATCAGCGGTGCCTCGGGTGTCGCTCCGGAAGTGATAGTGGGTAAGCCGCACAGACTGACCGCTGAAGCGGCGTTGAAAAGAGTCGGGGCCCGCCCTGCCGATTGCCTGATGGTCGGCGATCGCGTGGAGACGGACATCGCCATGGGCCTGAAAGTCGGCATGGAGACGGCGCTTGTGTTGACCGGAGCTTCGGATATGTCTTCTATCGAGCGCGAACGGGTCTGCCCTCATTTTGTGATACCCAGTATTGCGGCACTGTTGCCGGAGGACGAGGTGTAAGGACGGTGTCTTTGCACAGACGCCTGGGTAGCCGAGCGTCATTGCGCAAGTCGCAAAGCGACTTGACATCTAAGCCACCTGAGGCCGACTGTCTCGGGGGTCGCGAAATGCTCACACCAGCGGGCGCGGCATACGTCATTGATTCGCCTCCCTTTGCTGGTGTGAGACCGCTCGCCGAAAGACCTGCCGCACACCTGTGGCAACGGCTGCAGTTAGTCTACGGCGTAGGTCCGGTCACTGAATCCGAGCTGCGAGCGCAAGGCTACGGGGATCTGAGGGCTCTTTGTAATCACCCGCGTTGGGGAGCAAGGGCAAGAGAGGTTGTGGAGTATATAAACAACCGCGATATCCCGCGTCTGCGCTTGGCGGGGGCTCGTGACAGTGAGCTGCTCTCATTTTTCGCACCGCATGAGATCGCCGCTATGGACATTGAAACCGCAGGATTTGCGCGAGCGCTTCCCGTCTTTATTGTCGGTGTGGCTTGGTCCGACGGTCAAAATTGGTATATCAGGCAATTCATAGCGCGTCAGTTTGACGAAGAAGGAGGGGTGCTGTATCTGGCTTCGAAGTTCCTGAGCGATTATCCGGCCTTGGTGAGCTATAACGGCCGCGCGTTCGACGAACCTTTTGTCGGAGCCCGCCTTCTGTTTCATGGCATACCGCGCCCGTCTTTCGCCTTGCACTACGATATCTACCAAGAGGTTCGTCAGCTGCGCGCCGCCTTCGACAACTGCAGGCTTTCCACAGTGGCCCGGCACATCTTTGACTCGGATCGAGGAGAAGATATTCCCGGTCGCCTTGTGCCGGAGTTGTATTACCGTTACGTACAAGATCGACGTCATGACTTGCTTCTGCCGATCATTGAACATAATGCCAAGGATTTGAAAGATCTGTGCAGACTACTCGATGTCAATCTGCTATTTCCTGGCGACCGGGAGTGGTTGAAGAAGGCTGTCAGCGGCGGATAGGAGCAGGCCATCGACTCTCTCGGAGGCGCGGCCCAGTACAAGCGAACAAAAGGGATCTTCCGCTCGACGCAGGGTGTGCGGAGTCAGCATGGTCTAAATCGGGCCGTATCGGAAGACGCGTCTGAAGCCGCTGCCACAGAGCTTGGGATTTTGGCGAATCAATGGACAAGTCCGGGTTTCCCGGATCGCAGAACTTGTAAACGTCTCTCAAACCGTAAACATGGCCCGGGCGGTCCTGGATTACACAGTGGTCTTAGAGCGCGGGTATTGTGAACGGTGTCGACAGAAATGAGGATTGGCACTGCGTGGAGCTGTGTGTTTACTGCAAGAATCTGACAGCCGAAGCTGTCACTATAGAAGATACACAACGTCAGCTGTCTGAGCGAAGGTTTTGCCGCCGACTTTCCGGCACCGGAGCGCTATGGTTATCGCCATGGCGATTCGGCGAGGCCGCACCGTCCTTGGTGCTTCGCGGAGGTCCGTCAACGTGAACGACCATTACTACTCCAAGCAGCCCAGGGCAGCTCATCAACCCTATGAGCTCCGTTTAGAGCTTGGAGGCATAGAGCTGTCTCTCATTTCAGATGCCGGCGTGTTTTCGCGTCGAGCCGTCGATTCGGGGACCCTGATACTGCTGTCACACGTACCACCACCGCAGGGCGGTCTTATTTTGGACATCGGATGTGGATACGGCCCCATCGGCCTTTACTACGCGGCGAGCTGCCCGCGATGTATCGTACACATGACAGACGTCAACACCCGCGCCGTTGCCCTCAGCCGTCAAAACGCCTCGCGCAATGGGCTTGTGAATGTCGTAGTCCACGAGAGCACCTTCCCGCCAGACGCTGATCTGCGTTTTGATCTGATCATCACCAACCCCCCGATTCGAGCCGGGCGACGTGTCCTGTTGGAGATCTTTGCCGGAGCACAGCAACGGCTTCATCCGGGCGGTCGCTTCGCTTTTGTAGCTCGTACGCAACAAGGGGCCAAAAGGCTGGCCACGGATGTCGAGCGCTATTTCGGCAACGTAAGCGATGTGGCCCGGGGCGGTGGTTATCGTGTATATGCGGCGGTTAAGGAAAGCTGAATTCTGCGGTAATGATTGGGAGGGCTGACATGTCTACTGCTCTGCACATATGTGGGGGACGGACGCTACAAGGTGAATTAACCATAGACGGCAGTCACGAAGCGGGTCTTGCTCTGATCGCTGCCTGTGCGGCCACAACCCACGAGGTGCGATTGTACGGATTGCCGTCCACGCGCGGCATTTTGCGTCAAATGGACGCGCTTCGGCGTCTGGGCCGGACAGTGGAGCAAGACGGAGACGTTTGGATCATACATCCCGGCGTCAGCCAGACTTCGTTGGACGATGCCCCCGATCATGCCTGGCCTTCACTTCTGTTTTTGGGACCCGTACTGGCGCAACGAGGCGAATTCTCGCTTGCGCTTCCCAGACAGTCGTCGGGGCGATCCGGTTTTTTGGATCCCTACATCAAGATCTTGAAGGCTCTTGGAGTCACTCCGGACATCGATGCCGGCAGAGTGCGGGCAGACATCTCCGATCTCGAGGCCGGCGATGTATACCTGGACGCGCCCCATTTCGGTGCCACATGGACCGCCGTAACCCTGGCTACAAGGGCTCAGGGGCGGACTCGCATCGTCGGTGCCTCACGAGCACCGGAGTTGGTGGATGCGGTCAACCTGCTCAACCGCATGGGTGCCCGTATCGTCGGCGCCGGCACCGAAGTGATAACCATCACTGGCGAGACCGAATGGAGCGGCGGAAAACATGAAGTGATTCCGGATCGTTTTGCTGCCGGTTTTTACCTCATCGCCGCCGCGGCCACCGGAGGAGACGTCCGCCTCCGGGGCGTCATCAGCGACCACTTGCGGGCTCTCACGGCCAAGCTGGAAGAAACCGGCGCCGATGTGCAGATCACCACTGATTGCATTCGGATCGTGGCCGACGGAGAACCCAAGCCGGTAAGCCTGCGAACAGGCTTTTATCCAGCGGTGCCATCTGAGCTAAGAGCCGCCATGTGCAGTCTACTGTTAGGGGCTCAAGGAACCAGCATCGTTTCTGAAACCACCACGGAAAGCAGCCTATACGATCTGACTGAATTGGAACGCATGGGTGCCCAAATCATCCGTGACGGCCAAACGGCTGTCATCCGAGGGGGAGTACGGCCAAGTGCCGCTCGTGTCCGGGCACAGGATCCCAACTCGGCTGCCGCGTTGGTCATCGCCGCCTTGATGGCTGACGGCACCAGCTGTATTGAAAACGCCGAGGAGCTTCTGACCTGTCTTCCCGATCCGTGCGATCAGCTGGTTCGACTGGGTGCCGTCGTGCGCTGGGAGGAAAAATCACAAGTCGCCGGCTAATATTCTCGATTACACCTTGCATAATTATGCACTCAGGGGTATAATCACTCCATATTTGTTTCCGAGCACCTGCCGCTTGGTCGACGTTCAGGTGCTCTGTATCCTGGGGGGACGGGCTTGTGATTAAAGTTGGAATCGTGGGTGCATCGGGTTACACGGGCAATGAACTCATTCGCCTTTTGGGACAACACCCCCACGTTGCTTTGGAGGGCCTTGCATCACGTAGCTTGGGAGGACAGGCGGTGGCTGACCACCAGCCGTCTATGGCGGGATGGGCCACATGGAACTACGAACCGCTGGATGTCGCGGATATGGCCC
>LFTP01000343.1 GCA_001513395.1 Clostridia bacterium DTU080
TATAGATGAATTTTTCACCGCCCGGCGTGATAATCCGCTATATGATTATCGATCTCTTTCTGCAGATTGTTCAGGATTTCTTCCCGGCTTTGATTCAGACTCAACAGCTGTTCGTAATATTTTACGTCTATGGTATAAAATTTCACGGCCAGCGGACTGGGGGCAATCCCTACCGTCCGGTTCAAGTTCTCGGCGACTACATGCCAGAAAGGATTGGTCTCAAAATAGCGGCGATCCAGATTGAAGCGAATAACCGGAGACGGCCTGCCTTGCTCAAAGGCTATGATCCGGCCGGCTTCTTCGCTGGTGGTGAGGAACTTGATCAAGAGCCAGCTCTCATAGGGATGCTTGACGCCCACCGGAATGCCGTATGAATAGGCAGCCCCCGATAGATTCACTGTTTCTCCACGCGGACCATGCGGCAGCAGAGCAATACCCAAATCCAGCTCCGGATTGGTGGATTTGGTGGTGAAGTAAAACCATTCGCCATGAGTCTGGAAAACGCGGGTGCCGGCGGCCATCGCTCCACCCACAGGAACTCGCTGAGCAAACTCCACCGCCCAGTCGGCAGCTTCACGGACACTGTCGGTCAGGTAATTGATATTAAACGGATCGTCATAGATTTGCGCCCCGTTGGTATAAGCCAACTGGGCCAGGCGATAGCGTGGAAAATAGCTGATCTCTCCGCCATTGATCTGCACTTTGCCATCGGCGTCGATACGCTGCAAACGAGTGGCCATCTGCAAAAACTCTTGCCAGGTTTTGGGGGCGCCGTCCCGGTTATACCCACCCTGGGCCAACAGTTCGCGATTATAATAAAGCAAGCTCATGCCGGCGGCCATCATCGGCAGCGAATAGTATTTACCTTTATATTGACAAAGCTGCTGTTCAGACGGATAGAACAGGTTCATATCGAAGCCGTCCTGCTGCATGAAATCATCAAGAGGCTGAATCAAGCCACTTTCCACAAACTCAGGAATGCGGATGCGGTCGAACATCCATACATCCGGTGGCGAACCGGCGGCAATGGAGACCAAATATTTCTCGACGGCGCTGGAGGAGGTGACCTGGTTTATCACCGTGATCCAGGGATACTTCTCCTGGAATAATTGCAGTTGGTAATCGACCAACGGGATGCGGGCGCCGTTGAAATAATTGGCCAGTACCAAAGTGACCGGTTCCCTACCGGACGATGCAGAAGCCGCTGAGGAAGCCAACTGGACAGTCAGGGTCAAAGCCACAACCAGAACCAACATCATGACAGCAACCGTTCTTCTCATTTTCAACCTTTCTCCTTTCTTTTATGCTTCATTCATAAGTGGCTACTATTTCATCTATCAAGATTTCCACCTTCTCAGGCACATAGGAGGCCCGGCAACTGACCATCACGGACTTTAAACTTACAGGATAGTCGATCACGCCGTTGGCATTGGTTCCGGAATGGCTGGCGAAATGCTCGATAGGAGCACTGATATACTTCGAACCGGTCCAGTCGATCGGCTGGGCGGCTATCACCACAAATCTCTCGCCATAGCGGTCCACCACTTGGTAGTTGATCTGGCAGCCTGAATCATCGCCTTTTACCCATAGTCCAAGGCCTTTGGGCTCTCCCTCAACCGGAAGGGAGACAGACCTCGTGACCTGCACGATGCGGCTTGAGCCCTCAAGATCAGTCCACATGGTGATCCTCGCTGCCGGGCAACCGCTCGGGGTCGCCTCTGANNCTCCACACTCCCATTGGCATTGGATGCCGTCATATTCCAGCCTACGAGACTGCTCTCAAAGTTGGTCACTACCTTGGTTTTAGCGAGCGACAGCCAGGCGGCGGTAGCTGTGCTTATTCCCTTCTCGCCGGTCAGTATCCCGGTGAGCTCCAGTTCTCCAGTTTGGGCAGCGGGCGGTACCGTCACCGTAAAATCAAGGACGGCCAAGCCCAAAGGCGCCAGGTCGTAAGGCTTGGAGACTTCTTCTGCCGCCCAACCCGGCGGGAGATCAAGGGTGAACGTGCCTTTCAGGGAATGGGAGAACGGGTTGAGCAATTGCACCTTCAGATTAATCTCATCGCCGGGAGACCCCGCCGGTCTGTCGGGTACCACCACCGGAGAAGGCACCACCTCAATCCCTGCCTCAGCAGATAGAACGGACTGCCCGTCAAAGTGAGGATCACCCCCTCATCCTTTAGTTGATGCGCAAGCCGCCGGCCGTCCCTTTCGAAAACCTGCAGTGCGCTCAGATCACCTGCTGCCACCTCCACCTGGGAAGCCGTGGAGGTGCCCAGGTGAGAAGCGTTCCACAGCACGGTAATAGTGGTGTCGTCCCTTTGGAAGTGCAGCGCATAGTTGTGTGGTCCGAGGTAATCGGCTTCGGCGTAATCCGCTCCCCGCAGCATGGCAATCGCCGTCTTCACCGCAAAATATGAAGGTTTCTTCGTCCCGTCGAAGCCGACCACTCCCGTAGGTCCACGGGGGATCGCTGCACACCGCTTCATCCACGAAGTCGCAGGCGATGGCCAGGCCTTCGACCATCTGAGTAGACAGCGCCACCACCATAGTGCGGACGAGATAATTGGCCTGATCGTCGTCGGTTACATAAGCAGTGGTGGGAAGAGGCGGAGTAGGCCAGCTCGGCCACCCAATGGGGGCTGTCCCAAAAGGTCGGCCCCTCGTCTCTTTTAGCTCGCGTCTCGGCTTAGAGACT
>LFTP01000199.1 GCA_001513395.1 Clostridia bacterium DTU080
CTTTGGTGTACTGCTCGCCGTGCCTGTCCAGCGCGACAGATCTTATCCCCACCGTGTTTGCCTCGGTGGGCGTCAGTCTCTTGCGGCGATCAGCAACTTATCCCACGTCCGTGGCGGACTGTCGGGATTCATGCCCGCCAGCTCAAGATCGCTCCGATACCACCACGTTCACAGCCCCGTATAGATCGGCACGCCATAGTTGGAGCCTTCCCAGTTGAACCGCCAAACGTGGGTGGGAAGGAGCCGTTGCGATCGGGCCAGGCGACGCGACAGACTCCTTGTCCAAGGAGAGGCAGTCAAACCGGCCTGAACCGGCTCGATAATATGCTCAGCCCTGCTCATAGATAAAGACATCGGGCGGTGCACCGCCCGATGTGCTGATCAGGAGCTTCTCCGGGCGAGTATTCCGGTTCACTGGTGACATCATGAGTTCGCTCAAATTCCGGAATGATGACATCTTTGATATGCTTGATCCCCGCCGCGGCGAGAATGATCTGCACACGCAGTGTCTGTTTGGCCGGTGCCGCGGGAGCAAGCGACAAGACTGCGCTGATCACTCCCGCGAGCACCTTGTTTCTCTGACGACACTATCCCGGTCTCCTTAGACCGCATATCGAAAACTCCGACACTGTCCCGCCTTTATCTCCCCTGCAATAGGTTATTGATCAGGGTGGCTGCCTGAGTGAACGCCGCTTGCGGCGTCTGCTCACGCAGCCAGAGCGCGGTCAACGCCGCATCATACAAGCGTCGGACCTCATCCAGCTGCGGCACGATTATCTCGGGCAAGCTCCACGCCGCGCTCTGGATAAACGGCTCATAATCCGGCGGAGACACACGCCAAGACTGAGACTGAGCCAGTCGCCGCAATGAGGGGATCAGATAGCCGGCTCTCGCCAGGGCCATCTGTACCTGTTCACCGGCCATAAACTTGGCCAGCTCCCAGGCCGCTTCCGGATTTTTGGTCTGCTGCGAGATCTGCAGACCGTCCGAGCTCAACCTGGTGCCCCGACCTTTGGGTCCCAAAGGGGTCAGTGTAGCATCCCAGCGAAACTGAGCCGAACGGAAACCGGTGATCATCCAGGGTCCGTTGTAGAAAAGCGCCACATTACCGCGAGCAAACGAACCGCGGGAACGACGCGGGTTGTTGGCTATACCCCAGACATGGACCGTATCCGATACCCACTCCATAGCCTGGATGAAGCCGGGTTCGCCCAAAAGGGTGCGACTGCCGTCATCGGTCAAATACCCCTGACCGTTGAAAGCCTGGATATGCGGTTCCATGGAGGTGCGGCCCCAAGAGTAGTCGATGACAAACGTATCGTTCAGCCCGTCGCCGTCGATATCCCGGGCCAGTTTCTTGCCCCACTCCAGGATGTCGTCATGATCCCAGTCGCCCGTAGGAGGAAGAAGCCCGGCCAGTTCAAACATGTCTTCGTTGTAGAAGAAGGCGCCTAAGTTAGCCTCTTGCGGCAAGCCGTAGAGCCGCCCCTGATAGCTGTGCGCCTGCAAAGCCACGGGGAAGTAGTCGGTCAATCTGAAAGCCCGATCCTTAGCCGCCAATTCGTCGAGGGGAAGCAAAAGACCCTCAATGGCCAAGGGCATCCCCACCTGATACTCCATCTTCGTGACATCCGGCGGCGTGCCGGCGAGAATCATGGTCTTCAGTTTTTCCTGCCAGGATCCTCCTCCGGCCATGAGATAGACGAAATCCACTTCAAGATCCGGATGCTTCTCTTTGAAGACCTCCAACATCTGTTTCGTAATTTCCATGGCCTCCAGGGTGCCCTTCCAGCCAAAAGTGATGGACCCTTGTAATTCACTGCCAACTGCCGTACTTGTGTAAGCCATGACCAGAACAACGAAAAGAACCATCACCGGCCTCAGGCTCCGTTTCTCTTGGAACACACTACCGACCTCCCTTTCCTCTGCTGGTTATCGTTGTGCCCGTTTTATTGTCCGAGGCCCAGATACCTCTCCGTGATCTCCTTAATGCGATGCGCCAAAGCCTCCGGAGACAACTCTCCCCTGAGCATGGCCGTGTTCTGAGGAGTCCATTCTTGTTCCATCTGACGGAAGTCGGCAAGCCGCGGCACCACACGTCCGTAGCCCTCGATACCGGCCAGAAGCACTCTGTCGTTTCTCGGGGGAGCATCCGGTCTGATGAAATAGCGTATGGCCTCGCTGAGAGCCGGTACGCTGCGACCTCCCGAGGCCAGCATCTGCTGACCCTTGGAGCCGATGACAAACTTGATGAACTCCCAGGCCTGATCCGGATAGGGCGAATCCACCGAAATGGCTATATTGTCAGGACCCAAATATCCTCCGCTTTGCGGAATCTCGGGATGACGCGGGAAGAAGGTGACGTCCCATTCAAAATCACTGATCTGGCTGCGATAGTTGGCAAAATTCCAGGCCCCGTTGCGTTCCATGCCCAGATCACCGCGTACAAACGACGGCTGCGGCGTCCCCAGGGCCGGTGCCACACCGTGCTGGAAAACCAGATCCTGTACAAACTGCAGTCCACGCAATGCTCTGGGCTCGGTAACCGTCGATCGCGTGGGCTTAACCGGGTCATCCACCAGATCGCCGCCCGAGCCCCATATGAAGTAGATGGACGTACTGCGGAAGCTTGAGACGACCCTAAACCCCCACTGATCACTGCGACCGTCCCCGTCGAAATCCCTGGTCATCTTCTTGGCGTTCTCCAGGAAGACATCCCATGTAAAATCCACCGGCGGCATTGTCAACCCGACGGATTCCAACAAGGAAACATTGTGGAACAAGATACCGACGCCCAAATCCCAGGGCAAAGCGTAGTATCTGCCGTCATAGTTGAGAAAGCGTAAGGCCACCTGGTTATAGCGGCGCTCGTCGAAATCCCGGCGAAAGCGCTCCGTTAAATCCAACAGGACGCCTCCGCGCACAAACGTGGCGTAGGGTTCCTCTTCGAGACAAAAGACGTCGGGCGGAGCTCCTCCTGCGATCATGGTGATCAGCTTATTCTCAAAACCGCTCGGAGTATGCAATGGCTCAACTTCGACGTCCGGATGTGTACGATTAAACTCATTCACGATCTCAAGCCACAGATCGCCTTCACCGCCCACCGGACCCCAAAACATGAACTGGATGGGGGTCTTGGCGCCTACGGCATGGACACTCAAACAACCGATCAAAAACATGACGATCAACCAGAGTCTTCTCATCACATCGCCTCCCAAGATACCAATCATCGAGTTCAGTCCGCCTGATCATGACACTTGGTACGCTTCCGTGAAACTATAGGTTTTCTTCTTTCGCTGATCTTTTAATCGTTTCCTTCTGTAATTTAACCGATGATTAGTCTTCACTCGCTGAGTAGCGGCGGGTATCATGGTGTAAACAAAAGAGTTGGGATGGGCAAGCACCGGAAAGCAAAGAAGATGACCTGTATCAGATCGCCGCGCCGATGGGATGCGCAGCGGCTTTTTCGGTGCCAAGCGACGCGGCAATCTGCCGAAGTCCAAGGCCAACACGTGAAGTGTAAGAGCGGGCGGACCAAAAGCAAAGCCGTATAAGCGCACTGAACAGCAACATGAGCCGTCGCCTTGGTCTGTCTTCGCATCGTCGGCTTTCCGGAGAGGAGTTGACCAAGAAGAAGGGGTCAGTTGACCTTATGACACGTAGACGAAAGTGCTACCGTTGCGACTCAGCCCCAGGACCTTCCGGATCGTATCGGAGCGATCATCACGGACGCGCTTGGAGGCGGTCACAGATGACGCGCGCCCAACAAGGGGCGGAATCGGTGCCCGCCCCGGTCCTTTTGCGACAAAGCCTTTGTCCGACGGACGCGTCTCACGCTATACAGGATCATTACCCTTCATACGTTGCTTGATCGACCAAGACTCGCAGTCGCCCTTCGGATGAAACGATCTTTCCTGCAGCAACATCGGCCTCCGTGAAGACGGCCATACAGATCTGTCGTTCTCCTTGGCGATCGTAGTCATAGATGATGTAGATCTTACCGTCCGGGGTCTGAACTCCGTCCGGGTATGACACTCTGACACGCTCGTCCAACAGAAGGCCACCATACCAACTCGCCCCATCATCATCGGATAAATACGCAGTGAGATGAGAGCGAACACCGCCCGGTTTGGCGGATACCGAAGAAGGCGGCGGATTATGCCTGACCAAAAGGATTTTGCCGGAGGCCAAGCGCCTGATGAAAAAACGCGAACACACATGCGGAATCCCCGACGGCCTGCCCGCACTCCAGGTCTTGCCCATATCCGTTGAGACGGACTCACCGATGCCGTATTGCGTGCGCACAAGCATCCATAGACTGCCGTCTTGACGTTCCACGACCATGTGCTCATCGAAGGATCTGTCAGGAACCTGAGCCCGACCGCGCAGTGACCAGCTCTCGCCGTGATCGGTCGACACCCACACCGCAGCGCCGATTTCTTCTTCCAGATAGAACCGATACGGCGCAGGCGTGTTGTTTCCGGGCTTGCGAATCCAAACACCGATAGGCAGTAACCACTCCCCGTTGGACAACACCGTCGGCTTGTTGAGGGCAATACCGTTAGCTATGCGTTTCGGTTCGGTCCAACTGACGGTTTCTCGATCAGGATCATCTGTTCGAATATACCAGACACCGGCGCGCCCGTCATAGGTTCCTTGGCTTTGAGCCCAAAACAGCCACAACCGACCTAGCGGATCACACCACAGCATCCCGTCAAATGCTCTCACATCGCCCGGCGGATCTATGACCACCTTCGGATTGGACCAGCTGTATCCGTCATCGTCGCTGGTTATGGCTACCTGGTAGTTTCCGGGGCCTTCTCCCGGTTCGTCGGCCCCTCCGGCATACCACAAGGCCCACAGTCTGCCTTTTTTCGTCACTTCAACGCTGGGTATGCCCTGAAAACGGCGCATGTTGCTTCCGTATTCGTTATCCGGATCAGTGATCACCGGCGGCGGCTGCAAGGACGGGCCCCGACCGGAGTCTCTTGTTTGTACCGTGAGGTCATTATCTTTCGTATCTGCTGACATTTGAGACTGCTCCTCTCTTCAAAGAAGGCCATACGGCGCGTCTGCCAAGCTCAGGATAACGGAAAAGACAACAGCCCGAAACTGATTTACCTCCGGACCCGTACCGCGCGCGTCAGCCGAGTGATCAAGAGGCTGCCCAACAACGTTTTCGGCTTAGCCTGCCGCACAATCATCCCGGTTGGTTCAATGGACGCCAAGTATGGCTCCGGTGCTGCGACGCATCCGAGCAGCCGCCTCCACGCCCCTGTTGATTCCGTTAGTCAGGTTGTTGATGATCGGAATCCATACGGCCCGAAGCCGGGAGATCTTCGGATGCATCTAAGACTCTGATGCGATAGGGTGACGCCGGCGAGAGCCTCAATGACCACATTCGGTGAGGGAAAGTACCGAGCCAGACAGTCGCGCCATTTCCGTCCAGTAGGGCTCATGGCGGCCGGGATGCCCCGCGGTTTCCGCTCATCGCCGTCCGCCGCGGACCGAACGGCGGATCTATACGCTTCCTCGGGGAAACGGGTGGTTGAAGACACCGTTACCGGGCAGCCACCTACCGTGCGGAACCGTCCCGCAGGATCCGATGACATGGTCGGTACCGCGTGAATCCACATGGCTACCTTTAGATCCATTTCGAAACCACTTCCCGGTACTGATAAGCAAGCTAACAGAAACGCTGCTACGACCCGCCTGAAGGTTTGGATGCCGCGACATGCAGACTCGAGTCAGTCGATTTCCGGGAAAAACGCAAAAGCGCGAGGCGATGCCAAAGCATGACATCCTCTCGCGCCAGTCGCCCACGTGGCTCAGTTGCTACCAATGATGGCCGCGGTACTGCGCCCCATCTGGGCCGCCGCTTCGACACCGCTGATCGTACCGGAGGCCAGACCGTTGATGATCGGAGTCCATGCGGCCTGCAGCTCTGTGATCTTCGGGTGCACCGACGGCTCCGGAGCGGTCGGGCTTGAAAGAGCGTCGATGAGCACGTCTGGTGAAGCGAAGAACTGGGCCAAGAAGTCGCGGTATTGACGTCTGGTGACGTTCATTGAAGCCGGGATCCCCCGCAATTTCCACTCATCACTGTCCACGGCAAACCAAGTGGCAAACTTGTACGCCTCTTCGGGATGCGCGGTAGTTGCGGATACCGTTACCGGGCAGCCGCCCGCCGTATGGNNCCGCCGTATGGAAACGCCCCGCGGGACCAGAGGGCATAGTCACCAGATCAACCGTAAAAGCACCGCCCACGGTGTTGTACCGATTCGGAGTTTCAGACATCCAGGTATAGTAAGTAGCCAGCGTCCCTCTGAAGAAATCGGCCGACTCTCCGGGTTGGGGCGCGATATGATGTTGCCAGCGTATGTCGGAGAACAACTGCAAACCCCGGGCCGTCTCAGGGGAGTCGGCAACGGAACGGCCGTCGCGAATCACGTCTCCTCCGAACGTACGGATATAGGTGTACCAGACGGCCTCCCAGTATCCCGGAGCAGGCAAGGCGAAGACGTCTTTTATCCCGTCACCGTCGGTATCCCTGGTGACCTTCTTTCCCAAGTCGATAAGCCGATCCCAGCTCCAGTCATTGCGTCTGGAAAGCTCACTGGGCTGGGGCAATCCCATCTGCGAGAACAGATCAGCGTTATAGCAAAGGATGAGAGGTCCTCCCCAGATGGGCACTCCGTAGATCCTCCCTTTCCAGGACCCTGATGCGATCTCGGTGAGATCCCGCTGCGGATTTATCCCGTCACGGGCAAGCCAGTGGTCTATCGGTTGGACGATTCCGTTTTCGACAAAGGTAGGAAGAAAAATGCGGGACAGGACCATGACATCCGGAGTCAGACCTCCGGCAGCCAGCGTCAGCATCTTCTCGTGATATCCCGAGAAGGGCTGATACATCAACTCAAGCTTGACCCCTTTGTTTTCAGCCATATAAGTATCGAGAATGGCCTGAGTCTCATCCACTTCCGGTCCGGCGGCAATCCACATGGCTACCGTCAGATTCACATCCGAAGCAGCGGCGCCCGCCATTGCAAACAGTGAGCACAACAGACCAACAAGCACTACGGTGAACGCAGTCTTACGCATGCTATGACCCCCCTATGATGATTTCTCAGGATATATAACCTGTAGATAATATCCTCCACAAGTAGGTCTATATCCTTCTCGAATGTTAATATTGCGTCTCGCACTTACCGTAATCCGTTGCTCCATGTATTAATACGAGGAACGGACAAGTAAAGAAGCGTAGTTTATTATTGACACCACTTACTGAAAGGAGTACCTCAAGCCATGAAATGCCTCATCACGGGTCTGCTTTTGTTGATTCTGGCGCTGAATGTGCAGCCGGTACAAGCCTCGGAGAGCATGGTCATCGACAGTTTCGACTACGCGGATGAGACGGACGCCCGCAATACATGGCGGCCTGTCCAAAACTCTCCGCCTGTTTCTCTGGTAGCCCGGGACGGGGGGCAAGCGCTCCAATTGAACGCCGATTTTACAGGCGAGCTGCGCCGGGTCGTCTACGACAAAGACGTCAAGCTCGATTTGAGCCAGTGGGGACGCTTCACGCTTGAATTGCGCGTTGATGAGCCTCGCGTCTTCTCCACGTTCACCCTCTACTTCCGTTCCGGATCCGGCTGGTATGCGGCGACCGGCACTCTGCCCGGCAAACGGTGGGGCACCGTACACTTTCCTCGGTCAGCTTTTCGCATCGAGGGAAATCCGGCCGGTTGGGACAAAATCGACGGGATTCGCCTCTCCGCCTGGCGCGGCGGCAGCTTCACGGGAACCTGCTTGGTGGACAACCTCGTGGCTCATAGGGAGACTATCGCCATAGTCCTGGGCAGCGGGGATGACTCGGCCATTCAGCAGTCCGCCGACACTATATCCACACTGCTCAGAGAGAGCGGAATCATGACCAGCACCATCACCGGAGCCGATGTCGTCCGGGGCGGACTCAAGGACATGAAACTGGCCATCTTTCCCTATAACCCGAACATGAAGCTCGAGGAAGTCCTGGAAGTGATCCGCTTCGTCAAAGAAGGAGGCAAGATACTGGTCTTTTACTCGCTGCCCTTCGGCCTCGACGATCTGCTCGGACTCAGAAGAACGGGTTGGAAGCCTGAGGACTTCCCGCAGCAGTATAGTCAGATCCGCTTCGACGCCCCTGAGATCGCGGGCCTGCCCGCGCAGGTGGCCCAAGCTTCATGGAACATAACTCTGGTGGAACCCGTGCGCGACAAAGCCCGGGTGATCGGAGAGTGGTATGACAGCCAAGGACGCAAATCCGGTGCTCCCGCTATGACCATTTCCGAAAACGGAGCATACATGAGCCACATCGTCTTGAGCGACGATCCTTTGGGTAAACAACAGATGCTAGTCGCCCTGCTCGGGCACTTCCTCCCTGAAATCTGGCCCACGGTCGCTCAAAAGGCCATCGAGGGTCCGAGCCAAATCGGTCATCTCACCGAAGGCTCCGAGGCGATAGACAAATGGATACGGCTTCAGGCCCCCGTCAGCGCTCAGTATGACGCCGCGGAGCGGCTACTGGTCGCTGCGGAAGAGGGTTTGGAAGCCGCCAAGAAAGCCTATGAAGAACAGCGCTACCCGGAGGCGGTTGAGTTGGCCGCCACAGCCTGGGATCAAAAGACAAAAGCCTATATCCTGGCTCATCCCTCACGTGAGGTGGAATTCCGCGGCACCTGGAATCACAGCGGCACGGGTGCCTATGCGACCTGGGATGAGTCCATGCGCAACCTCAAGGAAAACGGCTTCAACGCTGTCTTGCCCAATATGCTGTGGGGCGGTCTGGCACTTTATGAAAGCGAGTATCTGCCCCACCACTCCGTGGTGGCCGAACGCGGTGATCAAATCGCCGAATGCGTCGAGGCAGCCAAACGTCACGGTCTGGAAGTGCACGTCTGGAAGGTCAACTGGCGGCTGGGCAATACTACCGCAGCTTTCCGCCAGCGCATGCGCAATGAAGGTCGGCTGGCCCGACATTTCAACGGCCAAGAGCTCGATTGGCTCTGCCCCTCCGATCCGCGCAATCTGCAACTCGAGTTGGACACCTTGCTGGAGGTCGTCACCAAATATGACGTGGACGGCATTCACTTCGATTACATCCGCTATTCGGACAACAACTCGTGCTTCTGCGACGGCTGTCGGGAGCGTTTCCAGCGCGATACGGGCATCACGGTGACCAACTGGCCGTCAGGAGTGCGCGCCTCGCACATACAGCCGATCTGGATTCAGTGGCGCTGCGATCAAATCAGCCGGCTGGTGCAGCAGGTATCCGAGGAGGTGCGCAAGATTAAGCCCCAGGTCCGCATCTCCGCCGCGGTCTTTGCCAACTACCCGGCTTGTCGGGAGGTCAACGGACAAGACTGGGTCTACTGGGCTAAGCAGGGTTGGGTCGATTTTCTCTGCCCGATGAACTACACCGAATCCGATACTGCCTTTGCCGCCCGGGTCACCGAGCAGCTGCATCTTGTCGAAGGACGGGTGCCCTTGTATCCCGGCATCGGTGTCGTGTCGTCCTCTTCTACCTTGTCCGCGGACCGCGTCGCCGGACAAATAGCGCTGACCAGACATCTGGGAGCCGACGGATTTACCGTCTTTGACTACGGCACCAGAATCTCTTCAAGCATCATTCCCGCACTCGGTGAGGGAACGCTCAGTCAACCGGCCCTCATCCCCGAGACAGGTCCGCGCTACAGC
>LFTP01000031.1 GCA_001513395.1 Clostridia bacterium DTU080
CCGCCTCCACCGTATTCTGATCCTTTTCCCGAAGCCGTTGTTACATCATGGTCGCCTCCTTCCCGAGCCATTGCGCGGTCCGCATGCACGCCCCGATATTTCCCTTTCTCAACCAGCCCAAGTACGTCCGATGACGAGTTGTGTTACGAGCGAATGACATAGGTACCCTGGGGTACTTCTCCAGCTCGGAGATTGATCCGGTTAAGCCTCACAACGGGCTGGGCGGTTGTCACCGCTGGCCGGGGACGGCCGAGAAAGCCAGTCAAGTCAAGTGCTCAACCAGGGTCACACTGCGATAGAGGAAAACCACGATTTTCGAGGTAGACTAACTCGAGCATAACTGAACAATTAGGAGGCCCGGTCATGAACGCACATACTGACGGTCGATTACCCACTCGAGCTGAGATACCGAACGAGTACAAATGGAGGCTTGAGGATCTTTTCCCTTCGGATGACGCCTGGGAGAAAGCCTTTGCCGCGGTCGAAGAGACTCTGCCTAAGATCAGCGCGTTCAAAGGGAGACTAGGCCAAGGCTCAGAGCAGTTGCTCGCGGCCTTGCGACTACGAGATCAGATGGAAGAGCAGCTCCTTCGGGCATATGCTTACGCGCAACTGCGCAAGGATGAGGACACGACGGACTCGCGATATCAACAGATGAGCAGCAGGGCTTTATCTTTGGTGACACAGGCCTACAGCACTCTGGCCTTTGTGAATCCCGAGATCTTGGCCATACCGACAGAGACGCTCCAGGCGTTCTTGGAAGAGAACGCGGCCTTGCAGATCTATCGCCATACCTTAGAAGATCTGATCCGTCGAAAACCACATGTGTTGAGCGAGACCGAGGAGGAGTTGCTGGCCCGTTTCACTGAGGTCGCCCAGAGCGCCGCGACCATCTTCGAGATGATCAATGATGCGGACATGAAATTCGGCACGGTCACTGATGAAGAGGGCCGACCGATTGAGTTGACCAAGGGACGCTACATCCGTCTGATGGAATCCAGGGATCGACGAGTGCGCCGCGACGCCTTTAAGACCCTTTATACCAGCTACATAAACCAGCGGAATACCATCGCCGCCACGTTGTACGCCAGTGTGAAAAAAGACTGTCTGTATGCCCAGTTGAGGCATTATGACTCTTCCCTGCACGCGGCTTTGGATGATGACAACATCCCGGTGGCTGTCTATGACAATCTGTTGACCAGTGTTCAAAACCACCTGGATTTGATGCATCGCTATGTGTCCTTGCGAAAAAGAATGCTGGGCGTTGACCAGGTGCACATGTACGACTTGTATGTGCCATTGGTTCGCGAAGTCGATATGAGGTTTTCTTACCCTCAAGCCCAGGAGATTGTGAAGACTGCCATGGCCCCGTTGGGAGCCGATTATGTGGGGGTTCTCGATACTGCCTTCAGGTCGGCATGGATTGACGTCTATGAAAACGCCGGCAAAACATCCGGAGCCTATTCCTGGGGCGTCTACGGTGTCCATCCCTACATCTTACTTAACTTCCAAGAGACATTGGATGACGTCTTCACTCTGGCTCATGAGATGGGACACGCACTGCACTCGTATTACTCCTCTCGGAAGCAACCCTTTGTCTACGCCGGCTACTCGATCTTCTTGGCTGAAATCGCCTCAACCCTGAATGAAAACCTCGTGGCACAGTATCTGTTGCAAACGCTGGAAGATCGTCAGCAACGCATGTATATAATCAATCATATCCTTGAACAGTTCCGGACCACGGTCTACCGTCAGACGATGTTTGCGGAGTTTGAGAGGATCATCCATGCTCGCGTCGAACGCGGCGAGGTATTGACCGCTGATAACCTTTGTTCACTCTACCGGGAGTTGAACCGTAAGTACTATGGTGACGAGATCGTTCTCGATGCCGAAATAGACATGGAATGGGCACGTATCCCCCACTTCTATCGCTCCTTCTATGTCTATCAGTATGCTACCGGGTATTCGGCTGCCATGGCCTTAGCTAAACAGATTCAGGACGAAGGTCCGTCTGCGGTTGAGCGCTATCTGGACTTTTTGTCCAGCGGCTCCAGCGACTATCCGCTTGAGCTACTCAAGGCAGCCGGTGTTGATATGAGTACTCCTCAGCCCATTGATCAGGCCCTGGGCGTCTTTGCTTCGCTGTTGGATCAACTGGAGGACCATGCCTAAACGGCGCAGATCAGTCAGTCACAAGGATACTTCGACTTGGTGTTGAATGCAGGAGATATTCTATGTGCGTCAAAAATACAATACTGTGGCCTCCCTGACCCCCCTGACACCACAGACGTCAGGGAGTGTGGCACAAAACAGAAGCGAGGTGGCAAGATTGGCTGAAGAGATTTTGGTTGTGGGGCCTCACTCAGAGCACATCGCTAAAGGCTGTCCCACATGCCGTCGAGGTATCGAGGCCGGGCAGACCGTGGCCATATGCCTACGATGTCATACCGTCCACCACGAGGAGTGTTGGTTTAAAGAAGGCGGTTGTGGTGTTATAGGCTGCAAGGGGGTAGCGTCTAAGCGTGATCGCGATGAGTTGGGTAGGCCACAGGCGAAGTCTGAAGGGCCGGCGCCCGAGATCGTGGAGCCAGTCGATCCGGAAGCCAGCCAGCTTCCCGGATGGGCTTACGCAGCCATCGCAGTTATACTTCTCCTACTGATCTATTTCTTTTTTATCCGTTAGATCATTTAATCGTGCACTCTCATATGCATGCATTGGGTGCCTACTATCGCCTACCGTATTGCTACGTCGAGGTATAGGCACCCTGTGTGCTTTTTTCTTCTCTCTCGGGTACCGTTGCTTACGGACGTTGGATCGGTATCAAGTCAAATACCTGGCTTGGGAGCCCCGTGAAAACGACCGGCCAAATCCTTAGGCATGGCCACGCAAAGAACCGGCTCTTCATCTGAGACATCTCCCATACCGATATCCACGAGACATGAACGGTACATCTCCTCCGTCGTCATCCACGGATCGGTCTCAGGATGATTCTTCACCAACCAGGCGTGCAGTGCGGACAACGCGATCGGTTGCTCTCTTCCGTCCAGCCACTCCAGGGTTTTTTTGGCGGCGACCGATAGAGAGTCCACCACTTTTTCGATTTGTACGGAGCGCATGCGCATGGCCACCCGGCGCACCAAGATCGCCGTCTGCTGTCTTTCCGGTGTTTGTTCACCGAGACGGAAGGCCAGCTCCTCTAGCGTGCGGCGAGTACGCTTCATAGGTGATTCTTCCAGGTTCAAGCTTACGGAATGCAGTTGGCTCTGTCGCAACCACTCAGAATCCGGCAGTTGCAAAGGGCCGGTATCAGAGTCGACGGACTCTGCCTCTTCGTGGTCACCCTCGCGTGATGTCTCTTCAGGACTTCCGCCGCGACTCAACAGATGGGTCAGCATCTGACGCAGTGATTGGGTCATCACTGACTCGCTCTCTTCTTTGAGCGCTTCTAAGCCAGCGGCGGCCAGGTTGGCGGCTTCTGAACCACGACCGCGGATTTCGGCTACCAGCCCCTGTAGCAGACACCACCGCGCCTGTTCATCATCCCTCACCGAATCGCCGTCGATCGATTCACACGTCTGTACAGCCTGCTCGCTGTAGCCCATGGCCGCTAACTGGATTCCCGCCAGAAGGCGAACCGCGGTCGGCCTGGCTGTGTCGGTGCCTACTTGGAGAAGAATGAGATCAAGACTCGGGACGTTAACACCGCTCAACAGCACTATGGCCTCTTCGGCCTCTTGTGAATCGCCTTCATAAAGATGCTCCAGGGCTCTGGCTATGAATAGCGTAGGCACGTGTACCAGCCATATCCGGCGTCCTTTTTCAGCCTGGGGCATTTCCAGACGATGATCAAGACGAAACGGCAGGAGCTTATGACGCTCCAAAAGATCTAGCATGGTCAGATAAACACGGGCCGGTTCAAGATCGGGTTGCTGTTGCCAAGCACGCTCCCAAAGCCTTTTCGCTGCCTGGAAGTCTCCTCGGTTGAAAAACGCGATACCGACATGTAAGAGTGTGACAGGCATCAATGGGGGCTCACCGCTGGCTGCATACAGATGAGTCAGGAGTCTGTCTTCTCCAAGGAGCGTCAGGCTTTGAAAAGCAAACTCCAGACTACGGGAAGCCCGGCTGGGATCACTGCCTTGCGGTGATTTCATCAGGGCCAAGGCGCTGCGCGCCGCCATTTCCGCATGTGCCATTGCCAAAGGGATGGATCCGCGTTCGGCCCAGTATCTGGCCATAAGCGCGTTGGCAGTGGGCTCGGTTTCATGAAAATGAAGCAGTTGTTGGAGATAGGCCTTGGCCAGTTCGCTTTCGCCTTCGGCAAAAGCCATCAAGGCCAGATTATTGAGGGCGGCCGGAACGTATGGAAAAAGAGCCAGGGCCCTTTGAAACTCCTTGCGTGCCTCCGAAAGCATCCCATTTTCAAGATGCGAACGACCTTTATCGATCACGGATTGAATGCGTCGTGCCAGCTCTTCATTTTGGCGGACAAACTCCTCATAGGGATCATTAAACGCCACAGACTTCACACCATCCATTCCCCTGGGCTCATGGAGACACCCTTCATCTGCCGCGCATGAGAAAGATCAAAGCTGCGCATCCAAGTGCAGCCAGGGCCAATCCCAGGCCTACGATAGCCGTACGCGACATTGAGGTTTTGTTGTTTTCAAGGGTGCCCTGGGTTTTCGTCGTACTCCATTGCAGCTTGATGTAGCCCGGAATCGGGCTTTCAACGGTGCGAAACAGGTTCAGCTTGGCATAGAAGGCACGTGCGGGACTGTTCTCAGCCACAAAGAGATAGACGTCCCTACATCCTTCGGCCTTCGCAGCTGCCAAGGCAGTCTCCACTAATCGTCTGCCGATGCCTTGTAAACGATGAGTCTCGGCCACATAGAGGCTGCTCACGAGCCGTTCATTCGGTCTGTTACCGCCGGTCGGCCCCACGCGCACAAGACCGACCGGTGTATCATTATCCCAGGCAATCCACCAGCGTCCCCCACCCGCCAAGAGGTCTTCTTGTAGATCTTGTCGGGAGCATTCGAGGATGAACGCAGCTTCGGCGGCGTACTTTTGCTCTTCGCGACAACCGGCGGAGATCATTTCCAGAAGCCGTTGAGTGGTCGCAGACTCAGGTGACTGAGGGCCGCGCAGCTGCCTGATAACCACGGCCATATCTACACACCCTTGGTCCCGCGATGGACGCATGCCAGATCCTCCAACATATCCACGCTCAACTCTGTCAGTTCGTCGACAATCAGATCGGCAGCAGTAAGCATGTGACGCGGGAATGAATTCGTGACCGCCACGCAGGCCATCCCAGCTTGTCGAGCTGCTTCAATCCCTAGGAGCGAGTCTTCTACAACGACGCATCTGGAGGGGTTGACGCCCAGCCGTTCGGCACAAAGCAGGAAGATGTCCGGGGCCGGCTTGGCGCGGGTCACGTCTTCGGCTGAGACCGTGACTGAAAATAGCCTGTTCAAACCCGTGATGGCCAGACTGGCTTCGATCTTGACTCGGGGTCCCGATGAACCCAGAGCATAGCGAATCCTGTGCCTGCCCAGATTCTCAATAAGCTCACGCACCCCTGGAAAAACCGGCAGTCCTTCGTCTTTGATGGCCTGCCTGTACGTAGCGTTAATCGCTTCGAGAAACTTCTGTTGTTCGGTAAACTGACCGTATCGTGACACAAGCGCCTTGTACGTCTTCTCATCCGAGTATCCGCAGTAGGCGCTGAGCTCATCTCTGGACGCATGGATGTCAAATTGATGGAGTACGGTTTGTAGAACATACAGACTGACAGGCTCACTGTCTACCAGGACACCGTCACAATCAAAAATCACAGCCCATTTCGTGAGGCAATCTCTCGTTTCGCTCACGTCAGGAAGCCCCCTACTATCATTCTACAGTGTTGTGCCGGCTGATTCCATCCCGTGGCAGGATGCCCGGAGAATGATGCCGTAAGATAGCCCAATAGATAACTTGACGGGGAGGCAACGCTAACGTGCCCGAATCCTTCGCTTTTCAGGCAGACGCACCCGAGTCATTACCGGAAGTGGTGAGGGATACGGTCCGCTCAGCCGGTCTGGCCCCTGAAAAGGTTACGCCGGTACTGTGTCGGACTCTAATGCAGTGGCTGGAAGTACTACCGCAACCTGTGGAGACCGATGCTTTGCGCCGGTCTCTCGACAGCCCTCATCTGTTGACTGTTTTTCGGGAAAAAGCCGCTGAAGCCCTGAGACGCCCACAAGTGCAAGAGCCCGCCGGTAATACCCCGGTGGTTCGCGACGAACAAGCGTTATATGAATCCCTCTCTGAGAGTGATCGGCAAGCATTGCGCAGGCAATCCTTATTGGAATGCCTGACAGATGCTGAGTATCAAGAGGAGCTCATTCGACGATTCAGACACACCAGAGGCGGTTAGTGGCTTTCTTCCGTCGAGCTTATTGTGGCCTCTCGCAGCTTAAACAGCTGTATCTGCGCGTTGACCAACTGATGATAGATTCCCTGTTGCCGGTACAATTCCTCGTGCGTGCCTTGTTCCACAATGCGTCCTTTGTCCAAGACTATCAAACGGTCTGCGTTGCGCAAGGTGGACAGACGATGAGCAATGGCAAAGGTCGTGCGGTCCTTCACCAAACGTCCCAGGGCCTCTTGAATCAGTTGTTCGGTCTCTGTATCGACAGACGCGGTAGCCTCGTCTAAGATCAAAATACGCGGATCGTGCAATATGGCGCGGGCGATGGAGATTCGCTGCCGCTCTCCGCCTGACAGACGGTGGCCGCGCTCACCCACTTTGGTGTCGTAGCCGTCGCGGAATCGTATGATGAAATCGTGTGCGTTGGCGATTTTAGCTGCCCGGATCACCTCTTCGGGAGTGGCATCCGGTTTGGAGTAGGTGATGTTTTCATAGATTGTCCCGGAAAAAAGGAAGGGCTCCTGAAGCACCACACCGATCTGAGCGCGCAGGTCGGATTGGGCAATGTCTTTCAGATCGACGCCATCGATTAAAATCTGCCCTTCATCGGGGTCATAAAAGCGCGCCACTAGATTAATAAGAGTCGACTTGCCAGCCCCCGAATGGCCTACCAGACCGATCATTTCGCCCGGCTCGACAGTCAAATTGATGTCGTGCAACACTGGGTCGTATGTCCGATAGCCGAAGGTCACTCCTTTGAATTCGACCCGCCCCTCTATGCGGTGTCTACGGGCATTCGGACTGTCTTTGATATCCGGTTCCTCATCCAGAATCTCGAAGACTCTCTCAGCGGCGGTGAGAGCCTGAGTAAGCCAGCGCGGAATGAAGGTGAAATAGCGTAAAGGTCCCCAGATCATGGAGGCATACTGACTGAATTGTACCAGCTCACCCAGCTGCATCTTCTGCCCCAGCACAAGGTGCCCACCGTAGTAGAGGATCAGGAAGTTTCCGATACCCATAATATAGCCAAGTATGGGGAAAAACGTGTTGTACACCTTTTCATTGTGTGCGGAGACCTCTGCAAACCGTCGGCTGTAGTCCTGAAAGCGCTTTACTTCCCGCTCTTCTTGTCCGAAAGCCTTGACCACTCGCATCCCGCTGAGGATGTCCTGCAACAGGGAGTTGGTTCGATCCCACAGACGCCACTGTCTGTGATACATCAGGCGCCACAGATTGGCGCTGCGTCTCATGAGATACACTACCAGCGGTGTGGGCAACAAGACAAGCAAGGCCATCCTCCAATTGGTCGTAAACAGGATGAGGCCGATACCGATGAGCAGTAAGGCTTCGTTTAGAGCCGTTGCCATCTGGTTTTGGATAAAGCTTTGAATGGTGCCCGTATCTCCGGTCACCCTGTTCATGAGATCGCCCGTCTTGCGCTTGCTCAGATAATTGAGCGACAGAGCTTGGATTTTGGCAAACACAAGATTGCGAAGATCTTGGCCCAAACCCGCACCCAGATGCGTCATGACCAGACCGCGTATGGCGCCGACGAAGTTGGTGCCCAGTCCTGCCAAGCCGATGAGACCGACATAAAACAGCAGCTGACGCAAATCTCTTTGTCCGGCGCGGATGACATCATCTACTAAGATGCGGTACAGCTGGGGAACCACAAGACGAATCCCGGTCGAGACCCAAAACAAAACCATCGCTGCAAGCATCAAAGGAAAGTGCGGCTTAGCAATGGCCAACAGACGGCGCACAATCTGCACCTTATTGGTGCAACTTGAACAAGAAGCGGATCCTTCGGGCAAAACCCGTCCACAACGCGGGCATTTCTTCTCCTCCACTTCCTGGTAAAACGGGACAGATTGACCTGCTGTGATCTTGTTGAGGT
>LFTP01000086.1 GCA_001513395.1 Clostridia bacterium DTU080
CGGGGAAAACGCTTCTTGAGAAAAAACCAGGTTCGGAGACTGATTTAGGGTCAGGTTACGAGACCAGCCTCTCCGATGCGCCAGGGTCAAGATCTGAGCGGGAGGAATCGCCTGGGTATGAATCTGTAGTGCGGCGGACAAGGAATATGGGCGCCTTGCCACCCCATATGTCAAGGCGAAGGTCTTGGTGACTGGTTTGCGTGCACCGTCAGACGAGTTGCATATCGGTCGGTCTCGGCTCGCCGACAGTCATCCTGTGTATCAAGGAGAAGCGGCGCTTATTCCAATGACATGCTCCCTGTCTTTCTTATTAATACTCATTATTCATGAACGTCGTTTACTCTAGGGAAGGTAGACGACCAATGATGTAGAAAAATACATCATATTGGTGGTCGTCATGGTCGAATCGGTTTTCGCGGTCAGATCACCCATCCAGTGCAGTAGAGTTCATGGCAACATCAAAGCGTTAGGAGGTCCAGGGATGCTGTTTTCTAGGTCACGAAGCACTCATATTCTACTGGTCTCAACTTTCATGGTACTGACGGCCTGTCTAGCAGTAAGCGCTGCCACAGATCAGCTCATAATCTGGCACTGGGATGCTCATGCCAGTGGGCTGTTTGCCCAGTGGCTGGAGTATGCGAAGGTCTCGTTTGAAGAAAAACACCCTGAAGTGGAGGTTGTCTATCAATACGTCCCCTTCGGTCCCGATCGCTTTGTCTTGGCGGCTAGCGCCGGCGTGTTGCCTGACGTATCCATCGCGTCGGTCATGTATGCCAGAGACCTCTATGAAAGCGACTTGCTACTGCCGTTAAACGAGTACTATGCGAGAACGCCTGATCTCCAACGTGCTCTCCTTCCGGTCACCCAGGCGTTTAACCAGCACAACGGAGTTGTCTATGGAGCTACAAACAGTCTTGAAGCTTCTGCCATCCTGTATAACCACCAACACTTCCTTGAGGCGGGTTTGAGCATAGATCCGCTGGCTTTAGGAACCTGGGCCGACATGGTCACGGCTACGCGGAAGCTAACGCGCTTTGACAGTGACGGAGCTTTGTTGCGGGCGGGTTTCTACGACTGGATAGGCATTGAATCGTACGGCACCTGGCTCTACAGCAACGGTGCTGCGTTCTTCAACGATGAGCAAACCCGTGCGACGTTCAACAACGACAGAGGACGGGAAACCCTGTCGTTCCAACTGGAGTTGTGGAACACCACCCAAGCTATTTCGGGATTTGCGGCTGACTTCGTTAAGGGCAATGTATCCATGCAGCGCATGGAAACGGCGGTAAGCCACATCCCGGGTATCGATGAGGTGTCGTTTGGCTATACCAGTGCACCAATCGGCCCCTCAGGCAGCAAGCGCGGGAGCGTGGCCTGGGGAAACATGTACGTTATTCCGAAGAGTGCCCGAAACCCTGATCACTCCTGGGCTTGGATCGCCCATCACATGAGCTATGATAGCCAGGTCAAACAGCTGGAGATTATGAAAATGCCTTTCTCACCGAGACGAGACGTCTACTTCTCATCTGCCTGGAGGAAGCTGGTGGATGATCACGGCTACATGGCTAGCGCTCTGGACATCTTCCAGACGGCCGGTGTCTATCCGTTCTACCGAGCCAGTGCCATATCAGCACAGGTCAATCCTATTCTGCGTCAAGTGTTTACTAATCAGCTGTCACCGGTTGCCGCCATTGAGCAGATGGAAGCGATCGTAAATCGCATCGTGTCTAACCGGTAACAGGAGGCTGTTTGGATCCATGTGAGCCTATACGGTAGGGGTGCGCGATTATCGTGTTTACCTGTCACTGAGGGCCCTGACTGCAAGCGAACGCTGCACCTTAGCCGGGCGGCGTTCGCTCATGGGCTCCCGTCAGAAAGGATACTGTACACTTGAGACACGGATAATACTGGACCGTCAAAGGAGGTCATGTTAACATGCTGAAGGTTGTTCTTACGGTAAGTTTTCTGATGAGTTATATCATCACGAGTGTAGCTCAAAGCGGACAGATTACTTTGACCCACCTCGCTAACAGCTCACATCACGATGCCCATCGCAAGTTTGTGGAAGAAAAAGCTCGGGAATTCAGTCTGCGCCATCCGGATGTGAATATCGAGATCGTCGCCGCATCCGGCAACTATGTAGAGAAGGTCTTGATCGCCGCCGCCGGCGGAGTATCGTATGACATCATTGAACCCACTACAGCGCAGATCGCCGATATTGTGAATCAGAGTCTGTTGCTCGATTTGACGCCCTTTCTTCAGCGAAGCGGTTTGAGCAGACAGGATTTCATTCCGGTAGCTCTGCTACCTTTTACGTGGAACGGCGCGCTGGTGGGCCTGCCTACGGAGATCAATGCGGTCACCACCATTTCTAACGTGCGCCTGCTTCAGGAAGCCGGGTTGCAGACCCCGGGACAGTTGGGCAAGGATTGGAATTGGGATGCCCTGAGAACCATGGCACCTAAATTGTCCGCTGACACCCAGGGTCGGGGAGTGAATGACCGCTGGGCAGTGGCACTCAATGCATCCTTCCATCGGATTTTTCCGGCGTTTGTCCATAATGCCGGCGGAGATGCATATGATGCTCAGGTACAACCTCGAAACGCCACGTTTACAAAGGATTCTGCTGTGGCTGTGGGGCTTCAGTTTTATCTTGATCTGTACTGGCGAGAATGGCTGACGACGAACGCCAAAACCTTCCGTTCGGAAGAAAGAACCGCTATCAGCCTGTTGGACGGATCTTGGTGGATTGGCCTCCATGAGGAGCTTGACGATCCTTTTCCGTACGAAGTGGCTCCCTTCCCGGCAGGGCCGGCCCGCCAAGGCAGTGAGGCCTTAGCTAACGGATTCTGTATCGGGGTACACTCTCAGCATCCGGAGAAAGCCTTTGAGTGGATCAAGTTTTTGGCCGCGGACTACGACAACGCCATCGAGTATATGCGGGCGACAGGACGTCCAACAGCGTATCTGAAAGCGACTCCCCGTTTTCCTACGCTGTTTGACAAGCATCCTCCGAGCATCTCGGTGTGGATCGAGGTGCTCTCACATCCGGACGTGCGCATACGAAACGTCACCCCGGTGTACACGACCGTGCAGAACGAGTTTAACTCGCGCTTTCGCGACGTCATGGACCGAAAGAGGAGTCTGACAGACTTTCTTGAACACATGCAGCGTTTCACCCAGTCGCGTTTGGATGAAATCTGGAGGGGACGCTAAAACCGCTTGGAGTTCGCAGCGGGGGCAACTTGTTCCCGCTGCTATCTGTTTGACGGTCTGTTCTCTCCAGGTAACGGCGGTGTGGACGGCGAAACACCCCGCGAGACCACAGTGCGTAGTCTCTAGACGATAGATTGCGAGGAGATCGGATGACCACTCTGAAAGAGCTATTCTTGTGTTGGATGCTCTTAGCCGCTATGATGCTTGTCTTGGGCGGAATCACAGTAGCTGCGGAGCCCGAAGCGATGCAGTCAGATGACAGCGCTACCTTGCGCGCTATGCAGTGGCGCGAGGACATTCAGCATCTGGCGCAGACGCTCCCCACCGTGCACGTGAATCTGTATTTTTCCATCTCCGAAGACGAGTTTCAATCCTGTTTGGCGAGTCTTGCCCAATCAGTGGACAAGATGAGCGACGTTGAGATCTACGTAGCATTAGCCCGATTGTTCGCCCGCATAGGTGACTCTCACACCATGATCACGCCCAAACTCAACTTGCGGATCGTGCCGATCCAGTTCATGCAGTTCGCTGACGGTGTCTATCCGGTGGCTTGGCCGAGTAAGTATCCAAGTATAAGAGGCGCTCGTCTGGTGGCTGTCGGAGACACACCTATCAGCGACGTGTACCAAGTCTTAGCCTCACTCATTCCTCATGACAACCGGGCTCAACTGGCCCAGGCGGTTCCCGGTATGCTGAACAACTACGATCTGTTGGTCGCCTTGGGGATCATTGACGATGATTCGCCTATGCCGTATCGCTTCGAGACCGAGGACGGTAGGCTCGAGTCGATACAGCTGGAGTTGGAGCCTTTGGAGGGTATCGACTTCGCTCGCGCCCTTGATCCGCAAACGGATCCTGTACCGCTTTATATGAGCAGGCAGGACTGGTTTTGGCAACAGTATCTGGAAGATGACCGGGTATTGTACATGGTCTACAACGTATGCTGGGATAAAGAGACGGAGAAGACGTTCTTCCCCGACAGCGCCCGGTTGCCGTATCTACCCGATTTCTCCGTCTTTGCGGAAGAGGTCTTCGCCACGCTTGATGCCAAGCCCGTCAAGGCCATGGTTATCGATTTGAGACTGAACGGGGGCGGCAACTCCGCCTTGGGGACGCGTTTTATCGAAGCCTTGGCCGAGCATCCCAAGATCAAAAGCGGTGTGCCGGTCTACGGTATCATCGGACGCAACACCTTTTCCTCGGCGATTATCAACGCTCTTGATCTAAAACGGGTACTGAAATCACCGTTGTACGGAGAGGCACGCGCCGGCAAGCCCAATCATTACGGTGAAGTGCGTACCTTCGAGCTGCCTCATTCGAAGTGGACGGTGGAGTACTCAACCAAGTATTTCAGGTTCACGGCGGAAGACAGCGATTCTCTCTACCCGGATGTCACGATGGAGGCATCCTTTGAGGAGTTTGTCGCCGGACGCGACCCCGTACTGGAGCGCTTGCTGGAAGAGGTAAGGAGCAAGTAGTGATAACGAAACATAAAAATGGTGCGGGATCCGACGGCGTTGTCCGTTGGATCCCGCACCATTCTTGTCTTTCGTGCACCCGGTATGAGGCGTTTCTCCGGGATTCAGAGTCTCCTGCAGGTCCGATGAGGGGAACTGCTAGCCGGACGGCAAGGGTGCCCAAAATTACAAAAAGAGGCTGCGAGCCTGGGGCCGCCTGGCCCTGAGGGCGTGGAAGGAGACGCGTCCGGATTACGTGAAGGAGCTGCAGAAGGACGGCCGCCCGTATCGGACAGCGTACGAAGCGGAGCAGAGCGCGATAAGAGCGTACACGAACGGGATACTACGGGGGACGGACCCGCTGGTGGCGCAGGAAGAGAACATATACCGTCCGAGGCAGCTGAGTCTGGAAGAGCCGAACGAAGGGATAGAGCCGATAAAGTCTCTCGAAGCACCTCCAGACAAACCCATCGCATGGCACGATAAAGACCTATCGGATTTTTGAGAATCGAAGCACCCTATCTGCAGCCATCCGCGTTCTCAAGCAAACGGAAGCCGAAGGCCGCACGGCTACGCCTGAAAGACAAAGGGCACTGATCAAATACGTCGGCTAGGGCGGCCTTCCGGGAGTATTCGATCAAGGCTTGGAACGATCTACGCGCCATGGCGGGCGAAGAGATTCCATGGGCTTAGAGAGCCACTCACGGACCAGGGATGGAACGCGGCGCAGTCTTCTACCAAGATCGCTCACTACACGAGCAAACCGGTACGGAGATCCGCCACCAATGGACGAGGCCCCCGGTGGAATGCAGGGGCCTCACATCATGAACGAAGCCGTCAAGAAATACTTCTTCTGTGCACTTGGGCTCGTGTTGCCGCTTGATCAACATCGACGCTTCCAAAGTGCTACATGAACCGCCGCGGTACGAAAACCGTATGCCCGGTGGTGTAGGAGGACGGCGGGAGCGATCCCGCCGTCTACCCGATCAGTGTCGCTAATTGCCGGCGAAGCGAGCGGTCATCAGCTGATGAAGCTGCTCAAGTACAGCCCGCGGATCGCGTTGACCCTGCAGCACCTCATTGCGGATCAAGGGATATGCGGTCTGCTCGAAGTAGGCGTAGTGCGGGCTCAGGATATCGACGTAGTTGTCGGGGTGGATGGCTGCTTCGATATAGTTTTCCACGCCTTCGGGCGGATTGGGTGTGTTTTGAAGAACTCTCATCCACTGGGTCATGAACTTCTGGTTGGCCGGCAGGCGGTTGGTGTGGACGATGTAGGACTGTATGCATTCGGGATCGCTGGTCAAAAACTCGATCCAACGCCAGGCTGCTTCCGTATTCTCCGCTGTGACCGGTATCTGGAAGCTGTTTACCGCCGTGTAGGAGCCTTGTTTTTCGCCGCCGATGGGCAGGGCCACACCCCAACGGAAGTCTACGTTGGCTTGAAGGAGCAGTTGACTCGTGTTGGGGCCGGTGCCCATACTCCAGGCGTAGATCCCTTTCGGAAGTTCAGCGGAGTAGTTGCCGGAGTCGAAGTGAGCCACGTTGTGTACCAGATGCAAGTCAGCTACCCACTGCAAGGCCTCAATGACTTTCGGGGTGTTCAGAAGGCTCCGGGTAGGTTCGATGTCGCGATCGAACATCTTGGCGCCTCTGTTCTCGAACGCATTTCTGTAGACCCAAAGAGTGTAGGCATTGTGTGTTCCCCATTGTTCAGGTATACCGTCTCCGTCGCGATCAATCGTCAGGCGCTTCGATGCTGCCAGCGCCGCATCGAAGTTCCAATCCTTGCCGAGTTCTGCGGGCGTGGCCAGTCCGGCTTGGGCAAACATGTCCGCATGGTAGTGAGTCGGCACTACATACAAATCCACCGGTACACCCCAGATCATCCCGTCCGGGCGGGTCATGGCCGTGCGGGCTACGGGTACGTAGTTGTCAAATGAAACCTTGGAGCTTCTTTGCAGGAAAGGCCGCAGATCGTGGTAGCCTCCTTGCGAGGCCACGGAAGAGGCCATGCGCAGCACGAGTTCGGACACTTCAATGTTGACACCCGAGGCGATGAAGACCATAAATTGCTCAGCCGTGGAACCGCTGGTCGGTACCGAGAGCTCTATTTTCACATCGGGATTCTGAGCTTCAAAGCGCGGGATCTGCTCTTTTATCCAGTTCAGCCATCCCAGACCGTGGGCGGTATTTTGGAAGTGACGGACCAATGTCTCAGCGTGCACCATGGTAGACATGACGACGAGCATCATAGCGAACACAATACACCGAGTCATCCTCAATCTCGCATGTCGGTTCATCAATCTCCCTCCTTCGTATGGGTTGGATCGGACGATCATTACTGATCGCCGTCGATGATGCGCAGGCGGGCGTAGCGTACTGTGTTACCGACGGCCCCCAAAAGATCGAGATACTCTGTCGGCTTGCTCCCTGCCCGGGGTGTGGCGGTGAAGCCGATCATCGGGTGTCTCAGGGGCACCTTCTGCGGAGGACTGGTGGTTCCGTCCGCAAAGACCTCCATGATCCTGTTCTCGGCACCGTTGGCATGTCTGATGAGATAGAGGATGAAAAGGCGACCGGAGGGCGTCACATGAAACCGCGCTTCGGCCGGTATCTCATCGAGATTGTCTTCTTCAACGAAGTGGACCGCTCGGCGCAAAAGAACGGTTCCGTCGCGGACCAAGGCGTAGTTGAGGGCGTATGACTGCCTCTCCAACGGGAAGAACTCGTCTCTCAGACGTTCATCCAAAGCCCGTTCTATCCATAACAGATGGACGTTGCCATTATCGTCAACCGCGAGATCACACGGCGTGAGCCATCCGGCGGTGCTGTCCCGGGTCGAGATCTCCACCCATTGGTGGAACTGGCCGGTGCGAATGTCATCGCTCCAGGTGAAAAAGACGCGGCGGAAATCGTAATCCCAGTCCCGGCCGGTGATCTCCTTCTTGCGCTCACGCCAGGCTCGATACGGTTCGACTATATCGGAGACGCCGAAGAAGTAGACTTTCCGGTCTTTCAAAGCCACTGTGGGATAGCAGATGCGCACCGGTCCGGGTTGGTCGTACTCCTTGGCCCAAGGCCATATGAGCTGCCCCTGGGCTGACCACTCGCCATAACGGTCGTAGAAGGCCCATTCGGCATGGGTATAGCCGATGTTTTGGAAGAGGATCAATTCACCGTTGGCACCGTCAGCGGCAAAACTGCGGTAGGAGTGTTCGGTGAATGGCGGCGAACCTTCCCAGACGGGCAGATGGGTTCGGTAGTCCGCTTCGGGGGCGAGGGAATCGAACTCCAAAAGGCGCGGCTCGCTGGGACCGTTGTAGGTATCGCGCGGAGTCAGCGTGGGGTTGACCGAGAGGAACAGTCCTCCGTCGTCGAAGCAGACCACCGGAGAAGGTTCTCGTGTCCGATCCTTATCCTCGTCGCCCCGATATATCAACTTCCACCCATCGTCATGGCGGTAGAAAAGCAACGGTACACAATTGTTGAGCGGTTTTACATCAGGCAGTGTCTCCAGTCCGGCGGCAAAGACCAGCTCACCACAGCGGACCAAAGAAGTGCTGCCGCGGCACCACATTGGCCCGGCGCCGTTGTCGGCAGGCACAAAACGGTACACTTCCTCTTCGATTTCTACTTCGATCTTCGGGGGTATGTAGCGTCCTCGTCCGGTTAGCAATAGTACGTCCTCTCTTCCTGTGAAATCTAAGACCACGTCTTTGGAAAGCATGGGTTCAAAGGCCAATTTCCATTTGCGATGATCCGAGACGGGATGAGGCAGCGAAAGGCTCAACGTCACGGGCTTTTTTTCATCGAGATGGATCTTAGTGTCCAGGATCGTCGCCTTCAGGATCTCTTTTTGACTCTCGAAGGGGTAGTCAAACAGGGGGCTGACGGTCACATCCAGCTTGAGGTTAAGATCCGGGAAAGGGCCGTCTCCGGACAGAGTGAGCTTTCCGATCCATTGATCGCCCGAGATCTCGACGGGAGCCATGGCGATACGGAGAGCGCCGACGCGAAGCGATCGGAACCCAAGGTGCCACACTCGTTCTTCGTGCACATACTGAAGAGCCAACCGGCTTCGACCCACAGGCAAGGCGAGCGTAGGTATGCTCGTCTGCATAGTCCCTTTCGCCGACGGATGTCGGGTCAACTCCCGAGAAGCCGATCCGTCATCTACTATCAGGCGGAAATACCCGGCGCCGTCGTATTGCGGATGGAGCAGTTGACTGACAAGCTCCTTGTGTTGCCGTCTGTCTATGCTCAACATCGACTGAGCGCGCTCTGAGAGAGTCGGTCCGTCCGAAAGAGACAGGTTCCATTCGGCGCCTACGGGTACAAAGGCCTCCAGGACTTGGGGCGGCGAGAAGGTGAAACAGGATTCGCTGCGCTCGGGATACTCTCGGCCGCCCAAGGCTTGCAGCGTCCCTGAATGGGTTTTCAACCGGGCGCTCGCGGCAAAGATCCGTGATCCCGCGGTGAGATCGACCACGGCGGCCGAGACCAAGCCTGAGACGGGATCATAGCTGATAGTCGTTTCATAGACGTGCTCTTCCGCCGGGCCCGTGATGACTATTCCCGTGTGGACAAAATCCGGTGCCTCTTCTTCGGGCAAAACAAGTGACGGAGCTATATCGAGCCCCATCTCCCAGGTAGGGAACCAGCCCATCATCCGCTGCCTCCAGACGACGGCCAGAAGCGGTTCGGAAGGCTGATCCTCATCATAAAAGCCAGCCAGTTGCAGACCGGCTTCCGGAAGGTGAGCATCCGGCATCATCTGCATGGTGGCCACAACCGTGAGCGGCTGGGCGAGAGCATGACTCATCAAGGAAGGCCAAAATGACAAAAGAAAGACAAAAAGCAGACATAACACCGTTTTGCGGTGGATAGCAGCAATCCTTGACTGCATCGGCAGCCCCTCCTCATTCTATAGTCCGATAGTATACGAACATACGGTATTGGACCATCCATTTATTTATACAAATATCTTTCATCGTGCGATGATGGTTTCCTCCAAGTAGGGCAGGGGAGATTCCGGGCAAGATCCGGCCGGACGTCTTGATCTTGCGCACGTCCGGCCGACGAAAAGACGTGGAAAGTCATCGGTTGCGGGTTCCAAAGGCGGCAGCGTTTGTGGCGCTAACGCCCCGCGGGAATCCAATGGGCTCGACCGTCGCGAATTTCAAACCGCGTGCCAAATTCCGCACTGAGTCGGTTGATGTGCTCGAGCACGGTCACATCATCCGTCAGTTTAGGCCAGCCGCGCAGGTATCGGGGAAGTCCGAAACCTAACGAGATGGGATACAGCGTGAGTGCGGTTAATTCCCCGTTTTCCATTTCCCAGACGGGAACGATCGAGGTCCAGATCTTCGGATTGGCTGCATAGCCCCGGGTGTCTCCGTGGCTTCTGGCGTCCAAGGCGTCTGAGGTCGTATGCTCCGGACCCAGGCCGTATTTTTCATAGTAATCGCTTGGCAGATGGGTGACCGTGTCGCTTTGGAAGATGAAGTTGCCGAGACTGTAGAAGATGGGACGGTTCTTGTAGATCTCAATACCGCGCACCAGATGCGGACCGTGACCCAGGAAAGCATGGGCACCGCGATCGATGCAGGCGCGGGCAAACTGACGCAGAAAGTCCGCAGGCAAATCATTGTCCCCGCCTTTGAACTCGTGGGCATGGAGGCTGATCAGCACGACATCGGACTGACGCTTGGCCTCATCGATCATGCGGAACATGCGTTTCAGATCACGGGGATCGGGTGAGGTGTATTCACCCTCGGGTTCGTCAGGGGTGGCCAGGGTAAACACATGCTGGCCGAAACGGAATACGCCCTCTTCATCGGGCGTTTGGAATCCGTTTTTGACCGACAGTTCACGGGCCGCATTGATCCGGCTGACGGCGGCGATGGCCTTCAGGTTCTCCATCTTTTCCGCGGAGATTCGGTAAATCGTGCGGTGGCGGAGGGGATTGATCCCGGGGCGGCCGACCATGTCGTATCGCTGCGCGCCGGCCATCCAAGACTCGTGAAAGCTGGCCGTAGCGGCGATGAGCGCGACACGCCCGCCCGAGCATTCCACGTATTTCGGCTCACTGGCTTCGGCCAGATCGGCTCCCGCTCCGGCGGCTATAAAGCCGTACTCCTGCAAATAGCGGGCCGTGGCTTCCAGACCTCCGTAGGAGTAGTCCAATGTGTGGTTGGTGGCCCAATTGACAAGGTTGAAGCCGTAGGCCCGCAGATCTTCCAACACTTCCGGGGGGGCCGAAGTCCAAGTTCCGCCGCTTTGGGCCGACGGAAAACCTTCCGAGCGGCGAATGACGGTTTCCAGATTGGTGAAACGCACCTGCGCTTGACCGATGAGCTCCGCCAGGCGACGGAAGTCCTCATCTTGGCCCGGGAGCCGTCGGGTAATCAGGCTGTCTCCCGTGGCAACAAAGCTTATCTTGCTCACTGTATTCACCTCATTTGGCAGCTATGTACGGTCGCTTTCGGCTACTCATTCCCAGCTAAGAAGGGCTTTCCCTTCTTGGGTGCAGCAAGATCCTCGCTCAAAAACCGAGGGAGGAATCGGCGAACAATAGTCGCACTACAAACACTGGAAGGATTATCCTGAGAATACCATTCAAGGGGTGACAGATGTGCCTGAAAACCGCGTCCGGCTCGCCGTGGCCTTTGAACGGGCGCTGTCCGCGCCGATAAAGCAATGTCGCGCCGTGACGGTGCAGACAGCCCTCGGAGGCGAGGAAGCGCTCTTGGTGGTCTACAGCGGATCGCCTAATATCGATCCTTGGTACAAGTACATGTTCCTGCCTACTGACACTTTGAAGCTGGCGATGATCACCGTGACAGGTGAGCTGTTGTGGCAGCGCGATCTCGGATCGGGTATCGTGCCCGGTATTTGGTTTTTCCCCTTCTTCCCGTTCGATCTTGACGGGGATGGCGTGGAGGAGATTTGGATGATCGGTAACACGGACAGCATTCATCCTCTCAACTCCTCGGCCTACGTTTTGGAACGGGTTGATCCTCGCACGGGAGAGATCACGGGTCAGTGGCCGTGGCCCAACGGAGACATGCCCGCCCGGACGACGATGAGCCATGCCTACCGGTGTTTCATTTTCGGAGGCTATGTGCATCACGAACCTGTGCTGGTCACTGCTCAGGGAACTTACGGTGACATGCACTTGCAAGGGTGGTCGGCCGATATGAGCCGCCGCTGGTTGTTGGATATCCCCAAGGAGGCCCCCGGGGCCAGAGGTAGCCACATGACGGCCATAGTGGACTGGAATCATGACGGCATCGATGAGGTTATGTGGGGCGAGCGGTGTGTGGAGCTGGATGGCGGACGTGAGCTCTTCTGCTTGGATGAGGATACCTACCGCGGTCACTCCGACATCGTGCAGCCCGTCTACGATTGGAAGAACAACGCTTGGCGGCTTTACACGGTCAGAGAAGGAGACACCAAAGTGGCTCCCAGGGTCTGTTGCTACAATGCCCGAGGCGAGCGCATTTGGGGGCATCAAAAGGAAGGGCACTTCCACAGCGGCTGGGTGGCCAGAATGGGGGAAGACTACGGCTTTGTGGCCATGGCGGCGCCCCAGTGGGTGAAAAACCCGGGCGTGGGCGCTCCCCGCGACAAGGAGGAGTACTACTACGACCTGGTCACGGGGCGGGAGTATCCGCAAGAGATCTCTTTGCTGGGCAGCTATCCGGTGGATATCGACGGCGACGGTTATCATGAGTTTGCCGGCGGGGGCAAGCTGATCACCGGCCGGGGAGAGGTTCTGGGAGCCTTGCCGGGACGCGTGGTCTTGGCCGGGCGCTTCTTGCCCGCACCAGGGGAACATGTGCTCACCGTGGAACAAGACGGTCTATTGCGGGCCTACAGAGACGAAGCGGCAGAGGACACCGATCAGGCCCTGGCTCGTTACAACCATCCGTTCTATCGGGCCAACCGGCGCCTCACCGGATGCGGTTACAACCATCGTAATATCAGCGGGGTATGAGTCTGAAAAGGCCAAAGCTTGCGGCAGACCGCGGCGATTCGATCTAGCCGCGGTCTGCCGGGCCTTTTTTTCAATCCGGTTAGCGCTCGCGGTGATTCGTCAATAGGTTGTCCACTAACATGGTCGCGTTGGCGGGGTTCAGATGCCCGAACATCTCGTGTCCTCCGGCATAGCCGAAGTTGGAGCTGGTGAGCACCAAAAGCCCCCGGCCGATTTCCATCTGCATCAGATAGGGAAAGAGCCTGTCATCGGCCATGCGCATCTTGGCCAGAACGGTCCACTCATCCGAAAGAGGCTGGTATCCCGTCCCCGGAGTGGTCCTCTTTTGAATTACGGATTCCAAGGCATGGGGGTTGCGCAACCAATCGCCGTAGTGATACCAGGCCGTCACCCGATTGGGATGATAGCCCCAACCGCTCCATTCTACCGCGGCCTTCTCGCCAAACCATTGGTCCAAAGGCAGCGGACCCGTGGCGGCGATCAGAAGCAAACCGCCTTCTTCCACGAAGGGACGCAGCCGGGTGGCGACTTCATCCGACAGGCGCGCCCCGCTGGGATGACGCAAGACGATGACGTCGGTGCCTTGGGCCAGCGCAGAGACAAACTCGGCTTCGATGCGGGCATGGGTGGCCGCAAATCCGGCCTTGACGAACTCAGCGTACAAGCTGTTGGCCCGCTGAGGATCGCCCTTACCGCTGACGTCGTAGAGGATGAGCCGCTTTTCTTCCGGAACGCTCTCTGCTAAGTGCACCGTGCCGAAAGTGGCAGGGTTGTGGTAGACGGCATCCGGCCAACCGGTAGCGAACTCTTGCACCTTTCCCGAACGCTTAAAGGCCATCTTCCATGTCGTAGGCTTGATCATCAAAGAGTAGGGAGGGAAGCGCCAAATACCCGTCGGCGGAGGCGTCGGCTTAATCCCGAAGGAGGCGAAAGGCAAGGCCGCGTCGACGATCCAAACGCCCTCGTGTTGGTTTGTGACGGCCACCCAGTCCGCCGACCAAGTCTCATCGACGTCGAACGCGGTGTCAAACCTAGTGGCGCGGCACGTACCGTCGACGCCGACACTCAGATGGAAGTAGGCGGGAGATGCGGGCTGATCCTCGAGGAATATGTCGACGGTGTCCGAAACGCCGAGCTCGGGCCGGTCACTGATAAAACGCAGGTACAACGCCTCTTCATCCCACAGAGCCAACACCTGTGTGCGCTCGGCGGCCGGAGTGCCTTCATGGTCCTCGAAGGCGGGAAAGCGCACCGCGGCCTTCCATGCCGGATCATCGGGACCGGCATCGAGGCGGGGTTTGCTCGTTGCCCGAGGGACATGCGCCTCATAGCGAACGGCTTGCCCCAATTGCGCCAGATATATATGGCGCCACTTTTGAAGCATAGCCTCCTCAAGAGCGATCTGCTCCTCAATGCGTTGACGGAGGGTTTCATCGCTCACCGCAGCCAGTGCCTGCCGAGCTTCTCGGAAGCAGCGATCGGCCATTTGCAGCAGCCGGCGTGAGATAAACTGACCCGCAAAGGCCCCGGCCGGGTTGTTGACGTAGGTGAGTGGCTGTGGGACGCTGCGCCAAGCTTGGTCCATGGCCTCATAGTAGCGGCCCATGGGCTCTGCCGCCGGACCGAAGACAACCTCGGCCCAGTCACGCACCAGATCTTCGGCCTGAATCTGTGCATTCCACATTGCTTGGGCGGCGGCATATAGGGCCATGCGGTTGGTCACCCAGTTGTCTTCATGGGGCGGAGCGCCGCTTGGCGAGCGATAGGGCGTCGTCTCGGAAGACCAGCCTTTGAGTCCTTGTTCATACGCCCAGGCGATCTCATCGATGATCACCGAAGTCTGGGGGATGAACAACTTCTCATGGAAGATACCGAAGTGATAGCCCCTAATGCCCATGGGCACGCCGAGAGCCTGCCAGCCCAGGATCTCCTCGCGGGGCGTGGCGTTGGACGGATCGGTCATGGGCTTTGTGTAGTTGACGTTATAGGTGGCATAGCCTACTAAGGAGAAAGGCGCGGCCTCTTTGGGGACATCCCGATAGCCCTGATAGGCCAAAGTGCCGTATGTGCCGCCCGGATGGAGTTGATTGACCCGCTCGATGACGATTCTGGAAAACCTCTGCCAGCGCGTCGTCACATCGGGTGCAAAGGCCAGACACTCATCACATTCGCAGAAATGGTTGTGATCAGCTCCGTAGAAGTTGATCGTGTCGATATGCGGATTACTCTCCCACCACTCGGCGATGATCTTGGCCAAGGCTTCCTGTACGCCCGGATTGGACCAGCACAGATGGGGCGGATGTCCGGCGGGTTTTTGGCGCTTGCCGCCGTAGAGGGCCATGTACTCGGGGTGTTCATCCAGAATGCTTTGCGGCAGCACAGCGTTGTGGCCGGTGACGGTTACCAAAAAGCCCCGTAGTTTCATGGCCTCGACTTGCCAGGCTTTGGTTTCCAAATCGTGCCACTTCATGTTGTGGACATTCATCCGATTGCGCGCCATCCAAACCAGAGTGTCTTCGTCGTAGAAGGGCGCATTGATCGATATGGAGCGCCTTTCGATGCTGGGTACGTGGCGCATGTCCAAAGCGGGAATCTCAATGCTTTCTTGCCGCGGGAAGTATTCACCGCTTTCTCCCGGCCAAAACCAGCGAACGCCCAGGACATCTTGCAGCAGGGTGTACGCGCTGTACAGCGCCGCCCGCGGCGTGGGGCCGGCGAGATACAGACTGTCGCCTTCTTGCACCAGGCGGATCTCTTCGGGATGGTCGGTGCCGAAAAGGTCGGCTTCTTTTATTGCGGCGGAGCTGTCAGGGGTGCCTATAAACACATGGAAAGGCATATCCGGGTCCTTTTGATCGGCAATGGGCAAAACGGCTCCGCTGATTTGCTCAATGGCCCGTTGAAGCTCTTGAGCCGCGTAGCGCTCGGTCGGCGTAGCTGATTCGCCTAAGACGATTCCGGCCTGTGGCCGGCCGCGGTGGACAAGCCGAAAAACCCTTTCGTTGTCCTCACTCGCTGAGACCGGACACACAAGGCCGGTGAGAAGCGAGACGAATACGAGCAGTACACTCAAAGACATAGGCACTCCTCCTGCCTGTAGGAAGAATTGGGGATGTATTCTTCGACATCCCCAATCCGAGTTACTTTGGCATCTTTTTGGTCAGCGCACTATCTCGGCTTTCCATTCGTTGAGCAGGCGGTTCCACAGGGTGTGAGCCTGTTCCAGAGCCGTCAGGGGGGCCATCTCCAGTTTGTAGACTCTGTCAATGAGCCTACCCAGCTCGATCTGGCTCACATCGCGCGGCGGCGGGATGATCGAGGCTTGCATATAGGGGAAGATGTCATACCATAGCTCGATGCGCGGTTGAGTGCTCATCATGCGCTGGAGCATATCCGTGCGTCCGCAGAAGAACCCGGCGACGCGTTGTGTCTCCAGGATCACTTCATCGCTCATCATCAAGGCGATGAACTCCCAGGCCAGATCCTTATTTCTGCTGGCGCTGGGGATGGCCAGACCGTCGGTGAACAAGTGCGCCACGGGCATGCTCGTCGGCGTCATTCGCGGGGCGAACAAAGCGAAATCGTTGAGCAGAAA
>LFTP01000370.1 GCA_001513395.1 Clostridia bacterium DTU080
TCGACGGATGAGATCAGCTCCGGCCAAGATATTGGACCACTGATCATCTCCGCCCATCTGCAGACGGCAACCGTATCTGCGAAACAGCTCGAGGAAGTCGTAGGCCTGCATGATCATGTAGTTGAACTCGAAAAATGACAGACCGCGCTCGAGCCGGGACTTGAAGCACTCGGCAGTAAGCATGCGGTTGACGGAAAAATGCACGCCGATCTCACGGAGCATATCCACATACTTCAGTTCCAAGAGCCAGTCAGCGTTGTCCACCATAATGGCCTTGCCCGGGCTGAAATCCAAGAAACGAGCGAGCTGCTGTCGGAACCGCTCCCCATTGGCCTGGATCTCTTCGCGCGAGAGCATCGGCCGCATGTCGGTCTTGCCGCTGGGGTCGCCGATCATGGTGGTGCCTCCGCCAACCAGAGCAATCGGCTTATGACCATGTTTTTGCATGTGCATCATGGCCATGATGGTCAGAAGATGACCTACGTGCAGACTGTCGGCTGTGCAGTCAAAACCGATATAAAAGGTGACTGACTCGCTGCCCAACAGCTTCCGCAATTCCTCTTCGTGCGTCGTCTGAGCCACATATCCTCGCTCATTCAGCACGTCGAAAACGTTCGTCATCAGTGACGCTGCCTCCTCAAAAGCGATGTTGAATATCATCCACACAAGCCCGGCTCTTGAGCGGCTATCGGGGTATTAACAAGAAAAACCCCATCGCAAGGACGAGGGGGCTCGTGGTACCACCTTGACTTCACGCCAAACGGCGCCTCAGCCGGAAAACCGTGTTTCCGATCCGCTGTAACGGGCGACCCGGCCTTGTCTACTAGGCTTCAACAGGCGGCTCCGGAAGGTAATTCGCCGTATGCCGTGCTGCCGGCCTCGCACCATACGGCCGACTCTCTGCATTTGTAACCGACACCGACTACTGAGTTTCCTTCATAGCCTTTAAAGTAGGTTACCATACCGACCGATGCCCTTCAAGAGCCCCTGCCCAGTCTCCGGTCTGCGGCGATCGAATGTGGGCGTCCATCATCCTCAAGCGTAAACACACTTCCATAAAGTATGGAAGGCTCTCCGGTCAGCCGACCGGAGACGTCTCCCCTGGTCGGTTGTCGATAACGGAATCTCCCCCTGTCGTCGGGCCAATCGCTATGCGTCGGATTGCATTTCTTGCCTTCAACACCGGGGCGATCTGCAAGCCGGGATCGCGTCATCTTGGTCGAAAAAAATGCTTGCGCCTACAGGTATAATGCGCTCTATGCGGAATACCCCTAAAACCGCCATGTCGGTACACCCAAAGAAAGAAGGTAGCAGTTGAGCATTAGAATTGTGACCGACAGCTCCAGTGATATTCCCCCTGAACTCGCCAAAGAGCTCGGTATTGAGATTGTGCCCCTCACGGTGGTCATTGACGGAAAAGAGTACGTGGAAGGAGTCACCGTCGATCCCTCGAGTTTTGTCTCCATGATGCGCCAAAGCGCCGATCTGCCAAGAACGTCTCAGCCGAGCCCGCATGCCTTCATCACGGCATTTGAGCGCGCGACTTCAACGGCGAATAAGGCGGCCGAAGTGTTGTGTATCACCCTTTCATCGAAGTTGTCCGGTACCTTTCAGTCAGCGTGTGCAGCCCGTGATCTTTTCAAGGGTACCGCCAAGGTCATTGACTCTCGCTCCGGAACGCTCGGTTTGGGGCTCATGGCGCTGGAGGCAAGCCGCTTGGCTGCTTTGGGTCATTCGCTCAGCGAGATCACTGAGAGAATCGAAGCGATGAGAGAGCGTCTGTCAGTCTTTGTCAGCCTGAATACACTGGAGAACGCGGTAAAAGGCGGGCGGATAAGGCGGGTCGAAGCCGCCGTCGTGCAGCTGCTGCGGATGAAGATCTTCGCCCGCACGCAAGACGGTGAAGTTGTGGTCTGTGGAAAAGCCCGGGGACGCAAAAACATGCTGGCCGCCTTTGTCGAAGCAATGCAAGCCAAAGCCGAAGATTACCAAGATCGTTGGGTGGGGATAACCCACGTGGACAATACTGAGGAGGCCCACGCTCTGGCTGAAGCTGTCAAGAAGCGTTTCAACCCGGCGCGGATTATTATCGGTCCGATGGGCAGTACCATTGCCACTCACGCCGGCACGGGAGCGGTGGCGCTCGCTTACTGGTAGGTACAAAGAGGCGCATTTGAGGCAGCTCTTTCGTTCATCTGCGGTCCCGCTTGGGGCATGGATTGATGCCTGTCCTAAGCGCGGTACCGAACTGCGGCCTCTCGTTTCCGCTCCGGACAGTGTGTTCTTTGCCGTCGGTGTTCTAGGCTATGGCTCCGAGGTTTTCGCTACCAAGCAAACGCCCCATGCCTGGCGCACGAACATCAAGAGAGCGGGGCTGCCCCAACTGCTTTGGGACAGCCCCGTTTTGTGTTGATTAACCGCCGAAGTAGGCGATCAACCCGTCCCGAATCCCTTCAGCGACCAGAGTATGATACCAAGAGCTCCATAAGAGTTTTTCATCTTCGGCATTGGACAAAAAGCCCAACTCAAGCAAGAGGGCTGGCATAGGTGCCTGCACGATGACATAGAAGCCTTTCTTGATCACTCCCACGCTGCGGGCGCCCGTACGACTTATCAAGCCGTCGTGCACGCAGGTCGCCAGCCTGGGTGAGTTCCAGTAGTAGGTAGTTAT
>LFTP01000085.1 GCA_001513395.1 Clostridia bacterium DTU080
CTACGATCATAGTGTGTTGTGTTAGGGATGGAAGCCTTGTCTTGGTGCAGAGTTGCAGCTCTTTGACCACCAGGCAAGGCTTCTCCCTTTCCTCCCCTAATTGAACTAGAGGAGGATTCTACTTGAACAGGGTTCAACCCTGTTATTCGGTCAAACACCCTGAGCAGAACCCGGACAATTATCGTGACTGAAAACACGGGAAGCAAGGTAACCATCTCTGGGACGATTATAGATGAAACCAACTCCCTGCCCTTTATTGATCTGTATCTTGATGATACTGGAAAGAGGGTCAGTTTAAGCGGTGGCCAAGCTGCCTTTAGTTTCACCGTTCCTGCCGGAAGCTATGAACTTTGGGCTTGGAAAACGGGGACGGGCGCGGTGGCCCCCATCCAGGTTCAGGCTCATAAGGACACGGTAGTGGACCTGGAGATCAGCCCAGAAAATCTCACCGAGTTCGACCTGTTTTACACTCATCACGCTCCGGGGACAGCTGAGTTTTACCTCTCTAAACTTGGGGAAGAGTTTACTGCCCTTTACGGTCCTTCATTGAACAATCTGCGGGAAGAACTGACTCCAGAAGAGCTGACTAAAAGCTGGAGGGTTGTCCCTAACAAGCCCGTTATTGGCGGGGAAAGTTTTCTCAAGATCCAGTTCCACTCGGATCGTCCTGACCTTTATGTTCCCGTTTTCTTTTTAGAGCAGCCTGTGATTGCCAGCCCCCAAAACGGAGCTGCAGTATCCAGCCCCTTCACCATTACTTGGGAGCCAGTTCCTGGTGCGGACAATTATACGGTGACTGTCTTTGAGTACGGAACTGATTTTCCACCCTCAGAGCGAGTTACGAAAGCTGCTTCTTACACGCTGGACGAGGAGCTCAGCCCGGGGACCTATGAAGTCTGGGTTACCGCGTTTAAATGGCTCGATGGTGGGCTGAGCGCCGAATCCATGGCTCAGATTCTAATTGAACTGGAAAGCTAAGCGCTCCTAGGCAGGCAAGCAGAAAACAGCCCGACACTAAGGCAAGTGTCAGGCTGTTTTTTCTTCCTACTCGGTTTATTTTGCCCGTTCAATCAGCCGTTTAGGATGCCACTTATCCTGCTGCACTAAGGGGATAAACTCATCAAAGGCATCGTCCACAAAGCGGACTACCTGGCCTAGTTCAGCAGATTTGTAGGCGGCCATGAGAAGCTTCATAACCAGGAGCCCGTCATGGAGCGTTTCTCTGGGCATGATTCCCCTGGCGAAGGCACTGATCATATGCTGGTTTTCGGCAGTGTAGCCGTAAACATGGGCTTCGTCTCCTAAGTAGGGCATCTGCCCCTGCTCAGCAGTCTGCTTTTCCACCAAGTCTTCGCCTGCTGGACCAGAAACTTCCCGGCTGAAGAAGATCTTAGACTCTGGCTCTAAAGAGTTGATGGCCAGGGAGTATTCGGGGCCTAGGAGTTCAAAGGTAATGCGCAGTCCCGGCCCAATGTAACTCCAGGAAGTGTTCACTTGGCTGACCACCAAGTTTCCATCCTTGGTTTCGTAGACCACTTCGGCGGTGGCATAGTCCTCAGCGGGGAATTTGGTATAATCCACTTCCCCATCGGTAGTCTTCTTGAGGAGTTCCGCATATTTGGGCAGAGTCCACTTCAAGTTGGCGATGGAGGCATTAACTGCCACTGGCCGCAGGAAGTCCTTTTCGCCTGGAGGAGTCAAGAGGTAGCGGTTGGCCTCCACCGAATGGCACATTAGGTCGCTTAAAGCGCCGCCTCCCTGCATGGAGCCCTTCCAGAACCAGGGACGATGGGGACCGCTGTGTTCTTCCGCAGCCCGGGCCAGGTAGGGTGTGCCCGCAATAGGTACTCCTCGCCGCCAAATGAGATCTTTACCCCGGGTTACAGAGGGCATAAAGACCTGGTTTTCCAAGTAGCCGTGGAGCAGGCCCTGCCCTTCAATGAGCTCTATAATCCTCTTTGCTTCCTGCACATTCCTGGCTAAGGGCTTCTCCAGGGCAATGGCCCGTACTTTAGAGCGGCCCGCCTTGATTTCTTCAATAATTGCTTCCACCACAGAAACTCTAAGGTAGTTGGGGGCAAGGATATAAACAACATCCACATCACTCTGCCGCACCATTTCCCGCACATCGGTGTAAACTGCGGGGTCGCCCACATTCAGTTCCCGGCAAACTGCGGCAAATTCCTGCCCCTTCTCTTCCCTGCGGCTGGTTACAGCCACAATATCTCCATCCCGTACACTAACCCAGCTTCTAGCATGGAAATGGGCGATAAAGCCATCACCAACAAAGCCCACTCCGACACGTTTTGCCATAATGCTTTCCTCCTTTAGGCCAATTTATTGCCTTAACTGCCGTTGACGTCCATAAGAGATGAGTAAAGCAATGAGCACCAGGCCGTGGATCATATAGCGGCCCGCTTGACCGATGCGCACAGTTGTCAAGATTGCTTCCAAAACGGTAAGCACAATCGCGCCTGCCACCGAACCAAAGTAGCTTCCCACGCCGCCAGCCAAGGAAGTTCCGCCGATCACCACTGCCGCCACCGAGCGCATTACATAATCGCCGCCAATGTTCATAAACACTGTGCTGGTGTAACCCACAAAGAAGAAGCCGGCCAGGGCGGAAAAGAAGCCACAGAGGGCATAGGTTAAAACCAGCATCCCGTTCACACTAATCCCGGAAAGGTGGGCGGATACCCTGTTGCTCCCCACCGCGTACAAGCGGCGGCCAAAGGAAGTGTGGCTGAGCAGAATGTACATGATCACTGTTACCACAAGCCAAATAAACAGGATGCCTGGGATGCCAAAGACAAAGGGCTTAGTAACCAGATCACGGAGAATGGGTGCAGCCCGCCCCTTTGGGGATCCTTGGGTGT
>LFTP01000091.1 GCA_001513395.1 Clostridia bacterium DTU080
CCCATCTTCGACAGGATGGGAAAATAAGACCCCCAGTATCTCCGATCCGTGGTGGCATAGAGTCAATCTGGATGCCAAGCACCGCCGATTCGGATTCCTGATAGTGGCAAAAGATCGATCTGAAGAGATAACTCAAAGAGTCCTTCTATCGGGTTCCGGCGAGAAGGTAAAGGTAGACGTGCTATGAACAGTCAAGCGCGTCGCAGTACCTTGGCAAGTGAATAGGGGTCTTAGATTAAGGTGTTATCACCGCCCGGAGGAGTCCAGCGGTAATCTGTATTGTAGAGACAGTTTTGCGTCCATAGAGCATGGATGATGTGAACAAGTTTACGGGCAACTGCGGCCATGGCTACGTAATGGTGTTTGCCTTGAGCTCGCTTTAGATCGTAAGACTCTCGAAGCTGCGGACTAAATCTCACTGCTGAGATTGCAGCAAGCCATATTGCTCGACGCAGATAAGGTGACCCACGCTTTGACCGTAGCATCGAAACCGGCGAAGGCCGGGCATTGGAGAAGGGGCTGTCCCAAAAGCAAGGTTGGGACAGCCCCATTGGCCTCTCCAAAACGGCAGAGGATGGGAGAACGGTCATAGAAGTCAATCCGGCTTATACTTCTCAAACATGCTCTTCTTGCGGCCAGCTGTTTGGTCCATCCGCTCGGACTGTTGCTTGCTCCTGCGGTCGGGTTCTTGATCGCGATGTCAATGCCGCCGTTAGTATCCTTCCGTACGATGCTGGAACGGATACGTTTATCTGTCTGGCCTGACGTCGGGAACCGAGGACTACCGCCCGTAGAAGGGGCTTCCTGACTGAAAGGCGCGTTCAAGAATCGGAAGGCTCAACTTCCCTCGCCATGCACGAGAGCCAGAGGTAACCGCCAAATAAGGATAAGGTTCTGACTCCGTGAGCGTAAGGCCAAGGCAAGAGAGAACCCGTGTTCCGAAAGGAGCATAAGACTGGGTGCCCAGTTGTCGACATGATGATAGAGCGTGTTCGCGCGCCTGGAAGTTGATCGAGGCTTTCGACGGATTCTTCTTCGCTGGATTGGGAAGGTCAGCGTCGAATGGGGCCTGCCGTGTATGGCAGATGATTTGACAAGACTCGGCGCCATAGCCGGGTGATGAACAGGGATCCGACGGTCAGCTAATTCGGAAACACCGCCAAACGTTCCATCGGATGCTCTGAGAGACGAAAGCCGGAGCCGTCCCAGCTTTGCCTGTGGGACGGCCCCCAGGCCGCAGAGCGGCTTTAGCGTTCAACGGTAGTCGTTTCTGCGTCGATCATCTCCGCGCATGGTCTTTGCTCCGCAACTACCCCTTGAGCCGTGATCCGCAAACGGTGCATCGCCAACCAGGAGACCAACATCTCTCGGAACTTGTCACGGACGGCAGCGTCTATGTCCTCTTTGTCGAGTCGATCCCACGGATTCCATTCCGGAAGACCGATGGATTCCGTATCCTCCGGTTTAACATCCAAAGCACGAAGTGCAGCAGAATAGACCTTGGTGAGGCCGATCATGTTGTCGAGATAGTGATCCGGTTCGGGCTCCCTCGAAATCATCCTGTTTGTGAAATCAGATATGGCTTTCAAATACAAGGGGTGTTCGGCGTATTCAGTTGCGAGTTGAGCAAGATCGTCCCACATCATGACGTTGCGGTAATCATCTTCTTTCCAGGTGGATTCTTTCAGCATCCTCTCCGAGATCGTCGCCAAATAAGTCTCCAGGGCTTCCTCGTCGCCCCGCAACGCTTTGAGAACGAGATATCTGAGCGCCGCGGTGGTAGCCGAATCATCGGGCCGCCCTTGTGAGTAGGCTTCAACGATGGGAACCAACCATACTCGTTCAAATCTCTCAAGATCGTCTGCGCCTTGCATAGGCCGATCCGACATCCATTCAAAGACTTGCTCTGCTGTGAAGCCGTAATCCTTTGACTGATCGGGTGCTATATCACCGGCGAGCAATCCCATCAAGAAGTCTTCTTTTTTCAACTGCTCTTGCATTAGCTCAAGGATCAAGCCGCGAACGGAAGGTGTTATCGAGACACCCAGTGCTTTCAGTTGGGCGGCGATAAGTCTTTCCGCCACCTGGGAGTCTTTTTTGTTTGGCAACGTGCGTACAGCCATTGGCAGAGCTGTCTGTCCATTCCATTCGGCACTCAAATCCGCACCGGCATCGATCAAGACTTGAACGACTTCCGGACTATCGCTCCATGTTGCCGCCACGATAGGCGCAGTCATTCCGGACTCATCGGCGGCGTTGACATCCGCCCCGGCTTTGATGAGTGTCTCAAGCGCTTTTGGATTGTCACTCCATGCAGCCGCCGCGATGAGCGCGGTCATACCGGATGTGTCTCTGGCGTTTACATCGGCGCCGGCATCTATAAGGGCTTTGATCACTTCCGGATTGCCATTCCACCTTGCGGCCTCCATGAGTGCGGTAACGCCGGATTCATCTCTGGCATTCACATCGGCACCGGCGGTAACGAGGGCTCGGACCACTTCAGGGTTGACAGTCGACATTGCTGCCGCCACAAGTGCAGTCACATCAAACCCTAACTCATCTCTGGCATGTATATCGGCACCGGCGTCTATGAGAACCTGGATCACTTCAGGATCGTTACTCCATCTGGCCGCTTCAATAAGGGGGGTAGAGCCGGATTCGTCTCTGGCATTCACATCGACCCCGGCAGCTATCAAGCTCTTGACATCAGCTGCTGTCCAAGCCGGATTGAACGGCAACAGCGATGGAACTGAGGCGGTTGCAAGACACGACGTCAGAATGAGAAGCAGAGAACTTATGAGCAGTGGTGTTCGCTTCATGAGGGCCCCCTCTTTTCTGCTGGATTCCCGATCGCTCTCGCGGTGCCATGTATCTTGGATGAGCGACAATAGACACTATACGTCACTTCTCTTCTCGCCGTTTGTCTAATAACCTGCAGTGTTTCCGGCGATCCGGGGTAGGCGACCGCTCAGCTATAATTGAAGATCTGATCGGAACCGAGCGAGCGCTTCATTTATCAGTCTTCGATTCAGGCATTCAGCCGAGCGATGAGGATAAACGGAGGTTACGGCCGGCAACAGGAGTCTCGATCGGCCATTGACATCGGCCCTCGTTTTTGATTCTGTATCTGCACGTATCGCAATCACAAGAAGGGCGACTCAACGTAGAGTGGGATCCAACGCATAGCCTACATAGATCCATCTAGATGAACCAGTCAGCAAAGTCGATGCTTCAAATTGAGATTACTTGACGCATAATAATCAATATGATATCCAAAGGTTATGTATATAATATCAATGGTGTAATCGTGTGTCGATATGCCGGTTGCTCGTCTGTCGACACCGGACGGGGTTTATTCGAGGCGACCTCTTAGGATCCGTATAGCTCCCGATGATGATCAGCGTTGATTGGAACCGACGGTATCATCTTGTCGTCTACCAAGGGTCCCGATGAAGCTTGGCGGTTGGTGAAGTTATTCCGCGGTGGGTATGTCCAACGAGACAAAGCCCTGAGCAAGTTGGAGGTATCCATTCGATCAACCCATAGAGATCGACGCTATCAACCAACATGAAGAAGCACGTACGATTTCGAAAGGTCCGATCACAACATACGGAACCGTAAAGCAGGGTTATCTCTATAGATTTAGCGTTCAGGCGCTGGCCAAGATTGTGGCTCAGACCAACGTCAACTGGCCCGAGTACGTTCGTGACGCAGTGAGGAACGTAACCGCTCACTCCGCCTGGCTCTTCCAAGCCAACCCCGAGCGCTATGATGTGCTGCAGGCGATCAAAGACCTCGATCAGCTTACCTGGACGGTGAGCAAGTATGCTAACCGGATCCGAGCGGGTGACAAGGCCTACATTTGGGAGTCAGGGAAGGAGGCGGGTGTGATTGCCGTGGCGAGGGTGCTGTCCGATCCGGAGCAGATGACTCCTCTCGAGGACGAAAAACCGTATTTTCGCGACAGAAACCTTGCCGAGTCTGAGTCGGTGGGGTGACCATCGCGATCGAGAAGGTCCTACCCAATCGCATCACACGCCACCGGTTTCAGGAGCATGAGGTGCTTTCGCAGGTGAGCATTCTCAAGCAGCCCCAAGGGGCGGTCTTCCGGCTCACATCCGAACAGGCGGCGGCTCTTGAAGAGATGATCAAAGGACAGCAGGAGGTCGGTCGGATCGTCCGCGTTGGAGTTGCTTGGTCCCGCTGGCAGACGTATCGTGAGCAAGGCTACGTATCCATCGGTTGGCGAGCGGTCAGGGACTTGCGACAATACAGTTCATGCGAGAAGGTCGCCAAAGCGGTTCATCAATCTTTGGCTCAGGAATGCCCGACTGAGCGGCAACGCGAATCGGTTGCCCGTCAACTTTGGAGTTTTCGCACCTTGCAACCCGGCGATGAGATCATTGTCACTCAAGGCACCTCAGCCATATTGGCCGTTGGCCGGGTTCAAGAACCGGGCTATCGGTGGGAGGGAGAGGAGGTCGGGCACACCGTTGTCGCAGACTGGGATGAGACCGTTGCCCGGCGAGTAGGCAGGCATCCCCACTGGCGAGCGACCGTCGTGGAAGAGGCCGACAACGATCTGGCCGAGCTTATTCGCACACCGGGACCTAGCCTACCGCCTCCTCTTCCGGATCTGGCTACGGTATCTAACCGGTTCGCTGGCGCTCTTATCGACAGTCATATTCGCTTCGGACGTTATCACGATGAAACGGTCACCGCATTCGTGGTCAGTCTGGCCACCAAGCCCTTCGTCATTCTGACCGGCCTGTCCGGATCCGGCAAGACATTGATCGCCGTCCGCTTCGGTGAATGGTTTGGCTCCGAGCGCCACCTTGTCGTCGCCGTAAGACCCGATTGGACCGGACCTGAAGCTCTTTTCGGTTACGAAGACGCCCTCCGGGAACAGGATGAACACGGACAAAGGCCCTGGTACGTTCCTGAAGCATTGGCCTTTATGCTCAAGGCGGCTCGCGACCCAGAGTATCCCTATCTGTTGATACTCGATGAGATGAATTTGGCGCACGTCGAACGTTACTTCGCGGACTTTCTTTCGGGTCTCGAGTCGGAACAACCCGTTTTGCCCAATCTGATCAAGGGAGACGACGGATGGTGGCGTCTGATGCCCGGCGGACCTGAGCGCATCCCCATTCCCGAAAACCTTTTCGTAGCCGGGACCGTGAACGTCGATGAGACCACATATATGTTTTCACCCAAGGTACTCGATCGGGCCAATACGCTGGAATTCGAGGTCGATAGCGCCGATCTGTCCGAGACAATGCGGCGCCCCACCCCGAGCGAACCCGGCGAAGCCGGACTCGTACGGGGTTTTCTGACCATCGCTACAGATCCGGACGGTCATTTGGAGCAGAGTCCGGTCGATCTGTCCCAATTCACCGGTTATCTTCGTACTCTTCACCGCCTACTGGCCGACTCAAATGTTCGGTTCGGTCGCCGCGTGGTCTACGAAGCCAATCGATTTGCCGCTCTTTTGGGGCACGCAGGCATCACTGATTTGTTAACCGCCCTCGATTTGCAGGTCTTGCAGAAGGTGCTTCCTCGCATACATGGCTCGCGAAAACGCATTGAACCGATCCTTCGGGCCCTGGGCCGTTTCTGTTTCGATCCCGATCTGTCCCTTGAAGAGGCAGAAGCTGAGCTCACCGTTTTTGATCCTGAGGAACTGCCAGAGGGAGAACCCAAGCTGCCCCGGTCTTTCCGCAAGGTACGGCGCATGATGAAAAGCTTGCGTGCCGATCAGTTCGTCAGCTTCACGGAGTGATGGCTGTGGGTGCGGTGGGACAAGTCAAGCTCCGAATCAAAGACGGTAACGGTCAGGTACGCGGGCAACTCATCGTCAAGATACTGCCGCAAACCGGAGGGCGGGGCGGAGGGACTCTCGCACCGCTCGTCGACGAGACGGACAATCCCGATCGTGACCCGTTTCTTGAGCCCGTACAGCTTCTGGAGGGGGAAGAGTATCTTTATCGGATCGTGTGTTTCGAGCCGGCGACAGTGGTCACCACCGATCAAGAGAGTCTTTTCCATCCTGACAATGCGACCGGGAAGCGAGGTCGTCTTCGTCCGGGGCTGTATACGGGCACCGTTGAGGTCCGCTTCTTCGTCGGCGATCATGAACTGGGAACGACTTCTTTTGAAGTTCGCTCTCGCAAGGTCGACTACCTGACTCAGTATCGATGGATGCTACGGGATATCGCTGAGGCTATGACCGAGCTGATCATGGAATCGTTTACTCCGTCCGAGCAGCGTTTTGTCGCTGGTGGAACCCAAGATGCCGCAACTTTATATCAACGATTCGCCTTTTTGAGAAGCATCATCCTGGACGAGGCTCTGGAGGATGCCATAATCTGCATAGTCAACCGCCCGCATCGGGCCTGGGTGGAGGCCAGTGAATGGCGCCGTCCAAGCCAACTCATTCCGTCCTCGTCATCAGTGGCCAGGCAACTGACCCGACCCGGACCTCGGATTGGCGGCGATGTAGGCACAGGTGTGATCCGCTACCCTCTTCCAGCCAAGCTTGAGGCGGTTCGCACTCGCGAGACTCTGGACACGGAGCCTAACCGCTTCGTCCGTTTTGCCTTGCAGCAGTGGCGTTGGCTGGTGGAAGATATCAGCCAAGCGTTGCAAGCAACAGGGGTCCGTGCCCGGCGTGCACACCGGGAGATACAAGCTGTGCTGGATCGCCTCGACAGCTATCTCATGATGACGGATTTCCCCGAGCTGTCGCCGCTCACTCGCTTTCCGATCGGAAATACAGTCCTCCAGCGCGGTGAAGGTTACCGGACGATCCTTCAGCTTTATTTGCAGGTCGAAATGGCCGCGCGTCTGTCGTGGTCGGGCGGCGATGAGGTGTATCGCGCCGGTCAAAGGGACATCGCCACCTTATATGAGTATTGGGTCTATCTCCAGCTGGCTGCTATCGTTGCTCGGTTGTCCGGAGGCAAGCTCGATCATGGCTCACTGATCTATGTGAGTGAGCGCGGCCTCACCGTGGATCTGCGAAAAGGGCGGGAGCATGTGATCCAAGGTTCGCTTGAGCGCCTGGGCCGCAGATTGCGCCTTGAATTCTGGTTCAACCGCGTCTTTTCCCCGCAACGGGGCGGATCGTGGACACGAGCCATGCGGCCGGACTTCTCTTTGCGCATTGTGCCTGAGGATGAAGGGGCAAGCTATGCCGAGACGTGGATTCACTTCGACACCAAGTACCGGGTGGAAACGATCACACAGCTTTTCGGTGCGTCAAGCGGCACGGTATCGGATGGCCTTGATTCGGCGCCAGTGATCGAGCGACATCCGGCAGACGGGCAGGTATCCGGCGCGGCGGACGCCGTCGATGAAAGACAGGATTTCGGCGATGCGGAGGACGTCAAGACCGGACGTCCTCTTCGGGCCGATCTGCTTAAGATGCATGCCTACAAGGACGCCATCCGCCGTTCCTCCGGAGCGTATGTGATCTATCCGGGCATTGAAGAAGAGCGTCGAGTTGAGTACCATGAGATCCTCCCCGGACTCGGCGCCTTTCCTTTGCGTCCTACCAAGGATGGCCTGGCTGACGGTAGCGACGTGTTGACTGGGTTTATTGAGGATGTCATGCTCCACGTTGCTTCGCAGGTGACACAGCATGAGCGGGAGCTATATTGGGTGACCCGGGCCTACACCGGAACACCGCCGGCTCTTCCGATACGGGCAGCTGAGTTCTTGTCTAAGCCACCCGCCGATACACCGGTCTTGTTGGGATATGTGAGAGACGAGGCTCACCTGGCCTGGATTGAGGCCAGCGGTCGCTATGATCTGCAGGTCGACGGAACTACAGGCAGCGTAGGATGGCAGACCGCCCAGTTGGGGGCTGAGTTCGTTGTGCTGTATGGACCGCCTCTTTTGACGGCTCAGGTATGGCGGGTCGTAGACGGTCCCCAGGTGATGACTCGAAAGCGGATGGAGAAGCTCGGCTATCCGGGGCCGCATGGCGAGGTGTATATCTGTTTACCGATCGAACCTGTTATGGGGGAGTGGGCAACTCGGCTGACGACGGAGAACATGGAGCGTCTTAGGGCGAAAGAGGCTCCGGATGCATCCTATGGTGCACCTGTGATGACCACCTGGCTTGGTGTAGTAACCGGTTCCGGGAAATCATAATCGGCGTTTATCTTTGAATATAATACTGGAGCTGTTGTCGGGCTGCGGGGGTCCATGCCCGTTTAACCGCGCCATTGCAGGCCTTGATGTCAAAGCTGTGTCGGGATCCATCGCTGACGGCTAGGTAAAGAGCGTAACGGGCGTTTGATCAGGGTATTTGATCATGATCTGCGGCGAAGGGTGAGCAAACGTGTGGCGGCGCAGAAACGTGCTGGCATATGAACGGCCGGAATGGTATCTCAATACGCCGGACACCTGTCGGTTATTTGTACAGGAGTACGGTATAGGGGACGAGTATGTGGTCGTCCTTCACGGCGGCTGGGGCGGCGAGCACAGCTATCTTCTTGACGCCTTTGAAGGGGTGGAAGAGCATTTCGTGTTGGTGTTTTACGATCAACGCGGTTCATTGCGTTCTCCTTGCCCAAGCGAGCTGATCTCCGTTGACAAGCACGTTCAAGACCTGGAATGCCTGCGAGAACAACTGGGTGTGGACCGTTTGAACATCGTCGCCCACTCCATGGGCACGATCTTGGCCATGATGTATTTGGATCGCTATCCCGAGCGGGTGAAGGGGTTGGTCTTTATCAGCCCTTCGGCGCCGCGTAGCCCTTTTGAAAAATGGGAACTTGAGTTGCTGGAAAGACACGAGCAAGCCAAACAGGCTTTTTTTGAGCGTCAGGAGATCGATCTGGAGATCAAAAGACAAGGGCTGGACAGAGAGTGGGATGAACTCTCCGATAAAGAGAAAACAAACGCTTGGAGGATTCGTTTCGCCGGTTCAAATCTCTATCACGTGGAGCATTGGCCGCAGCTTAAGGGAGGGCAGATCTTTTTCAGTCAAGAAGCCGCTGAGGCAGCGTTGCGGAGCATGCCTCGGCAATACGACTTCACTTCTGCACTGGCCCGGCATCCTTGGCCCATACACATTATCGAAGGCGATCACGATTTCGGACCCGTGTATGTGGAATACACGCGCCAGTGGGTGTCAAAGATCGGGAACGCTCGGCTCACGGTCATTCGAAACGCAGGCCACAATCCGTGGATAGATTCACCTGACGAATTCACAACTGCACTCATTGAGGCCCTTTTGAACACGACCTGACATTTTGACCCAGGTATCCTTTCAAGCTCGAACAGAGGCACATAGATGCGCCCCCTGCGGTAGGGGGCGTGTGTTGTTGACAGCTAGATCTCACGCAATCTCTCTTCTCATCTCACCAAACGGCGAAAGGAGACGTCATCGAAAAAGACATCTCCTTGACCCTTCGACCGGAGATACACCCGGGCATAGGCGGCGGCAGCCGGTGCCTGCACGTTGATTTTAACCTCACGCCACTCGGACGATAACCCGTCGAAATCGATACCGCGGCCGCGCAGATATCCTGCTCTGCTGAGTTCACTGTAGAACTCCACATACAGGTTGGCCATCGCTGCGGCGTCGCCGCGAACCCAGGCCGTCAACTCATAGACGGTATTACCCTCAACTGATACATCCTGCCAGGCCATCTGGTAGGCGGAGCCGTCGTTGGTGAATCTCAGGCTCTGTTCTCCCGTATGGGCGACCAAAGAAGAGGCGGATACGAGGCGGTTTTCGCGGTTGGCTGCCGTCGTACTCCAGGCGTCGGGGATGTGACTTTCCACCGCTTCAAAACCGGAATTGAGCAAGAGATCCGGTGACTCTTCGCTCGCCCCGGTCGAGTCGGTGTCTTCTTGGAAGGCAAACTGATGCACTCGTACGTCGTCGATATACACTTGTGCATCTTTTGCATTGTCGACGGTGATCACCAGGCGCGCTTCCACGAGTTCTTGGCCGTCAATCTCAGCGGGCACGTCTCCGAACAGTTCCAAAGCGGCCCATTCTCCTGCGGTGTCGGCCAGGGTTCGACTGCCGGAGCTACAGCTGAAGAGTCGCTCACCGCGGCTGTTGCGCAGCTGCAGACTCATAGTGATTGTTCCCGAGGTTGTGCTCGGAGGCGTGTAATAATGGGCCTGTGCCGCGATCAGCCCGGCGCGGACGGGGAAGATCTGCAGCGGTCCGCCGCGTTCAAGGCGATTGACCAGCAGGCTGGCATCACCGGAACGGGATATTTCCGTCGTTCGCTCGATGCTGCCGGTGGAGACGATCCAGCTTCCCCAATGCGTGGCGACTGCTGCGCCGTTTTCGAAAGAGCCGTTTTGCAGTATTGACGTTTCTTCCGTTAAGCCTGTGTCCAAGGCTTCTTGCCAAGCTTGGGCCAAAAGTCTGCGGTGGGGTGATCTTTCGTCACGGGCATAGGCTTTAACGCGTTCAGTGACGGGCCCGCCGTGGTTTTCGTGTTGCCGCAGGTAGCCGAGCAGATGCCAAAACTCAGATCCATGCCAACCCGTCCAGTCCCACAGAGCCCGCGAGGAGAGGAAACGCAAGGCTGGATCGGAAGCGAATTCCTCCGCCAACNNGTAGCGGCGCTCACTCAGCCGGAAGCGTTCCTGAAGCTTGTCTTCCAATCCGTCGAGGAATGCCATGGCGGTCGCTTCGCTGTCCAACGGAGGCAACGGCCGATGGGGATAGCTGAGCACGGAGGCCTCGGAATATTCGAATGCCCGCAGAAGAAGCTGTGCCCTCTTTTTCTGCTTCTCATTTTCGGCCTTGGCAGCAACGGTTTCCAACAGCTGACGGCTGTAGGTCAGATCTTCTTCGGTAATCAGGTTGACATAGCCCAGGTCGCTAAACCACAGATACGTTTTAGTCTTGAAGTCTTGAAACCAGGCCGACTCTTTGATCCGGCGCGTCCAAAAATCTTCCCAGAAATCGTAGAAAGCGCGCAACTCCACAGCAGCTGCCGCACCTACCATGCGTTCACACCATTCGTCCAACAGGACGTCCACATCTTGATAGGGATCCCACAAGAGCTTGCTTATCAGCCACGGTTTTGGCCCGTCGGCGATGTTGTGATACATCTCGATGTAATGAGCTACCACTCCGTGCTCCTTGGCGTAGCGCAGGTTTTCCGCTATCAGATGCGGATAGACTCGGGGCACCACGTAATGCACACCGTACATGTAGTCGTACCACGCCAGCTGGTTTGCCCGCGACTGCCACTCTTCCGTGTGTTTGTGCCCGAGGGCTCGTATTTCCTCGTCGATCCAAGTCATGCGATCCTTAGTGATGAAAGGCACCACTCGGGGGTGCAAAGTAAACGACGGCGGATCAGCGACGTAGTCATAGGCGAGCAGGCCGAACCATTTATCGGGGAAGACCTCATGGACGCGCTCCACGACCTCATTTACCCAGCGGCAATAGACGTCAGACAGGTTCAGAAGTCCGACGGAGTTGAACCTGCCGGGATAGGCGGGATGGTTCGGATCCGCTTCGCAAAAGCCGCCCAGATCATTGACACCCAAGGAGTAGGAAGTAGCCTCGGGGTTGAGCGTGAAATACTCCGTGATCACCTGCACAGCTGCATCTACGGTACCCTCTATGCTGAAACAAGGCTGCCAGTCAGTGGTCGCCGTTACTCCGGGTACCCGTCTGCCGTAGAATTCCGGATTTGTGCGGCCGAAGCGTTCGACGGGGAACAGGTTGTACATGTTATGCATGAACAAAGAGCGCGAGTTGTAGACTCCCTGCAAACGGTTGCGTTCCGCCCAAGCCACATACGGCGAGGTCGGGGCTGTCAAAGGATTGGCGGTTAACGGACTGATGACTCTTTGAACGAAGGCCGGTTCTTGTAGCACGAGACCTTGCGGAACGAGGATGTCACTTTGCTTTGGAACGTCTTCTCCGTCCGGACCGGCGAACAGCCAGCGCACGCCCACGTAGCGTTCGAGAAAGTCAAAGACTGCATTGCGCAGGCCCCATTCAGATATGCCGACCAAATGAATCTCGTTGTCCCCACACACAATGGCGTAACTGTCGCCGTCTTTGTCCGCCAGTGCGGATTTGGCCGCTTCGCTCGTTGTCGTCTCCGCGGTGGCCAGGTGAATGCTCGCCTGGTCGTGAACCTGGTTCGGCAGGCGTATCGGCAGACGAGTGCCTGTTGCCTCGCTGATATAAGTGTTCAGGAAACCCAAATAACGATTGAACCTGACATCCATTTGCGGACTGACGACTATCACTGCCGTGGCTACGCCGTCTTTGACGACATAGACAGATGCCTCGTTGGCCGTTCCCATCACATGGATGATCCCCGTTAGAATGAGCGCGATAGCGGCTATAAAGCAATAGGTCCTTACCATTTCCACAACGTCCCCGCAATCATGTCTTTTCTTCCCGCCGCCAAGATGCTTTCTATGGGTCCGGCTACCTGTTCCAATGCCACCGCCGCGGGGACTTCTCCGGCCAACACAGAGCGTACGGCGGCATGCATGTGGTCACGGACATCGTTCCAGTTACGCATGTACCAAGGTCCGGGTTTCGTGGGTAGCATTGTCCCCTCAACCATGGAAATGATGGTGTAGGCGACGTTCTTCGCCCACGGATAACGCTCTTGTTGGTAGTTGGCGAACTCACGCGCCACGGAGAGACGGACGGGGAAGAAGCCGACTTCCCGAGACATGATCTGCACGGCTTCGGGACTCAGCAAAAACTCGACGAACTTCATCGTGGCATCTATATCAGCGCAGTTTTTGTTAACCACCCAAGCACCGTGCTCGAACATGTAATTGTAAGCTTTGTTCTGAGGCAAATTGGGCAGAGGAGCCATATCCCAGGTGCGGAATTCCCTCCAGTCAGCGCTGGCGTGCAGATGGGTTCCGTACATGATCATGGCACTCAGTCCGCTTGGTAGTGTGCTCACCCCGGGCCGCGGGCTTTGCATGACATGATGGACGTTGTATAAGTCGGCCCACCATTGGACCATGTCTACGAAAGCGGGCTGATTTCCCCTGTAGTATCCATCGGGACTGACGAAATACTCGCCGGCTTGAAGGCCCCAGATCTCATAGTACCCGCTGCTTTTCCAACCGTGGCTGATGTCGTGAGCCAGTCCCCAAACGTCCGTGAGTCCGTCCCCGTTCAGATCACGGGTGAGTTTTTTCGCCAAAGACAGCATGTCTTCCCAGCTCCAGCGCCCGGCTCGGTGCATGTCAGCGGGCTCCATGACTCCGGCGTTGGCCATTTGGTCTTTGTCGTAATAGAGAACGGGAACCTCGTATGTGTTTTTGATCCGCCGGATCTCACCCTTGTACGGACCGGCCGGGATGGTCAGCGCATCCCAGGTTCCCGGGAGCCAGTCGCCTCGTGAGCCAAGTCTTTTTACGACTTCCGTAAGATCGAGCCAGTAATGCTCCCATTCGTAGTCGAAGTCGCCGACCGTGTACATGATGATGTCCGGGGCTAGATTGGTGATAAGCCGTGCCTTCAGTGCATCAGGACGCAATTGGACCGCTTCAGCTTCGATACCCAAACCTTTGGCGTTGAAAGCTTCAACCAACGGTTCGACGTAGCGTAGGCTCCACGAGGAAACCGTAACTATCGGGGCGGTATGGCCCATCCCAGCCATCCACACTAAGATCAGAGCAACCAGGGAGATGGTTCTCATGATTCTGCGCAGAGATCGTGCCGCTTTCAATGCGTGGTCTCCTTTCCCTATGATGTCACAGACTAGCGAGGCTGCCTCGTACACCTGTACAATCGCCGAGGCTCGCACTAGCGGTATTCGGAAAGATCGCTAAAACTCCTCTTGAAAAGCCGACATTCGCACGACTGTTTCTCTTTGGCCAGATGACGACGACGGAGCAGGGGGGCGGACGGGGGAATCATAGAAGTCCAATGGCTCGGACAGGGGAGTGTCTGGTTGGCTGCCGAACGTTTGATCTTGGTTCCGTCGATGGCCACTGTGCCCAGCTTGACCAGACCGACCTTTAAGCAGGCATGCAGTTTCTCTACAGTATGATGTGGGAAGACGCCATTGCCTCGCCAAGCTTCCCTCAAACCGGGCTTTCTAAACGGCACCGTACCGATTATTGAGGAAGGAATGCAAGGTATTTTCCAGTTCAAAGACGTGATAGGCGATGCGTTTGAATG
>LFTP01000342.1 GCA_001513395.1 Clostridia bacterium DTU080
CGTGCCCATTGTCGGAGAGGTGATCATTGCCGTTCGTCACAATCTGCTGGCTTTGCCCGGTGCTGATCCGACGGAGATGGTCGCCGTGTACTCGCATCCCCATGCCTTGGCTCAATGTCGGCGGCATCTGAATGAGATACTTCCCGGGGCGGAATTGTGCCCCGCCAGCAGCACGGCGGAGGCCGCTCGCATCGTGCGCGATAAAGCAGATGCGCGCTTGGCGGCCTTGGGCACCGAACTGGCCGCTGAGCTATATGATTTGGAGGTCATGGCGCGTGATCTGCAGGATGAAAAAGGCAATGCCACCCGTTTTTTCGTGGTGGCTGATCAACGCCCTTCAGCGACCGGGTATGACAAGACCTCGATCGCCTTTGCCTTTCCCGATGATCGGCCCGGTCATTTGTACCGCGCCTTGTATGAATTTGCCTCGCGGGACATCAATCTGAGCAAACTCGAATCACGTCCGGCCCGACGCCATCTTGGGGAGTACATCTTCCTGGCGGATATGGAAGGTCATGTGGATGATGAAAAGGTGGCGCAAGCTCTCGAAGGCCTGCGCCACCAATGCTCGTTTGTGCGTGTATTGGGCTCGTATCCCAGAGATACTCTTAGCGCAATCCCGTGATCACACCGTCCTCGGTGAGATCGATTTCTTCGGCCGCCGGTTTCTTGGGCAAGCCGGGCATAGTCATCACATCGCCTGTGAGGCAGACCAAGAAGCCGGCTCCGGGTGCCGGGCGCACCTCTCTGACGGTGATCTTGAAGCCTCTGGGGGCTCCCTTAACGTTGGGATCATCCGTTATGGAGTGCTGAGTCTTGGCGACACAGACAGGCAGATTGTTGAGTCCGAGCTCGGTACACAGAGCAATGTCCTTCTCCGCATTAGCCGTGTAGACAACGCCGTCCGCTCCGTAAACCTCGCGGGCAATCGTCTCCAGCTTCTCCTTAATGGGCAGTGACCAGTCGTAGAGCGGGCGGAAGTTCGAGGGCTCGCTCTCGAGCACTTCCAGTACGGCCTGGGCCAGTTCGCGCCCGCCTTCTCCGCCCTTGGTGACAACCTCGGAGATCGCTGCCCGTACTCCTTTTTGCTCACAGTACTCTCTG
>LFTP01000066.1 GCA_001513395.1 Clostridia bacterium DTU080
TGTAATGCCCGAAGCTCTCGAGAGTGGTTGAGCCAGCGACTGTAGCCGCACATGGCCGACCCTCGCGGACCAACAGGCGATACGGTCAAGTGCTCTACTGCGGTCTCTCGTCAACTGTCCGCACCTCGCCCAAGCGGGCTTTGAGTGTCGGTACCAAAGACCTGATCGATATCCTGTGACAAACTTCCCCGGCCTTCAGATCCGGATGCAGCGACTGGGGTAGCGCACCACTGGCTATCCAAACGCGTTTGTAATAGCGTCGTCACAAATACTCTCGCTTTGAGGACAAAAAGACACCGGCACAAGCAGGAACCGACATACAAATCGCTAAACCTCCTTGATGGGCAACAGTGACATCATCGGTACAAATCACTTGCTTCTGCGCCGGAGTTGTCATGTTACAATGTGCTAAGGCGTATTTCGACGTATGGAGGTCCCGAGGCGTGATGAGATGGCTGAGCACAAGTGATCTCAGCTTTTTTTTCATAGCATTTTGTGCGCTGACCATCGCTGTGGTCTCCACACAGAGTCTCATTCTCATCGCCTCTCCCGCCGCGGACCGCTTTCCAACCGGTGCGAGTTTCCTGGCCCCGGCGCAAACGCTTTTTATCCGCGATAAAGAGTCCCAAAAGACATCGTTACCATTGCAGATGACGATGATCGCCGTTGGCTTGGCTTTCCGCATCAGCTTGACCGCGCAGAAGCATTGCCCAGATTATTTTCCTACTCCTGCCTCATTGCCCACGGATTACCGTCTGTTTTTCTTACTGCCCATCTTTAACAGCAAATACAAAGACTGACCCCCTGCAACTGCCGTACAATCGTCGTTTCGCTGCGAAAGCACTTGCACACCACAGAGGGGGATATCCATGATTCCTAAGAATGAACGTTGGAAAGCCGTTGCCATCGCGGTGCTTATAGTCGCCGCCGCCATTATGATCTGGCTTCGTCCGCTTCATCTGGGCCTTGATCTGCGGGGCGGAACCAGCATAATCCTCGAAGCCGATACCGGCGGAAAACCCCTTGAGAGCGGCACTCTCGAGCAGATGATCGGCGTCATCGAACGGCGTGTCAACCAGCTCGGCTTAGCCGAGAGTGTCATCCAACGCCGCGGCACCGATCGGATTGCAGTGGAGTTGCCCGGCTACGACGATCAAGAGTCAGCCATAGCTGCTTTGGGTAAGACCGCTCAGTTGACCATGAGCGATGAGCACGGCAATGTTATCATCACCGGTGCCGAACTAAAAGATGCCATACTCTCCCGAGACAACTTCGGGCGTCCGGCCGTCGCGGTAACCTTCAACCCGGACGGTGCGGCCAAATTCGCTGAGTTTACACGGGCGAACGTCGGACGTCCCATAGTCATCCGCTTGGATGAAGAGATTCTTTCCACAGCTGTCATCCAAGAGCCTATCACCGACGGCCGAGGACAGATCAGCGGACGCTTTACGGTTGAGGAAGCCAAAGAGTTGGCCGCTTTGTTGCGGGCCGGAGCCCTCCCGGTTCCGGTCAAGGTCATCGGCGCCCAGACCGTCGGTCCCAGCCTGGGCCAGGCTTCTGTGCAGCAGAGCCTGCGGGCCGCCATCATAGGGGTGATTGGCACCCTAGTCTTCATGCTTCTCGTCTATCGCGGTCTCGGCGTGGTTGCCGCTTTGGCTCTGACCATCTACGGTGTTTTGGTCGCCGGCGGACTGATGGGCATGGGCGCTGTACTCACCCTGCCGGGTATTGCCGGTCTGATGCTTTCGGTCGGTATGGCCGTTGACGGCAACGTTTTGATCTTCGAGCGCGCCAAAGAGGAGTACAAAAACACGGACAACGTCTACGCCTCCATACGTAAAGGTTACGAGCGGGCGATGACGGCGATCGTCGACTCCAACCTAACCACCGTACTGGCAGCCGTGATCCTGTTTTTCCTGTCAACAGGTGCCGTCCGGGGGTTTGCGGTTACTCTCGGCATAGGTACACTGGCCAGCTTCCTCACCGCAGTCACGGCGTCGCGCATCTTGACGTATATCTTGGCCGGCATAGGTCTGGACAAGCGTCCGGGGGTGTTGGGTCTCACCACGAGATTTAAGTCTACCAACTGGAACGTAGTGGGACGTCGCAATGTGTGTTTCGGCATCTTTGGGGCACTGATTATCATCAGCTTGCTCGCCATGGTATCGAGAGGTTTCAACTACGGTCTGGATTTCGCCGGCGGTACACTCGTCGAGGTGCAGACGAATCGCAGCCTCAGCCTGTCGGAGATTGAAAAGCATACGAAGAACGCCGGCATCTCCAACGTTTTGATCCAGCCCAGCCAACAGTCATTCTCACTCAAGGGCAAGGATCTGCCCCGAGAAGATGTCGATAGACTGCTGGACTCACTCAAAGAGGAAAACCTGGAGCCGCGTTTGACTCGGCAGGAGTACGTAGGTCCCACCATCGGACGTGAGCTTCGCGAAAAGGCCGTGTTGGCACTGCTTCTGGCTCTGCTCGGACAGATCATCTACGTCAGCGTCCGTTTTGAGTGGCGCCTGGCTGTGGCGGCCGTGGGTGGCTTGTTAAACGACGTACTGTTAATGACAGGTCTGTTCGCCCTGCTTCAGTTGGAGATCGACAGCACCTTCGTCGCCGCTTTGCTCACCGTGGCTGGTTATTCCATCAACGATACGGTGGTCGTCTATGACCGCATCAGGGAGAATCGCAGACTCTACCGGGACGCCGAGTGGGCCGATCTGGTCAATAACGCCATCAACCAGACAGTGTCCCGCTCGATGAACACAGGTCTGTCGACATTGATCGTCCTTATTGCTCTGCTGCTTTTGGGCGATAACACCCTGTTTAACTTCAGCTTGGCTCTGTTCACCGGTATTGTGGTGGGCACGTTCTCGTCGATGTTTCTCGTCAGTCCTCTGGTCGCCGTCTGGCATGACGACAAACGAACTCGTCCAAGACGATAGATCACTCAAGGCGGCCATAAAGGCTATGGAGGGGACCTTGGTGTCCCCTCTTTTTGTTGCTGAGGAGGCTTTTTTCGGGCATAATGAGTAACGATACGAAGGGACGGTTCAGTTATGCCGACACCAAGGCGACCTCAACACCCATCTCGCGACCGCGTGGCCCGACGGTCTCCGTCACGGAGCACTCAGAAACCCGCTTCATCGGATTCTTCCCAACTGATGCAAGATTATATAGAAAGGCTCATCGCCGCCAGGGGTGAGGAGCTGCAGACAGTGGCTCGGCGGATGGCCCGCCACGGCAACGATGCCATCTCCGCCGTCGATCGTCTGCTCAACTCGCGGGACAGGCACTTGCGCCTGGCCGCTACTATGGTGCTCAGTCATGTCAGCCATCCTCGAGCCGTGGCCGGACTCATCCATGCCTTGGGCGACGAGGACAACCTGGTTCGCCTTCAAGCCGCTGTAGGACTCGGTCAGTATAAAACGCGTCAAGCTCGTAACGCTTTGCTTTCAGCCTTTCCCGACAGATTGCCGAGCATATCTATTGCCCTGCTGCGCTCCATGGAGAACATGATAACCCCGGAGATGGTGCAGGCTCTGCAAGCCATGGACGGTCAGCAACTGGCCCCCCGGGTCCGCGCGGAGATGGAGAGAATACTGGCCCGCTACCGGATCAAAGATCAAAGGCAACGCACGCAGTCTTCGAGTGCCATATCTCCTCCCTTGGCCACTGCACCCTGGCTGCGCCGGCTTCCCGGAGGTCTGTGTGTCGGACGCGCCATTCGGGGCCTTGAAAAGACCGTCGCCGCCGTCTTGTCCTGGCGCCTGCCCGCCGCCCGGATTATCGAGGTCAATGAGGGATCGGTCTGCTTTAGCCTGAACAAAGGCGACATGCCGCAACTGGTTCAAGTGCGGTCGCTTCAATCGGTGTCACTGCGCCTCGAACGCAGCCCGAGCGTGAGACTGACCGAAGACGAAGAACTCATTGAGATCATGAGCGAGTTCGCCCACACCAAGGGATTGCAGTCTCTGCTTATCACCGGTGACATGACCGCGGTGGACGGCAGGATGCTGGGTCATCGGCTTCGATTGCGCAGCGCCAGACCTCCCGGTTATGCTCACACCCTGCGTATACATGTCACGGAACATGAAGTGTTTGTAGAGTTTTTGAGTCCCGTCGACTATCCCACTATCCGCGATCTTGCGCCGCTGTCCAGACCGCTGGCCTCCTGTTTGGCCGCCCTCAGCGTCACCGGAGCGGAGGATGTCTTCTGCGATCCATTCTGCGAGGACGGAACTGTGGTTATAGAGCGCGCTCTTTTGGGTCCCTGGGCCCAAGCCTACGGATACGCCTTGTCCGACTCACGTTTGCCGACCGCTCAGGAGGCCTGGAGAGTCTTGGCCCCTTTGAGCGAAAACCCGGTCGAATCAGTGCGATTTGGCGGTTGGCAACAGGGACGACTGCCTCTTGAGGATAAAAGCGTTGATGCCATGGCCTCTGTCTTGAATCGTGAGACGCTTCTCATGCTTGATCGAAGGCATCCGGCGGAAATAAGCCGAGTCCTCCGACCGGGAGGGCGAACGATCTTCCTGTTGGCAGACGATACCGATCTGGTCGAGCAACTTCAAGAACATGGGCTGAAAAAATGCCAACAGATTACGGTAGGTGAGCCTCCGCTCGGACAGATCGTCGTGCTCACAAAATGAAAACGGGCGAGGGAAACGGGCCCTTCCCGCTTTCCTCGCCCTGCGTTTTCAAAGCGCCTGCTCTCCACTGATCCACACCTTGCAGACCCGCGAGCGGACATCGAATGGATGTCCCGACCACAACACCAAATCAGCATCCTTGCCCGCTTCAATGCTCCCGAGCCGTGAATCAAGTCCCAAAATGCGCGCCGGGTTGATGGTCAACGCTGCCAGCGTCCTGTCTTCCGGCATTCCTGCCTTCATCACCAGCGCGCCGACAATCGGCAGTTGCTCTATGGGGACCACGGGATGATCGGTGGTTAAGGCCACGATTACGCCGGCTCGATCCAGGATACCCGGAGTGGCGAAACTCTTATCTTTGACCTCCACTTTCGATCGGGAACTCATGGTGGGCCCGACAATCGCCGGGACTCCTTTTTCAGCCAAGAAATCCGCTATCTTGTGCCCCTCGGTGCAGTGCTCGATGACGATGCGTACGCCGTACTCCTCCGCAATCCGAATGGCCGTGACGATGTCATCGGCCCGGTGCGCGTGCGCCCGCAGAGGGATCTCGCCGCGAATCACCGGCAACAGCGCTTCAAGCTTGAGATCCGTTTCACAAAAATCTCCTTTTTCAGCAGCTCGAGCTTTTTTCGTCTCGTAATCCCGGGCCTTGGTCAGCCATTCGCGCAACAAGGCGGCGGTAGCCATACGTGTCGAAGGCGCCTTATCTTTGGCCCGATAGACACGCTTGGGATTCTCCCCTAAGGCGACCTTCATACCCACCCTGTCTGCGATAAGCATCTCCTCGACAATATTCCCCCGGGTATGGACAACGGCGGCCGAACCGCCGATGACGTTGGCGCTTCCCGGAACAACACAGACAGCGGTCACTCCGCCGTGCAAGGCATCCTGGACGCCCATTTCGTGCGGGTTGATGCCGTCGATCACCCGCATATCCGGAGTAACCGGAGAGGTGCTTTCGTTGTAGTCCGCGCCTTCCCAACCGATGCCTTGTTCGTGGACCCCAAGATGCGAATGAGCGTCTATGATACCGGGCATAAGTACGCCGCCTTCTCCGTCAACGATCGTCGCCCGACCGGCGGATAGTGCGGCTTCAACCTCCGGACCGAGATTGTCCGGCTTGCCGACTGCGATTATCTTGCCGTCTTCCCAGGCCACGGCGCCGTCGACGATGGGTTCCGAAGTGACGGGATAGACCGTAACGTTTTTGACTATAATCACGGTAACCACCTGCCTTGTTAAAAAAACCTCGACAAGAACGCCTTTTGTTCTTGATGAATCGTACTACTCCATAACCCGATGAGTACCTTCTTGCGCGGTGCCAATAAGGTTTATGAAGGAGCTCCAACCGTCCTGGCGGAAACATGTATCAAGCATGACGTACATCCGTTGGGCACAGGCCTTGATGACCTGCACGAGCCTCGTTGAACACTTCGGCCTTCTCGGCCGTCCCTGGCCCGTGAGGTCCGGTCATGTACTGCGCCGTCCGCAAACTCAACCAGCCTCAGTTCGTCCGATGGTGAGTTGTGACAAATGAGATAGACACCCTGGGATGCTTCACCGACTCCGGGCTCTGCGGCAGGTGGTTAAGCAGCTAGGATATCAAGGCAATGAGTAGTGTCATCTGTATGAACCGCTCGATAGCATTGGCGAAAAGACCGTTACGACCAACGACATGGGTATGCCCTGAATAAGGTATTCGTGCCGGACACCGACAAGAGGCCCTCTCAGCCGACACATCCGGCAAGGACTCGGATGCTGCTCGAACGAACAGTGTATCGCAGGCGCCAAAACCTGTAGACGGTTTTCAAAACGGAGATACGGTCGTTGCGGTGATAAGGAGGATTATCGGGGCATGCATGTACCGCGCAGCGGTTCGCGAACGCGGCGACTTTGACATGGCAACGGCTGCGAGAAAAAGGATCACGACTCCATGGAGACGGTCTAGACTGCCGCAACGTTTTGAGAGCTATTTGCCGTACAGCGTCAAGTGTTTCAATAAAGACTGACCGCCGAACATCCGATGCCCTGGCGCCGGATTCATGTACGCGCATTTCGGCGGATGCATACCATAAACGGTGCTTGGAGGAGGCTACCTGCCATGAACAACTACAGACGTTTGCCGTTAACGTCGCTTGTCTTTTTGCTCCTGCTTTGGATGCTCCTATCATCCGCCGCCATGGCCCAGACGGTAACGGAAATGACCACACGCGTACAGGTGGGAAGGGATATCGTCATTCCGGCGGAGACGCTCACCAAAGGCGATGTCGTGGCCGTTTTTGGAGATATCGAAGTCTTGGGAGAGGTGCACGGTGATGTGGTCGCCGTCGGCGGAAGTATCAGCATCCACGGCCCCGTCAAAGGTGATGTGATCAGCGTAGGCGGTACGGTTCGACTGGCCAACAATGCCGTGATCGAAGGGGAAGTGACGGCCATCGGCGGAGGCGTTGATCAAGAACCTTCCTCCCGCGTCATGGGCGGCATACACAGCGTCAATCTAGGGGCCCTGGTCACAAAGCCGCGTTTTCTTTCCGGGCTGAGCCTTTTGCGGTGGAGATCGCCGCGAGCCTCCTTCGGATACCTGCTCTACGTGGTCGGCCTCTACGCCCTGGCGTTGCTCGTCTTGGCCCTTGCTCCCTCCCACGTGGCTAACGTGGCCGAGGCTTTCGACACACAGTGGCGCCGCGCTCTTTTGCTGGGCTTGATAGCCATATTGCTGATCGGTCCGATCGCGCTTGCCGTAGCCATTACCATCATAGGTATTCCTTTGGTGCCTGTCATAGTGTTCGCTTTCGTCGTGGCCAAGATCCTGGGCTACGTCGCTTTTGTCTCTTACTTGGGCCGAAGGATTGCAGGTAGCGACCGAGACTTTCACCATCTGGCCGAATTGGCCATCGGCGTGGTGGTTCTGGCTCTGGTGCGCTATGTACCTGTCCTGGGGCCTGTGACCAGCTTCTTTGTCAATGCCATTACCTTGGGGGCGGTGCTCGACACCCGCTTTGGAACCAACCGTCCCTGGGTTCCACCGCGCCACACGGGGTGAGCCCGGTGAAGCGCCACTGGAAGCACAGACTCCGGATGCTTGATCTTCGAGCCTTCCGCTTTCAGGGCGGAAGGCTTATTCACATCGGCCTTGAACCGGACGAAGGGATTCAAGCTCTGGGTCGGGATTTTGTCTCCGTCCGGCGCCAAGATCGCCTGTATCTAGTGCCCTATCGGTCTTTGTGTACAGCGTGCGGCACGCTTCGCGCCAAACCTCATCCAAGCCATCCTGACTCACTGCGCCAAGTGCTCGTTCAATGGATCGATCCTAACAGCACTCTTTGGCATTATTTCATCTCCCGCCGCGGCAAGCTTCTGCGAGGTGCCATAGTTGCCGTGACTCGCAAGGGAGTGCTGATTCGCAGATGCGGACACCTGCATCTATTAAGATGGGGCTGTCCCAAAAGGTCGGCCCCTCGTCTCTTTTAGCTCGCGTCTCGGCTTAGAGAC
>LFTP01000165.1 GCA_001513395.1 Clostridia bacterium DTU080
GATCTGGGCTACCAGTTGCCCAACTACACCGAGGCCCATGACTGCGACCTCCTCGCCCCACACAACCTCACCGCGCCTGACAGCTTGCATGGCGGTACCTGCTAGGTTGGTAAATGCCCCTTCCTCGTAACTGACATTATCCGGCAGGGGAACTACCAGGTTTTGGGGAACCGTGGCATAGTCCGTGTGTTTGGCGTGTCCGCCCATGCAGGCTACCCTCTGGCCTACTTCAAAGCCTTGGCATCCTTCGCCAATGGCAATGACTTCACCCGCATTCTGATACCCGAAAGGCGTGAATTGTCCTTCCGGACTGCGTTCCTTGCCTCTTAGCCGACTCAACTCCGTACCAGTGCTGATCAGCGATGCGTGAACTCTAATGAGTAACCGTCCCGGCTCCAAAGGCGGGATCGGCTCTTCTTGGACCCGGATGTATCCCGTGCTGTTGCGTGTCACTATCCGACGCGTCTTCATGCGGAAATACCCCCTATGTACGTAGGTTGTGCCCGTCCGTTGCGGCACCTACCGGATCTACATTTCGATTTCGTGTAACCGATCACCTGGTTTTATAGGGTTATCGAATGCTCCTTCGGTCTACTCAGGTAGATAAAAAGCCTCCTCGTTTGAGAAGGCTTTTTGTATGTGTTCTGTGAATGCAGGCTCAAGTCCATTACTTCTCGAGAATCTGTGTGAGCAGGCGGTGCGCTTCACTCACAGCTGCCCTGACCGATACTTGACCTTGTCTAATGGGGTTGATCAACACGTTGGAGAGGATGTTGTTGATCTCGGCATATTCGACGAAACCGAATTCGGGCTCGGGACGGGCGTCGCCAACGAGAGCCATGTCAAACATGCTCGGGTTCCTGAAGGCTCGCAACGTGGCTCGGTATTCAGGTCCTCTGACTTGTTTCCAGGACAGCGGAGGGCCACCTCTGAGCTTCCAAATATCGCTTTCCATGCCAAACCATTTCGCATATTGATAAGCCAGCTGAGGATCCTGGGCGGACGTGGCCACACATGCCGGGACACCACCGACCAGGTGAGCGTATCCCTTAGGACCGGCCGGAATGGGCGCGGGTTCGGGATCCACCGCAGGATAGAGATTCTTCTCGACCAGACCGGCGGACTGCCAGCGGATATGCATGGCTATGGTTCCCGATTCCCAACTGGCGCCACCCGGACCGGGGTGAGCGGTTACTCCATGGAGTACGTTGAGATCATTCAACCATTCCAAGGATTCTATGGTCTCGGCCATGTTTAGGCCGGAACGGCCGTCACTTGTGATGACGTCACCGCCCGCGTGGCGGATATAGGAAATCCACATTGGCTGCCACTCGGTGAAGCCGAAGTAACCAAAATGTGTGGGAGTTCCTCGGCCTGCCGCATCGTAGGTCAGCTTCTTAGCCACCTGCAAGAAGGTCTCTCTGTTCCAGGTGTTGCTTTCTACGTAGTCGACGGGCTCGGCCACGCCGCGCTGAGCAAACATGGATGGATTGTAGAAAAGGAGTGCCGGGCCGTTGTAGACCGGAAAACCGTACACTTGGCCTTTGTAGATCCCTGAGAACAGAATGCCGGGCACGGCATCTTTTTTGATGTCAATGGTCGGATCGGCGGTAATGAACTGATCCAGAGGCTGGAAGATACCGGCTTCGATGAAAGAAGCGAATTGGAGTCGCCCGACTGTGGCTACATCGGGGCCGGCTCCTCCTAAATACATGGTGAGCAGACGATCATGGTACTCAGCCCACGGTGAGTGCCAGATCTCAACCTCGACATCCGGGTGGATTTTTTCAAAACCTTTCATCAGGTCCACTTGCGCATTGGCGGGATCGATTTCATTGATGTGCGTAGCCACAACAAGAGTGGTGGCTCCGACCGTTGCACATAACAGGAACGATACCGCTACGGCGACAGAGAGGGTTCGAAAGATCTTAGTCATTCTCAATCCTCCTGACAAAACGGGCTAGTGAAGCGAAGGCATTACCTTTATTCGACACTCTTACCGATTTCCCCCCATGGGCGAGTGTGTTCTCTTCTGGCGATCGTCGGCGTGACGGTTAGCAATGCACGCCTTGGTGGTGATCGGCTGACGCGTTGAAGCAAGTTGCGCGGGGGTCTTGTCGGAATTCCCCATGAAGGTGGTGAAAACGTCAAGTCCAGATCATGGCCATATCAAAAACCGGGGAGTCACCATTAACGTTATCTGAAGACGTAAAGATTGACCCATAGTGAAGGATCAAGTACAGGATCCGCGGAATGCTGACAGATGGAAAAAGAGAGCTTGATCGCATCGCCTTCGGACGCGATCTAAGTTCAGGCGCCGGCACTCGTGGCAGCGGCGAATCCGATGGCGTTAAGACGTCTGTCCCGAAGTCGCTTTGTGTTCTATGCAGGCGGTTTAAGCGGAGTTCAACCGTTTATCCAGCGTCTGTACTGACACGACCACCGTCATTCCAGGAGGTAGGTTAGAGTCATGCAAGTGTTGGAATCCGCGCGTGAGCTGGAAGTGATCGGAGAGTATGATCTTATCGTCTGCGGCGGCGGACCGGCCGGAGTATCGGCGGCGATTGCCGCGGGGCGATTGGGCGTAGACACCCTGCTTCTTGAGGCAACGAGTAGCTTGGGTGGGATTTGGACCTCCGGATTGGTGCCTTTTGTTTTGGATTCAGACTCTAAGACGGGACTTGTTGGTGAACTGAAGGAGCGACTCACCGACTTGCAGGGTTATCCGCCGCGCAAACGGGGCAGCGGCTACCTGTTTGATCCTGAAGCTATGAAGGTGCTGCTGGATGAGCTCTGCCTTGAGGCTAAGGTGGATGTCCTGTTCAATACCCGTGTGGTCGGTGTGGTACAAGAACGTGACAAGCTCACGGGGGTTATCACCGAGGGGCCGAGCGGTCGGGAAGTCTTTGTCGGCCACCTGTTTGCGGACTGCACGGGAAACGGGGATCTTGCTGCGTTTGCGGGATGTCGCTATGACGTCGGTCATCCGGAAACGGGTCAGCTCCAGCCGGCTTCACTCACGGCACTTGTCACCGGTGTCCCCGAACACATGTCGGAGACTCGAACCTCCGCTGACAAGGACGCGTTTTGTCAGTTGCTTCGTTCGGTAGGAGTTGAACCTAGCTATCAGAAGGCCACACTGGCTAGGACTCCGTATCCGGGATTGTGGACATTGGGCGTTAATCATGAGTATGGTGTCCGACACGACTCGGCTAAGAACATCACCGTAGCCACCATGCGGGCCCGGCGGGAGGTGTTTAACGCCGTGAAGCGATTGCGCACTCTTCCCGGTTGGGAGAAGTTCCATCTGGTTGCGACTTCATCGCAATTGGGCCTGCGCGAAGGCCGCCGTGTTTGCGGCCTCTACACGGTTTCCGTCGATGACTTGATTAATGGTCGAAGATGGGACGACGGCATTTGTTTAGTACGTTTTTGCGTTGATTTGCATGTCCTGGAGTTTCGGAAAGGTGAAGGTGCTGTCTCGGAAGGCATACGCGTGAAACCCTATCACATACCATATCGATCGTTGGTCTCGTGCGATATTGGTAACCTCGCCATGGCGGGGCGTTGCATCAGCGGTGACTTCTATGCACATGCCTCCTACCGGGTTACGGGCAATGCGGTACCTATGGGTGAAGCCGTCGGGATCGCTGCTCACATGGCCCTGGAGGCCGACAGTGATTTTGCGCATGTTGACGGACGGCGTGTAGCGGAAAGGATGAGAGATCGAGGTCACATTCTGTAGCTTCTCAAAAGCCTTCAAGAGGCAGCTTCTTGTGCGCCCGGCATGTCTGCCGAGCCGGAGGGCTGAAAGAAGCCCTCACCACTCAACCAGCGGGAAGGGAACCCGTAGGCAAGGGCGGGCCTGGCAACAGACCGTCTGGAGGAAGCCGAAGGGGGAGCATGGGACTTAGCGAAAGCGAACCG